>NZ_JBFBHW010000034.1:0-92804 GCF_040685395.1 Kitasatospora sp. NPDC088779 | reverse complement strand
CACCCCTCTGCTTCTGCTTTTTTTTTTCTTTCGCTTGTGGGGGGGGGGGGGGGGTTTTGGGGGGGGGGGGGGCCCCCCCCGCGGGGGGGGGGGGGGGGGGGGCCAGCGCGCGAGGGTGGGGATCAGTAGACCGGTCTGCATAATTTCCCGCGGGCGGTGCGCGGGCGGGGCCTGGTCAGTGGGTGTGGTGGTAGGTGGCGAGGGTGGTGAAGGCGGCCTTGGGGTCCCAGGGGAGGTCGGGGTAGGTGGTGCCGGGGCGGTCCTCGTAGACCTTGACGATGCCGTAGCTGGCGAGGTCGAGGTCGTCGCGGGGGTCGGCGTCGGGGCGGTGCACGTGGTCGTAGAGGGCGAAGGTGAAGACGAAGGTGGCGTCGATGCCGCCGGCGTCGAAGGCCTCCAGCAGTTCGCGCAGGTAGGCGGCCTGGCCGGCCTCGTCGCGCTCGTGCGCGGCCTTCAGGCGGACGGGGCTCTCGGCGTCGTACTCGACGATGTCCAGGCCGAGCGCGCCCCGGTCGCCCGCGCCGCGGTAGCCGGCGGAGCCGAACTCGGTGATGGCGACGGGCTTTCCCTGCGAGGCCAGGCCGTGGACGCCGTCGGCGAACCGGTCGGCGGTCTCGGCGGAGCGGTAGAGGTCGAGGGAGATGAGGTCGAAGGGCGTCCAGTCGACGCGCTCCAGTGGTACGGCGGCGTAGGTGACGCGTCCGCCGAAGTGTTCGCGGACGGTGGTCACGGCCTGGTCGAGGAACGCGTTGACCCGGCCGCTGACCGGTCCGAGGTGTTCGCGGACTAGCTCGGGTCGGCTGAGCAGGGCGATGCGTTCGTCCGTGGTGTCGCCGGGCAGGAACCCCGGGTTCATCAGGCTGAGTTCGGCCCCGGTGACGAACACCACCTCGGCCCCGCGCCGCCGCAGCCGTTCCGCGCGCTCGGCGCAGTCGGCGAACAGGGCCAGGAGTTCGTCGGCGGCGAGTTCCAGCGGGTACGGGGAGTACCAGACCTCCAGTCCGAGGTCGGCGGCGAGTCCGGCGGCGAGTTCGATCCGGTCGGGGTCGCCGCCCATGATGCGGACCGCGTTGCAGTGCAGGTCGTCGCGGATGATGCGCAGTTCGCGTTCGACCTCCTTCGGGTCGAACCGGCTGCGGGAGTACGACCCGTTCCTGACGAATCCGGTGTCGTAGCTGATGCCTTTGGCGCGCACGGTGTCCTGCCTTCCTGGGGGTGGGACGGGGAGCAGGCAAATACGGTACGGCCAGTACCCTAGTTGGTGTGGGACGGAGAGGACAAGAAGGATGGGAGGGTAGGGGGCGGTATCGACGGCGGTACCGGCGACGGGGTCGGACTGGATCGGACGGGACGAGGGCCATGGCCGGGCAGACGCGGCGGCGCGGGGCGGCGCTGGAGGAGGCGATCCTCCGGGCGGCGGTGGCGGAGCTCACCGAGTCCGGATTCGCCGGGCTGACCATGGACAAGGTCGCCGCCCGCGCCAGCACCAACAAGAACGCCCTCTACCGCCGCTGGCCCAACCGCCTGGCCCTCGGCATCGCCGCCTACAAGCAGCTGGCCACCGCCGCCGTGCCCCCCGACACCGGTGAACTACGCGGGGACGCCCTGGAGTTGCTCCGCCAGGCGAACCGGCACTGGAGCTCCCCGCTCGGCGCGATCCTGCGCGAACTCCTGGCCGCCGCCGGTGGCGCGGCGGAGTTCCTGGCGCAGCTCCAGGACCAGTCCGGCGAGGCCGCGGCCGCCCCCTGGCTCACCGTCCTGGGGCGCGCGGTCGCCCGTGGCGAAGCGGCCCCCGAGGCGCTCCACCCCAGGGTCGCCACGGTGGCGGTGGTGCTGCTGCGCAACGAGTTCGTGGTGCGGGGCGTGCCGACCGCGCCCGACGACGTCCTGATCGAGATCGTGGACGAGGTCTACCTGCCGCTGATCCGGCGCCGCGGGCCGTCGGACGTCTGAACGGACACGGCCCTGGAGCGGCGCCCAGCGGGACTCGTCGGTCGGGCTGAGGGCGGGCTGAGGGCGGGCCGAGGGCGGGCGCGGGCCTCCGGGTTCAGGAACCGCCGAGGTGGCGGGCCTCCAGGTACACCGTCCGCTCGGTCTGCCCGGGGTCGGCCAGCACGCTGAAGCGGCTTCCGGTGGAGGTCGTGAAGTCGACGAAGAGGTCGTAGGTCACGTTCTTGTCGAAGGACCAGCCGAAGGTCCGGGTCTCGGTGTCGGAGTCGAAGCCCGTCCCGGCCCCCTGCCCGGGGCTCCAGGGGACGGGGCGGGCCAGGTCCACCGAGTGGTCGGCGAGGAAGCGGTCCACGCAGTCCTTCGGTGCCCGGAAGCTCAGGTTCAGGACCTCCCCGGGGTACTTCGCCGATCCGTGGAACCCGACGCCCTGAAGGTCGCACGCGGGCAGGTCCAGCCCGAACGCCTTCGTCACCTTTTCGAGGGTCTGCCCCTTCGGGCTGCCCGGGTACGCCCTCGGATCCGGATCCGGGTCCCCGGCCGCGCAGCCGGCCGCCAGGGCGACGGCGGCGGTCGCGGCCGCGACCAGCGCGGCCGAGCGTCGCGCCGGGCGGGATGTGAACGGCCTTGCTGCGCCTCGCCCTTGCATGAATGTCCCCTCCCCGGACGGGTGCCGTCCCGCAGGGAGGGCCCCACGGGACGGTACCGAAGGCGGATCGGATGAACAACTGGCGTGGGCGCCCGGCAGGATCCGCCGGAGGGGGCCTAACTGTTCCCGGCGACCAGGGAGTTGGTGAGCCGGTCGGCGACGGTGGCGTCGAGGGGGGCGTGGCCGAGGATGAAGCGGTACCAGAAGACGCCGTAGACCTGGTCGACGATCAGGTCGAGGTCGGTGTCGTCGGCGAGTTCGCCGCGTTCGCGGCCGCGGGCGAGGAGGTCGCGCAGGGTGGTGCGGCGGGTGGCGGTGAAGGTCTGCATGAGGTCGGCGAGGTGGGGGTCGCGGGCGGCTTCGCGGACGAGGGTGCGCAGGGCGGGGGCGGTGGTGTCGCGCTGGGAGCCGTCGAAGGTGGTGGCGATGAAGGCGCGGAGGTCGGTGCGCAGGGTGCCGGTGTCGGGGCCGGGGACGTCCTGGTCGGCGCGGTCGGTGAGGGCGTCGAGCAGGACGGCGCCCTTGGAAGGCCACCAGCGGTAGACGGTCTGCTTGCCGACGCCGGCGCTGCGGGCGATGGCGTCGATGGTGACGGGGGTGCCGTCGGACTCGGCGAGCAGGTGCAGGGCCGCGTCGAGGATCGCCTGGTGGGCGGCCTCGTTGCGGCGGCGTCCGGTGTGCGGGCGGGCTTCGGTCATCGTGTTCCCTTTCCTCTTCCCCCGCTTGACAAGACTATCAGTCTCGATAACATTATTGACGGAACTAGCGGTCTCGACAATATGAAGGACACGCCACCATGAGCACCACGTCAAACCTCTTCACCGGACAGCGCGTCGTCGTGATGGGCGGCAGCTCGGGCATCGGCGAGGCCGCGGCCACCGCCTTCGCCGCGGACGGCGCCGAGGTCGTGATCACCGGCCGCGGCCGGGACCGGCTGGACGCCGCCGTCGCCCGGATCGGCGGCAGGGCCACCGGCCACCAGCTGGACGCGGCCGACCCCGAGGCCGTCGCGGCCTTCTTCGCCCAGTCCGGCACCGTCGACCACCTGGTCGTCGCGGTCAGCGGCGCGGCCGGCAGCGGTCCGTTCGCCCAGCTCGACCTGGCCGACCTCGCCACCGGGTTCGACGCCAAGTTCTGGCCGCAGGTCCGCGTTCTCCAGGCGGCGCTGCCGCACCTGCGGTCGGACGGATCCGTCACGCTGATCACCGCGGCCTCCGCCCGCGCCGCGTTCCCCGGCACCGCCGGACTCGCCGCCATCAACGGCGCGCTGGAGGCGATGGTCCCGCCGCTGGCCGTCGAACTCGCCCCGCTGCGGATCAACGCCGTCTCGCCCGGCGTCATCGACACCCCGTGGTGGGACCGCGTCCCGGCCGGGCAGCGGACGGCGCTGTTCGACGGTCTCGCCGCCACCACCCCGGTCGGCCGCGTCGGCCGGGCCGAGGACGTCGCGCAGGCGATCCACCTGCTGGCCGCCAACACCTTCGTGACGGGCGTGGTGTTCGACTGCACGGGAGGGGCCAACCTGCCCACCGGGCGCTGAACGAACCGTCGGCCGACCGGGCCCGGCCCGTAGTCGGCTCCGGCCCGCAGCAGTGCCCGGCCCGGAGCCGTCTCCGGGCCGGGGGTTGTCACAGCTCAGCCGTACGGTTCGGTCATGAGCGTTCCCGACCTGATCCCCATCCGGTACGAGCCCGACTACCGCACCCGCACCATCGGCCGGTGCGAGGGCGGCCAGTTCCTCGCCTCCGTCACGGCGGCCTTCCCGGAGGTCGGGGCCGACGTCGAGAACTGGCAGGCGCAGAAGCGCTGGTTCGCGGTGCTCCACCGCTTCGACGACGCCGGCCGGCACCTCGACTCGCGCATCCACTCGACCGGCACGACGGCGGACGGCGAGAAGGCGGCCGTCGAGGCCGCCCGCGCACTCCTCGCCGACTGGCTCGACGCCCTCCCCGGCCGCGCGTACGGGGACATCGCCATCGCGCCGTTCGCCGTCCGGGGCGAGGGGTCGCTGTTCGGGCTGGTCATCGAGACGGACGAGACGGACGAGACGGACGAGGACAAGGAAGAAGAGGGCGAGGACGGCGAGGGCGGGGTCTGGGCCGAGCTCTACCCCGACGGCCTCGGCTTCCACGCCCCGTGGGACGGCTGCTACGACACCTGAGCCGCGGCCACCGTCACCGCTTCGCCTCCTGGCGGCCCTTGAGGAACACCCCTGGCACCAGGCCGACCCCTGCCGAGGCGGGGGTCGGCCCGTGAGGTGCGGTCAGCCCGCGTACTGGGCGAAGATCTTCGCGAACTCGTACGGCTGCTGCGCGATGTTGGTGCACTTGGAGAGCGAGCCGCCGGTGCAGGCGTTGGCGTCGCGGGTGGCGTCCCAGAAGGCCAGCAGGCCGAGGTGGTTCTGCCGGGCGAAGGTCACCAACTGCTGGGCGGCGGCCTGGTTGTAGATCTGGTGGTCGTCGTTCTCGCCGATCATCGGGGTGACGCCGACCATGGCCCACAGCTGGGCGTCGGTCTTCGCCGGGTAGAGCGCCTTGAGCTGGCCGAACAGGGCCTGGGCGGCCTGCACGGCGGCGTTGCCGTAGTCGGTGCCGGTCCGGTAGTAGTCCATCGCCATGATGTTCACCAGGTCGACGGCGACCCCGGCGTCGCGGGCGGACTTGACGATGGCGACGCCTTCGGTGGTCAGGCCCTCGGGCAGGACGGGCAGGGTGAAGGAGACCTTGAGGCCGGGGTGGGCCTGCTGGAGCTTGGCGAGCGCGGCGGAGCGGCGGTCGTTGGAGGCGGTGTCGGCGATGGCCGCGCCCTCGATGTCGAAGTCGACGTAGCGCAGGTTGTAGGCGTTGACCACGGCGTCGTACTCGGCGAACAGCGAGTCCACGGTGGTGCAGGCGGCGGCGAGTTCGGTGCCGCTGGCGCCGCCGAAGGAGAGCTTGACGTCGCCGCCGGACGCGCGCAGCGCGTCGATCTGGTCCTTGGCCCAGCCGGTGCGCGGGTCGTAGGCGTTGAACCAGCTGGCCTTGCAGCCGACGCCGGTGACGAAGCCCATGGTGTAGGCCTTGAGGTTGCCGGACTTGGCCATGTCGGGCATGGACGGGGTGGGCCAGGCGCCCATGTCGATGTAGGGCGCGACGGGGACGGCGACGTTCGGCGGCGGGGTGCTCGGGCCGCCGGTGGGCGTGCCGGTGGGGCCGCCGGTCGGGGTGCCCGAAGTGGGCGGCGGGGTGGTGGGGTTGCCGCCGCCGGGGCCGGTGAGCGTGATGTCGTCGGCGAGGTAGGCGCCCTGCCCGTACCAGCCGTGCAGGTAGACGGTGACGCTGGTGGTGGCCGGGCCGGTGGTGAAACTGGTGGACAGCTGCTGCCAGTTGGCGCCGCCCGGCGTCCAGATGGCCGGGTCGGTGACGCCGCTGCCGGTGGCACCCAGGTAGACGTACTGGCCCTGCACCCAGGCGCTGAGGTTGTACGTGGTGTTGGGCTGGACGGTGACGGTCTGGCCGCACTGTGCGGTGTCGCTCGCGCCGACCGCCCCCTTCAGTGCGTAGCTGCCGCTGTGCGCACCGGAGTTGACGACGCTGCCGGTCCCGCCGGAACAGCTCCACGGGCTGAGCGTGCCGCTCTCCAGGCCGGGGTTGGCCAGCAGGTTGCCGTCGGCGGCGCCGGCGTTCCCGGCGAGCGTGGCGAGGCCGCCGGCGGCGAGCGCGGTGGCGGCGGCGAGGCTCAGCAGCTTGGTGCGACCGGCGGTGCGGCGGTGCGTGGGGGCGGGCTGGGGCGCGCTGGGCATGGGGGTGCCTCTCGGGACGTGGGGCCGCCCGCGCCGCGAAGGGGGATACGCGGGGCGGGCGGCAGCATGGGGGCTGGTCCGGTGCGGGGGAGGAGCGCGGTGCTGAGCATCAAACTGGACTAGACCAGCTGTGCACGTCAAGCACTTCCGGGGCATCGGAAGCCCGCTGTGGGAAGGTTTTAGGAACGGTTTAAGGCTCCGGGATCCCGCTCCTGGAACACCGCTTCGCGCCCTCGGACGGCACCCCTGTCGACCTCCGGCGCCCTGGCAGGAGGATTTTCGGCTCCCGGCAGGAGGCGGCCGCGAAAGCGACGGCGGTGAAGGCCGGGCCGCGGAGTCGACCCGACGAACGCCGTCCCGCCCACGATTCCGTTGCCGCTGATGGCACTTGCCGCTGATGGCACTTGCCGTGATGGCGCCCGCGCCGATGGTCCGGGTCAGCGAACCCTGAGCGTCCCATTCGGCTTCGGCGTAGCTCTTCCGGTAACTGACCCTGTCAGGGCTCGTCGTGCGGGGTGAAGCACTTTAAGCGAGGGGGAAACAACGGTCGGCAAGGAGGAGAAGGCCCGCCCGCTGGTCTCGAACCGGCGGGCGGGCGGGCGGTTCAGTGGATCACCCGCAGCACGGCTTGCACTCCTTGACCTGGACGTCGTCCACGACCGGGCCGGCCGAGCCCGCGTTGGTGCTGGCGAAGGTCAGCGTGGTGGAGGCGTTCCGCGCGACGAAGCTGAACTGGCGCCCCACGTAACCCATGTTGGTCGGCGTCTTGCCGGTGATGTCGAAGGAGAAGTCCTGGAAGTCCTGGCCGTCGACGAGCGCCCGGCCGGTCTTCACGGTCGGTGCGGCCGACGTGTTGCCGGCCAGCGCGTACGTCACGGAGTAGGTGGCGCCCGGGACGGTGGTGAAGGACTGGGCGACGGCGCCGGTGGTGGCGCCGTTGAGGTCCACCGACTGGTCGCCCTCGGCGGCCTGCCAGAACCCGGCGCCGATCAGGTCGACGCTGCCGGTGGTGACCGTCCACGGGCCGATGGTCTGTCCGGCGCTGAACTCGGCGAAGCTGTTCGCCGGGGCCTTGGGCGACTCGAAGCTGCCGTCGTCGAAGCGGCTGAGGGCGCGGTGGCCGCCGGCGGCCTGCGCCGGGACGGTCACGGCGGTGGCGGCGGCCACGATCACGGCGACGGCGGCGAGGCGGGTGCGCGAGAACGTCATGGGTTCCTCCCCAACGGGATACGACTGGATGAGCCGATGATCGGCTGTGCCCAGAGGGTCCGCCGTCGCCGTGAGCCCTGCCAAGACCGGGCGGATGGCGCCCGGTGGTGCGGAGGTTCCGCCGACGGGCTCCCGCGCGCCGGTTTGACGGGTGATCACCTGGTGTCGGCCGGGCGGCCGGCCTGCGCCCGCCCGGCGGCGGGCCGTGGTGCGAACGCACGGTTCGGATGGTCGTGTCCGCTCGCATGGTGGTGAAGTCCGTCGCACGCGCTCCGCCTGCGCCTCGGGCGCATCGCACCCCCGGGTGAGCCGAGGGCCGCTCATATGATCAACGGCCCCTCTGGCGGTCGGCGGATCGGAAGTGGATCCGAGGCGGATCCGAGGCGCGTCCGGACGGGCTTGACCTTGAGTGCACTCCAAGGTGAAAGCTGGACGCGTTGATCCACCGCAGCACCCCGCGAGCGGCCAAGCACACCACCACGATCGGAGCACCGTCATGCGCAACGCCACGTTCGGTACCAACGGCCCGGAGACCGGCGTCATCGGCCTCGGCTGCATGGGGATGACCTGGGCCTACGACGTGCAGAACCGGGACGACGAGAACTCCGTCCGGGTGATCCGGCAGGCGCTGGACCTCGGTGTCACCCTGATCGACACCGCCGACATGTACGGCCCCTACACCAACGAGGAGGTGGTCGGCGCCGCGCTGGCCGGCCCGTACCGGGAACGCGCCTTCCTCGCCACCAAGGTCGGCATCGTCCCGGGCGGGTCCGGCCAGTCGGCCCGCGACGGCAGCCCCGAGCACGTGCGCCGCTCGATCGACGACAGCCTGCGCCGCCTCGGCACCGACCACGTCGACCTCTACCAGCTGCACCGGGTCGACCCGGCCGTCCCGATCGAGGAGACCTGGGGCGCCCTCGCCGAGACCGTCGCGGCCGGCAAGGCCCGCCGGATCGGGCTCTCCGAGGTGACCGTCGAGGAGATCAAGCGGGCCCAGTCGGTGCACCCGGTGGCGTCCGTGCAGTCCGAGCTCTCGCTCTGGACCCGGGACGTGCTGGCCGAGGTGCTGCCGTACACCGAGGAGCAGGGCATCGCCTTCCTGCCGTTCTCGCCGCTCGGCCGGGGCTTCCTGACCGGCAGCATCGCCTCCTTCGACGAACTGCCCGCCGACGACTTCCGCCGCCGGCTGCCGCGCTTCCAGCAGGACGCGCTGAAGGAGAACCTGGCACTGGTCGGCAGGGTCAAGGAGGTCGCCGAGCGGATCGGCGCGACGCCCGCGCAGGTCGCGCTGGCCTGGGTGCTGGCGCAGGGCCGGTACGTCTTCCCGATCCCGGGTACCAAGACGCCGCGCTACCTGGTGGACAACGCGGGCGCGGCCGAGGTCGTGCTCTCGGCTGCGGACCTGGCCGACCTGGACGCGCTGCCGACTCCGACCGGCGAGCGGTACTGAGCTGAGCGGCGAGCGGTACTGAACGGCGAGCGGTGTTGAGCGGCGAGCGGTACCGAGCGGCATGGGCCGTCCGGGTGGCCGGCCCCGCCTCGGAACGCCGTCAGGCCTCCCGGACCCAGATCAGCTGCCGCCCGGTCTCGGCGGGAGCCCGGACGGCGGCCTCGGCGACCCGGTCGAGCCGGTAGCCGAGCTTGCGCGGGACGGCCGCGCTGGCGCCGTTCGCCTCGTCGCAGTGGATCTCCACCCGCGCGATGCCGGGCAGCGCCAGGGCGGCCTCGGTCAGCGCCCCGGCCGTGGTGGTGGCGATGCCGCGGCCGGCGTGCCGGGCGGCGACCCAGTAGCCGATCTCCAGTGCGCCGGGGCCGATCCGGCCGTGCAGGCCGAGGGCGCCGACCACGCCGCCGGGTTCGGCGTCCAGGCCGACCAGGTACATGAAGTCGGTGCCGGCCTCCCAGGCGAGGGAGCCGGCCCGGGCCAGCTCGGCGGTCTGCGCCCGGGTGGGGGGCTCGGCCGCCCACTCCATCCAGGGCCGCAGGTGGTCCAGGTTGGCGCGGACGGCCTTGTTGAGCGCCACCGCGTGCGTGCTGCGGCGGCGCAGCAGCGAGATCCCGCCGGGCAGCCGCAGTTCCTCGGGCGGCCGCCCGGCGGTGACGGCGGCGGGAGCGGGCACGTGGAGCGGGGCGGGCGGGTACTTGCAGGACCGTGACTGCGGGTGGCTCATGGCCGCGATTATGTCCTTGGCCGGGACCTGTCACCAATGAATTCCAGACGGCCTCCCACCAGGCCTCTCACCGGTCCCCGCCACACCCCGGCGCGCCCGGCCGCACTCCCGGCGCACCGGGGCGCGCACACGCCCGGCGGTCAGAGCCGGATCAGCACCTCGTCCAGCTCCTTGCGCCGCAGATCCGGTACCCGCGCCCCCTCGGCCGGGTAGCCGACCGGGATGACGTACGCGGCGCGCTCCTCCAGCGGACGCTCGCAGACCTCGTTGAGGAACTTCATCGGGCTCGGCGTGTGGGTCAGCGTCGCCAGCCCGGCCTGGTGCAGCGAGGCCAGCAGCAGTCCGACCGCGATCCCCACCGACTCCTTGGTGTAGTAAGGCCGCGGCGAATCGGGCCCCTTGTGCACCTCGAACACCACGATCACCGCCGGCGCGTCCTCCAGGAACGGCTTGCGCCAGTCGGTGCCGATCGGCGCCAGCGCGGCCAGCCACTCCTCCGACGCCCGGTGCGCGTAGAACTCGCGCTCCTCGGCCTCGGCGGCCTCGCGCAGCCGCCGCTTGCGCTCCGGGTCGGTGATCACCACGAACCGCCAGGGCTGGATGTGCGCACCGCTGGGCGCGGTGTTGGCGGTCCGGATCGCCCACTCGACGACCCCGTCCGGGATCGGGTGGGTCGCGTAGTCGCGGACGGTCCGGCGCTGCGCCATCACGTCGTGGAAGGACTTGCTGCGGGCCTCGGCCTCGTGGGCCGGCACCGTCATCGGGGTGAGGGGGACGGTCGGATAGGGCGTCCCTGCCACTGCACTGTCAACCATGGTCGACAGCACAGCACATGACGGCCGCGCCGGGAAGAGGTCGAGACCAATCCGCAGATCAGGTCCATCCGGCGGGTCCATCCGGCAGGTTCATCCGGCAGGGCCGCCCGGCGGGGCCGCCCGGCCGGGCGGGACTACAGCTCGTGCACCCGCCCGTCCCGGACCTCGATCCGCCGGTTCACCGTGACGGTGTCCAGCATCCGTCGGTCGTGGGTGACCAGCAGCAGGGTCCCGGTGTACGAGCCGAGCGCCGCCTCCAGCTGCTCGATCGCGGGCAGGTCCAGGTGGTTGGTGGGCTCGTCCAGCACCAGCAGGTTGACCCCGCGCGCCTGGAGCAGCGCCAGCGCGGCCCTGGTGCGCTCGCCGGGGGAGAGGGTGCCGGCCGGGCGCTTCACGTGCACCGCCTTGAGGCCGAACTTGGCCAGCAGGGTGCGCACCTCCTCCGGCGTGAACTCCGGGACGGCGGCGGCGAAGGCGTCCGCCAGCGGCTCGCCGCCGAGGAACAGCCCGCGCGCCTGGTCCACCTCGCCGACCACCACGCCGGAGCCCAACGAGGCGCTGCCGCCGTCGAGTTCGAGCCGGCCGAGCAGGGCGGCCAGCAGCGTCGACTTGCCCGCGCCGTTGGCGCCGGTGATGGCGACCCGGTCCGCCCAGTCGATCTGGAGGTCCACCGGGCCGAAGGCGAAGTCGCCGCGGCGGGCGACGGCCGCGCGCAGGGTGGCGACCACCGAGCCGGAGCGCGGGGCGGTGGCGATCTCCATCCGCAGCTCCCACTCCTTGCGCGGCTCCTCGACCACGTCCAGCCGCTCGATCATCCGCTGGGTCTGCCGGGCCTTGGAGGCCTGCTTCTCGGTGGACTCGGCGCGCTGCGCCTTTCCGATCTTGTCGTTGTCGGAGGACTTGCGGCGGGCGTTGCGCACGCCGTGCTCCATCCAGCCGCGCTGCATCCGGGCCCGGGCCTCCAGCCCGGCCTTGGTGTCGGCGTACTCGTCGTACTCCTCGCGGGCGTGCCGGCGGGCCACCGCGCGCTCCTCCAGGTACGCCTCGTAGCCGCCGCCGTACAGGTTGACCTGCTGCTGGTGCAGGTCCAGCTCCAGCACCTTGGTGACGGTGCGGGCCAGGAACTCGCGGTCGTGGCTGATCAGCACGGTGCCCGCGCGCAGGCCCTTGACGAAGGCCTCCAGCCGCTCCAGGCCGTCGAGGTCGAGGTCGTTGGTGGGCTCGTCCAGCAGGAAGACGTCGTAGCGGGAGAGCAGCAGCGAGGCGAGGCCGGCCCGGGCGGCCTGGCCGCCGGACAGCGCCGTCATCGGCAGGTCGAGCGAGACCTTCAGGCCGAGCGAGTCGGCGACCTCCTCGGCGCGCTCCTCCAGGTCGGCGCCGCCCAGCTCCAGCCAGCGGTCCAGGCTCGCCGCGTACGCGTCGTCGGCGCCCGGGCGGCCCTCGACCAGGCCCTCGGTGGCCTCGTCCAGCGCGGTCTGCGCGGCCGCCACGCCGGTGCGACGGGCCAGGAAGTCGCGCACCGACTCGCCCTCGCGCCGCTCCGGCTCCTGTGGCAGGTGGCCGATGTTGGCGGTCGCCGGGCTGAGCCGCAGCGAACCGCCCTCGGGGGTGTCCAGCCCGGCCAGCAGCCGCAGCAGCGTCGACTTGCCGGCGCCGTTCACGCCGACCAGGCCGATCACGTCACCGGGGGCGACGACCAGGTCCAGGCCGGAGAAGAGGGTGCGTTCGCCGTGACCGGCGGCGAGGTCCTTGACTACGAGTGTGGCGCTCATGATGAGCCCGATTGTAGGAGGAGCGGGCCGGGTGGCGGAAAAGCCCGGGGCCGCGGCGCGGCTGCCGCGACCCCGGGGACCGGCCACGCGGGCCGGTCAGGAGGTCACTTGGACTTCTTCGAGAAGTAGTCGAACATCCGGGCCGCCACGTCGTCCAGGTACGGGCCGGCCTCCCAGGTGCTGGCGCCGTTGCCGATCGAGGTGTCGCTGACCAGGGCCGGCTTGCCGTCCTTGGCGGCGACCCAGCCGCCGCCGCTGCTGCCGCCGGTCATGTTGCAGCCGATCATCAGCATCGCCGGGCGGCTCGGGTCGCCGGTCTTCTTCACCGGCTTCCCGCTGTCGCAGTGGTCCAGCTCGACGCCGTCGAACGGCTTGCCGGCCGGGTAGCCGTAGGCGCTGACGCTGCTGAGCTGCTCACGCGGGGCGTTGAACCAGATCGGCACGGAGCCGCCGACGGTCTCCTCCAGCGACTTGCCGTCGCCGCTCGGGTTGGCGACCTTGATGATCCCGAAGTCGTACTGGCTCCACGGGCCGCCGTGCTCCGGGTCGGCCTCGGTCGACCACTGCGGCGAGACCATGCCGGCGGTCGCGCCCCACTCGCCGTACGGCTCGGCGGCGGTCTCGTTGGCCTGCTTGCCGCCGCTCAGCAGGCCGTTGCTGTTGTAGGCCGGGGCGAAGGAGATGTTGGTGTAGTACGTGCCGCCCTTGCCGCCGTTCAGGCAGTGGCTGGCGGTCCAGACCAGGTTGCTCTTGCCGGGGTTGGCCGGGTCGGAGACGACGGTGCCGGAGCACACGTAGTCCTCGTTCCCGTCCTTGAAGAAGAGCTTGCCGTTGACGTGCAGGTTCTTCGCGAACGGGTGCTGGGTCGGCTTGGCCTCGATGACGGTGGGCAGTGCGTCGCCGGTGCTCGGGGGCTGGGCGGTGGTGGGCTGCGCCGGGGCCGGGGCGGCCGGCTTCGAGGTCGGCTGCGCCGGGGCCGCGCCGGTCGGCTGGGCGGGCGGCTGCGTCGGGTCGGGCTGCGGCTGCGGCATCGGCTTGGGCTTGGCGTTCAGGATCCGCTGCAGGGTCCAGTAGCCCTTGACCGCCGGAGTGATCACGTTCTGCTGGGCCCACTTGTCCCAGTCCTCGAACTTCCAGGTCTTCAGCTCTTCGGCGGTCGGCAGCTTGATCGGCGCCGCGCCCGGCTTGCCGGTGGCGCCGGCCGCGACCGTCGGAGCCGTGGTCCGGGCCGTGACCGGGTCGCTGTTGTCCGGGCCGCACGCGGTCGCGGCCAGCACGGTCAGCGCGGCGACGGAGGCGCCCAGGACGGCACGGTTCGGCCGGTACATCGGTGACATGAGTTCAGATCCCCCTGTGAATAACCGCCACGCGACCCCTTCCTCGGGTACGGCTCCGGGGAGCCGCAGGCGTGGCAGGGGAGGAGTCTGCCATGCGGATAAAGGCCCCTTACGCACACCCCCGGACTGGGGCGGGGCCGTCACCGGATCGGCACCGGACCGGCACCCGCCCTCCTCCGGGCGCCCGGAATCCGGTCGGGCGAGCCGCTTCCCGACGCGTGTCCAGGGGTGCTTCCCGGTGCGCCGAAATTCGGTTGCCCGGGTCCGGCGCCGTGCGTAGCGTGGACGGAGTCACCCGCCAGACAAGGAGAAGGCCGTTGCTCTACTGAGGTCCCGAGACACCGCCCCCGCCGCGCAGGCCCTTCGCCGCGCGGTGTGCGAGTGTGCGACCTCAGTCACGGCCCCGTGGCGAGCCCGATCCGGCTGATCCGGATCCGCCCCGCCCTCCCCCGGCCGTACCGGCCCGCACCCGCGGTGTCTCCCCGTGTTGCTCATCGTTCCCTTCGGCAACCACCCGGGAGGCCCTCCATGGCACAACCCACCACCGCCGTCCTCTGCACCGATCTCACCTTCGAGTGGCCCGACGGCAAGCCCGTCCTGGACGGCTTCCACCTCGCCGTCGGCCCCGGCCGCACCGGCCTGATCGGGCTCAACGGCGCCGGCAAGTCCACCCTGCTGCGGCTGATCGCCGGCGAGCTGACCCCGACCGGCGGCACCGTCCGGGTCGACGGCGAACTCGGTTACCTGCCCCAGGGGTTGACGCTGGACACCACCGTGCGGGTGGACGAGGCGCTCGGCATCCGGGCCACCCGTGAGGCCCTGCACGCCATCGAGTCCGGGGACTCCGACCAGCGCCACTTCGACGCCGTCGGCGACGACTGGGACGTCGAGGAGCGCGCCCGCGCCACCCTCGACCGGCTCGGCCTGCACCGCCTCGGCCTCGACCGCACCACCGGGGAGCTCTCCGGCGGCGAGGCCGTCCTGCTGCGCCTCGCCGCCCTGCTGCTGCGCCGCCCCGACGTCCTGCTGCTCGACGAGCCCACCAACAACCTGGACCGGACGGCCCGGGAGCGGCTCTACGAGACGGTCGCAGGCTGGCACGGCGTCATGCTGATCGTCAGCCACGACCGCGAACTGCTCCAGCACGTCGACCAGATCGCCGACCTGCGGGACGGCGCGGTCACCTGGTACGGCGGCAACTTCGCCGAGTACGAGCGCACCCTCGCCGCCCAGCAGGAGACCGCCGAGCGGCTGCTGCGCAACGCCGAGGCCGACGTCGAGCGCCAGAAACGGGACTTGACCGAGGCCCGCACCCGGCTGGACCGCAGCGCCAGCTACGGCAAGAAGCGCTCGGTCACCCGCAACGACCCGCACATCTTCGCGGGCAAGCTCAAACGCCAGGGCCAGGAGACGGCCGGGCGGCTCCAGGGCATTCACACCGAGCGGCTGGGGGAGGCCCGGCAGCGGCTCACCGCCGCCGAGGAGGCGGTGCGCGACGACGCCGAGATCCGGATCGACCTGCCGCGCACGGCCGTCCCGGTCGGGCGCACCGTGCTCACCCTGCAGAAGGTCCGGCTGCCCTACGGCACCACCGCCGACCTCGACCTGCGCGGCCCCGAGCGGATCGCCCTGGTCGGCCGCAACGGCTCCGGCAAGACCACCCTGCTGCGCACCATCGCGGGCGAACTCGCCCCGCTGGAGGGCGAGGTCAGCACGCCGGTGCCGTTGCGCCACCTGCCGCAGCGGCTCGACCTGCTGGACGACAAGCTGACCGTGGCGGAGAACGTCAAGCTGTTCGCCCCCGCCGCCGGGGACAACGCGATCCGTGCCCGGCTGGCCCGCTTCCTGTTCCGCGGCGGCCGGGCCGACCAGCCCGCCGCCACCCTCTCCGGCGGCGAGCGGTTCCGGGCCACCCTGGCCGCGCTGCTGCTGGCCGACCCGCCGCCGCAGTTGCTGCTGCTCGACGAGCCGACCAACAATCTGGACCTCGCCAGCGTCCGCCAGCTCACCCAGGCGCTCGCCGCCTACCAGGGCGCGCTGATCGTGGCCAGCCACGACGTGCCGTTCCTGCGCGGCCTGGGCCTCACCCGGTGGCTGGAGCTGGACGGCGAACTGCGGGGGGTGGATCCGATGTAGGGGGACCGGTACGGCGCGGGCGGCCCCGCCCGCGACGCGGCCGCTACTGCTCGCCGAGGACGCGGCGGGCCGTGCTCAGGGCGGAGTCCTTGAGCCCGGCCAACTCCTCATCGGTGAACACCGGTGTGCGGACGTCCGGCGGGATGCCGGGGCCGTCGAAGGTGCTGCCGTCGGGCGTGAGGTACTTCTCGTTCGGCAGCACCACCATGAAGTCCGGCGAGAGGGTCTTGATCAGCACGTCGGAGAAGACGCCCTGGGTGTTCTCGCCGATCCGGACGACGTGCGGGGAGCGGCCCATCAGGGTCTGGGTGAAGGTCTCGGCGGCGCTGATCGACAGCGAGGAGGTGAGCAGGGCGACGGGGCCGGTGAAGTGCTCGGTGCGCGCGGGCCGCACCACGACCGGCTGCGGCCGGGTGAACTTCGTGGGGTCGGCCGGGTCGTCGCGGGCCACCTTGCGGTAGGCGACGTACGGGCGGTCGGTGAGCCGGGCGGCGATCTGCTGCCCGAGCGCGTCCGAGCCGCCGCCGTTCAGCCGGACGTCGATCACCAGGCCGTTGAGCCGGTCGGGGTCGGCGAGCAGGGCGTCCAGGGCCCGGTCGAGCTCCTTGGCCTGGGCGGCGAATCCGCCGGTCGCGTAACCGTCGAAGCCGCTCACCCGCAGGTAGCCGACGCCGTCCGGGAGCCGGCCCACGCCCAGCCGACTCACCCCCTGCGCGTTGACGGCGAACTCCTGTTCGGGGCCGGTCAGTTGTGCGTCGACGGCCTTGCGGGCCGCGTCCCGCAGGGCGGGCGTCGACTTCAGCGAGCCGTCGCGCCGGCCGGAGTAGACGCCGGTCGGGCCGGTGCCGGTCACCCGGGCCAGACTGGTGTGCGCGTCCTTGAGCGGGGTCAGCAGGTCGATGAAGATCTGCTGGAGCTGGTCGGTGGTGGTCGCCGGAGTGATCTTCGCGCGCTGCTCGTCGCGGGCCGCGTGCCAGTCGATCCCCTTGGCGGCGAAGAAGGGGTAGTTCTCCTCGAAGGTCTCCCAGAACCGGTCGAAGACCGCGAGCGGGTCGTTGGGGGAGGGCCGGGTGCACAGCGCCGGCAGCGCGTCCAGGCGGCGCAGCGTCTTGGTGCCCGTCCCGCCCTCCTCGACGTCGATCGCCCGGCGCCCGCCCGGCTGCGGGGTGAGGGTGAGGGCGTTGTCGCCCAGGACGTACCGGACGGTGCCGTCCCGGCCGGGGGCGCCGTCCTGCGTCCCGGTGACCCACCCCGGCACGCAGCTGTGCGTCGTCACGTCGTAGGTGGCCAGGCTGCTCCCGGAGACCACGGCCACCAGGCCGTACCCGTCCATCTGCCAGACCCCCTGGAGGGACCCGCCCCGCCTGTCCTGGCCGTCGGCCCGCGTCGCGGCCACCCCCGGCGCCGCCACCGTGACCGTCGTCGCGAGCGCCACCGCCGTGGCCGCCACCGCCCTGCCGACCGCTGCTCTGCCCACTGCCGCCCCGCTCGCCGTCGCCCGGCTCGGCGTCGTCCTGCTCGCTGTGGCCCTGCCCACTGCCCTGCGCGTCATCTCCGGCCTCCGCCGAACCGCCCGGCCTCCCCCGCGGAACCGCTCCGCCGCCTTGCCCCCGACGCTACGGCGGCCCCCACCGCCCCGGCGTCATCCCGCGCGCCCGACCCCCGCCCGACTTCGGGGCTACCCGCGGCTCCGCCGAAACCACTCCGTGGGGGTATCGACAGCAAACCCTTTTGACGGTGGGTGAAAATCCTCCGTCGGTGGTCCCAACTCCGGTGCGCTCCAGTACCATCGGCGCCATGCCTGCGCTCAACATCGAGTACACGGAGCACGAGCTCGCCGCGATCCGCGAGGCCGCCGCCGCGGACGGCAAGAGCATCAAGGCGTACATCCACGACCTGAGCGTGCGGGAGCAGCAGCGGCGGGTGTTCGTGGACCACGCGGTGGCGTTCTGGAAGTCGCACCGGGCGGAGTTCGACGCCGCGTTCCCGGAGGACGCGCCGGCGGCGTGAACGGCGCGGCGGGGGTGCGGGGATGATGCCGCTCCACGTCGACCTGCGCTGGCTGCTCGACGTGCAGGAGCTGGCCTCGCCGGAGGACCTCAGCGTGCGGGACTACTCCGCGCTCCAGGCCGCCGTCGCCCGGCACCGGGTGAACACCGCGCAACTCGGCCACGACGCCGACGCCGCCTGGTGCGCGGCCACCCTGATGCACACCATCGTGCTGCTGCGCCCCTTGCCGGTGCGCAACAACCTGTACGCCTGCATGACGACGGCCGCGTACATGCACGCGGCCAAGGAGGGCATCGACCCGCCGTACGGGGCGCTGGTCGAGCTGGCCCGCGACATCGCGGCGGGCGGGGCGGACGTGTTCGCGGCGGCCGACCGGATCCGCTCCTGGCGGATCTGAGGCCGGCCGCCGCGCGGACGGTCACCCGGGAAGGGAGCCCCCGGGAGAGGGCGACCCCGGGAAGGGCGCCATCTGCGCCCGGGCATTCAGGACTTGGCGGACCTCAGCTTGCCCGCGACCAGCGTTCCCAGCCGGTCCAGGCCGACCACGGCGGCGGCCAGCACCACGAACTCGACCGTCAGCAGGGCTATCTGGCCCCAGACGTAGCCGTAGCCCTTGGTGGTGGGGTCGAAGAAGAAGTAGGGGTAGGGCGTCGGGTAGTCGTCGAACAGCGCGTTCCGGGCGAGCACGATCGCCGCGTAGCCGAGCGGGAAGGCCAGCCAGAGCGGGATGTCCTTCCAGGCCGCCGCGTTGCGCGGCTTCAGCACCAGCCAGTCGGCGATCACCATCACCGGCGTCACGTAGTGCAGGAAGAACGACGACCAGTGCGCGAGCTTGTCCGGCCCGCTGACCAGCCCGGGCAGCGGGTTGGCGCCGTGCTGGAGCAGGACGTGCGAGACCAGCCCGGTGATCAGTATGTACAGGGTGGCGGCGCCGCGCAGCCGGGGCGCGGGCGCGTCCACGGTGTCGCGCTTGAGCATCCAGTACACGGCGCCGATGAAGTAGCCGAGCACGATGACGTTGCTCTGCACGGTGAAGAACACCAGCGGCGCGGTTCCGAGGGTCAGGCCGAGGCCCGCCGAGAGCACGATGCCCATGCGCCACCACAGCGCGGGGCGGGTCCGGACTGTCATGCGGCCACCAGTTCGTTTCAGGCGATACGGGAGGTATCGGACGGCTAAGGGGGAACGCCGCACTCTACTCGCAGGTAGCGGGGGGACGGAAGAAACGGTCCTGCTCGGGGCCGGACCCGCCGGACCCGCTGGACCCGCCGGACTCCGCAGCCCTGCCGGCCCCTGAGGCCCTGAGTCCCTGAGTCCCCCTCGGCTCAACCCGGCAGGACGAAGCCCGACTCGTACGCCGCGATCACCACGCGGATGCCGTCGCGGGCCCCGTCGCGGCTCTCGCCGTGCGCGTTCTCGCCGTGCGCGCTCCCGCCGTGGTCGTCCTCGTTCATCGTGTCCCTCCCCCCGGCAGCCAGACGGCCAGCCGCCACGTCGTCCCGCACTCGCTCGGCCCCGCCGTGCTCCCGCCGCACAGGGCGGTCACGCGCTCCCCGATCCCGCGCAGCCCGCGCCCGCCGCCAGGGCGGCTCGGGCGGGCGGGGCCCAGCGGGTTGGTGAGTTCGATCTCCAACCGGCCCCCGGCCAGGACGACCCGCAGTCCGGCCGGCGCGGGCCCGGCGTGCCGCAGCACGTTGGTCAGGCCCTCCTGCACGATCCGGTACGCCTCCCGGGAGACCCCGGCGGGCAGCCGGGCCAGGCCCGGGGCCAGCTCGGCGTTCACCGTCACACCGGTGCGGGCGAGTTGGCGCAGCAGGTCGTCCAGCCCGCCGAGCGTCGGCCCGGCGGGCCGGTCGGCGTCGGCCTCCTCCTCGCGCAACAGCCCGAGCACGGCGTCCAGTTCGGCGACGGCCGCTCGCGTGGTCCGCTCGATCGCCTGGAGTGCCTCGGCGGCGAAGTCCGGGTCGGTGCGCAGCACCCGGGCGGCCGCCGAGGCCTGGATGCCGACCGCGCTGAGCGCGTGCCCGACCGAGTCGTGCAGTTCGCGGGCCAGCCGGTTGCGCTGGGCGAGCACGGTGGTCCGGCGTTCGGCGGCGGCCAGCCGCTCCTCCGGGGTCGGGCCGAGCAGGGCCGGCGCCCAGCGGGCCAGCAGGGCGCCGCAGCCGGCGCTGGTGGCGACGATCAGCAGCAGGAGGGCGAGGCCCAGCGCCGGGCCGGTGAGCATCCAGCCGGGGAAGCGGCCCTCCCGGTACCTCGCGAGATCCCCGCACAGTGCCCGGGCCGCGGCCCCCCTCCAGCGCCCGTACGGTCGGCACCAGCGCGGTGGCGGCGGCCATCGGCAGGGAGGTGAACAGCGCGGTGAGCTGTAGGAGCGTCTGGCGCAGTTGCCCCTGGTCCGGGTTGAGCGCCCCGAGCATCACCACCGAGAGCAGCCAGTACGGCATCAGCAGCGCGCCGCCCAGCACCAGGTGCACCCAGCGCAGCCGGGCCCGCCGCCCCAGCAGCGCCCCCGCCGCCCGCCGCATCCGGCCGCCCGCCCCCGTGTTCACCCGGGTGACCCTGCGTCAGCGGGTGCGCGGCCCGCGGCCGCCCGTCCGGCCGGCGCCACCGCGCCCGCCGACGGGGCCGGCAGTAGCCCGGGCCGGCGCCGCGCGTCCTCCCTGGTCCTCATGCCGTCCACGGTCCCGCCGCCCCCCCGGGCCGACGCGTCAACCCGGCGAACGGTCCCCCTCCCCCTCCAGGGGGATCTTGCCCTGCGACCCTCCTCCCGGGCCGGGGGAGCGTCGTTGACCCGGACACACGCCTCACGAGACACGCAGGTGGACGGGAGAGGACACCGCCATGGCCGAACCGTCCGTACCGGTACCGCCGCCCCGGTACCCGCACCTGCCACCGGTCGCCCCGACGGTGCCCGACCCGCTGCAGCAGCTCATCCAGGCCCAGACCGGCGCGCCGCGCGGCGACGCCACCGCCTACCTGCGGGCGGGGGCGCACCTCGACCCGGCCTTCCGGGACGCGGTGATCGAGGAACTCGCCGAACACCCGTACCGGGTACCGCCGCCGACCCCCGGGGTCGACCTGGCGGCGGTGCTCAAGGAGTGCTACGCGGCGCGGCGGCAGGCGGTGGGGCGGGCGGTGCTGGTCCTGCTGACCGCGGCCGTGCTGCCCGTGCTCGCGGTGTGCGGCGCCGTCTCCCTCATGGCGTCCGGTCAGGCCGACGTGCCGCACGCGCTCGATGTGCTGCTGCGGCTCTGGCTGCTGCAACTGACCGTCCCCCTGGTGTTCGTGGCGGCCTGGCTGATCCGGTCCGACCGGCCCCGGCGCCGCCGGACCGGCAACTGGCTGGCCGTCGGCTGCCTGCTTGGCGCGGTCGAGGTGCTCGGGTGGCACTGGATCGCCGCCCTGCTGGCCGTCTGGTTCGCGGTGTCCCTGGTCGGCCGGCGGCGGCTCGAACAGACGCTGTACGAGCTCGGCACCGGCCGGGCCGCCGCCCCCGAGGACCCCCTCCGCAAGGACCTGTACCGGCGGCTCGCGCGGCAGCAGGCTGACCCCGACGTCGTCTACAGCGACTACGCGCCCTTCGTCGGCGCCGGGATCGAGATCGACCACTGGTCCTTCGCCGACGACCTGCTGCCCGACGACCCGCTGCCCGAGGCCCAGGCGGAACCGGCGGCCACCGCACGGGCGTTGACCGTTCCGGCCGTCCACGCCCGGCTGCGCACCGAACTCGCCCGCCTCGGCGCCGCCGACACACCCGCCTACCCGGGCGACCGCCTGCACGGGATCGCCGTGCACGACCTCGTGTTCAAGAGCGGCAAGCGCCTCGGCCCCGCCGCCGACTGGTGCGGCCACGGCCCCGGCACCGCGTTCGCCGCCCTCGCCCCGTACGCGGCCCACTGCGCCGCCGCGCTGAACGGGGGCGGGCCGGACCCGGAGCACTGGTGGGTGGAGAGCGTCGACCTCGCCGCCGAGGAACGGATGCGGCACTACCTGGCGGTGCGGGTCGCGGGCTGGCGCGAGGAGATCGTCGTCACCGTGTTCGTGCGGGCCCAACTCCAGGGCGGGCAGCTGTTCCTGGAGAGCAGGGCCTTCGTGCTGCCGCCGATCGCGCGTGCCTACCACGCGATCGACACCGCGGCCCCGCCCGCCGATCTCGGCGACTGGCTCGGCCTCTGCGCGGCGTCCCTCGCGGCGCTGCCCGCTCTGGTGGCGGGCTCGGTCGGCGTGCTGCGCCGCGCCGCGCGCAGCCGGCGCGCCGTCGGGCGCAACGCGCTCCGCTACGCCCGGATGTGCCGGGAGAACCGGCTGGTCGACCACGGCCCCACGCTGTCCGTCCGGGAGCTGGGAGCGGAGCGCGCGTACCAGCAACTGTTCCAGGAGATGGACGTCCAGCGGTACGTGAAGTGCGTCAGGGCCCGGATCGTGTCGGCCGTCCGCGACTGTCTGCGGGACCACGGCTACCGGACGGACGGGGCGGAGCAGTTGCAGCACGTGGTGATCAACAACGGCGTGCAGGTGCACGGCGACGTCCACGGCGTCGTGCAGACCGGGGACGCGGCCAACGCCTCGTACCGGACGCTCACCACCCCGGCGCCGCGCGTCGGCGGCACCCGGCAGGACTGAACGGCACCAGGAACAGGGGAACAGCGTGAACGACGACGGCCACGGGATCAGCATCACCGGGAACGTCACGGGCATCGTGCAGAGCGGCAGCCACGCCCGCGCCGAGTACACCCACCAGCAGACCGCCCCCACCCCGGGCGAGGCACCCGAACTGCGCGCCCTGCTCGCGGCGGCGGACGCGCTGCGCGAGCGGCTGCGGGCGCTCGCCCCGGACGAACTGCCGCCCGCCGCCGCGGAGGTGGCCGGGCAGGCGCTCGACGAGCTGGCGGCTGCCGCCCCTGAGGGCCGGCAGCCGGACGGCGGCCGAGTCGGGCGCGCCGTCTTCACGCTCACCGGCGCCCTCGGGGCCGCGGCGGCCCTCACCGAGGCCCTGCGGGCCCTGACCTCGGCCGCCGCCCCCTGGTTCTGAGGCCCGCCCTCTGGCCTCTCGCCCGTCCGCTCGCCCGGTTCCCCAGCCCGGCCCCTGGGCTCAGGCCGTCCGGTGGATCAGCCGGCCCTCGTCGTCGGTGCGGCCGTCCGGGTCCGGCAGCAGCCCGAGCCGTTCGGCGAGCCGGCGGGACGGCACGTTGTCCGGGTGGATCAGCGCGACCACCGGCACGCCGGGGAAGCGCGGCAGCGCCTCCGCCATCGCCGCCCGGGCCGCCTCGGCGGCGTAGCCCAGGCCCCAGGCGGACGGCCGGAAGCGGTAGTAGAGGTTGAACACCCGCTCGCCGTCCAGCGTGTGCAGGTAGAGCCCGGCGAACCCGATGACCGCCTCCGGCTCCTCCCGGGTGGACACGGTGCAGTACCCCACCCCGTCCCGCGCCCAGTCGGCGACGAAGCCGTCCAGCATCTCCTGGCTCGCCGCCCGGTCGCGGTGGGGCCCGTTGGGGTTGTAGCGGTTGGTCTCCGGATCCCCGTGGATCGCGAACACCGCCTCCACGTCCCCCTCCTGGGGCCGGCCGAGGACCAGCCGCTCGGAGGCGGTGACGATCGTGCGGGTGGCGGGTCCGGTGGCGTGTCCGGTGGTGGTCATGGCGCTTCCCCCGTGTCGTGCGTAATAGGTCTACCGCACCATAGGCCATTACCCCGACAGTCGCCCGACCATTTCCGCCCACCCGCCCCGGCTACAGGATCGGTTCACACCCGATCGCCTTGCCCCCGGCGGTGAGGAACTGGCGCACCAGGTCCTTCTGATCGGGGAACAGGAAGGGCCTTTCGAGGCTGTGCTCGTACCCGCCGTTGACGGTGAAGAAGACGTCCTTGCCCTGACAGGTGGCGACGAGTGTCCCGCCGGCGACCCAGCTGGCTCGCCCGAACTCGGACGGCTCCTTGCCGTCCTTCTGGGCTAGGGCGGTGACCCGCGGCTCGGTGGTGATCGTGAATTCCTGTGACCGACTGTCGTGCCTCGGGTCCTCGCCGATCGTGCAGGACCAGATCGGGTTGGACGCGGTGGTGACCTGCTGCGGCATGGGCCACTGGGCCTCGGGGTTCTTCGCGGGTGCGAACCCGGGCAGGCCGCAGAGGTTGGCCCAGTCCGGTTCCGTCTGGGCCGCCTTCGCCGACAGGCTCTTCGGTCCTGAAAGTGTCCGGTTCGCGCACGAGCGGGCCTTGGCCACACTGTTGGCGAAGGCCACGGCCAGGCGGGCCCTGGCCTCGTCATGGCCCGCCTCGCTGGTGCTCACCTCGGCACGTACGCCCTTCTGGCACGCCTCGGGGAGCACGGCCCACGCGGCGCCCGGGGTGACCGAGCCGGCCGATTCGCCGGAGAACAGCCGGGCATCCGACGCGGCCAATGCGCCCGGGCCGTCAGCGGTGTTGAGGACGATGGTGAACCGCACGACCTTCTTGGAGGTCTCGAACAAGCCGGAGCTGACCGTGGCGGAGCAGCTGTTCCCGGTGGAGTTCTTCGTCGCCGAGTAGCCCTTCTTGTTCTCACTCATCGGTCCGGACCCCAGCAGGTCGTGCACCTGCTCCGCTGTGGCCGCTCCGTCGCACACGCTGTCGGGCCCGCCGATGTTCGTCAGCCGGTACAGCGCGAAGCCCGCCGCCCCTGCCAGGGCGAGGGAGAATGCCAACAGCACCGCCGTCAACCGCACCCGCAGGGCGCGCGTGGTGAACCCGCGCCGATTGAGTGCCGCGTCGACCCTGCCGGCCAGCCCTACGGCGTCGTCGGGACGCCCGCTCTTGCTCTTGCTCTTGGTCTCCATAGTCCTCACGCCCTGCCGAACACGGTGCGATAGGTGGTGTCGATTCCGTTGTTGTAGGCGGATCCCGCGGTCCTCTGGAGCTGCTGTGGCACGCCCCCGTCGAGGTCCATGGTCTGATGGTCGACTCCGGACATGATCAGCTTGTAGTCGATCATCGCCTTCAGCTGCTGCTGTCCTGCCGAGAAGTGGGAGCTCAGGTTGTCCTGGAGCTTGCTGTCGATCTTGGCCTTGGCGGCGTCGGCGTAGGTGGCCGTCCCGATATCGGCGTAGCGCTGCGCGATGTCGCCCACACCCGGAATCAAGTTCAGGGGTGTGCCGAGCAGGTGGTAATTCATCTTCGCCTGCCAGTCCTGGGCAGACTTGGCGGAGTCCGCGTGGTCGACGACGGAGTCGGCGTACACCGCGTCGAGCGCGCCGAGCGTCCTGCCGGACTCGTGGACGAGGGCATCCAGTCCGTGGTTCACACCACCCGTCGCATCGGGCTTCACCGCGTCGGGGCCGTACCCGTCCAGGCGGCGGGCGATCTCCTGGGTCTCGGCGTGCTGGATGACGGCGAATGCCGCCGGGTCCTCGACGGTGCCTCGGATCAGGCGCAACAGCTGCTCGCGGTTGACGGTGAGCCCGTCCGGCTGGGACGCGCCGTACAGGTCCTTGCCGAGGATCTCGTGCGTGTCCGCAGCGTAGTCGGCGATCATGTCGGCCATCGGCCGACGGAGTCCGGCCGGAAGGGACGTCTTGTCCCCGGGGCCGGCGCCCGCGAACGACTTCATCGTCTCGTCCATGATCTGCGACATGACCTTGTCGTGCGGGCGGACGACCGGTTGGTCGCTGTGTGGGTCCCGACCGGTCGTGGCCGCCTCCAGGGCATAGCCGAATGCGCTACGGGAGGGAGTGAAGTCGGCGGGAACGTTCTGCTCGTTTCCCTGGAAGGGCCACTTCCGGTCGTGCAGCAGGTAGTCCAGGTTCTTGCTCTTCCCGGGGTCGAAGAAGTCCTTCGACGCCTCGGGGTTGCGGCTGAACGCGTTCATCAGACCGCCCATCGGGTCGGACTGGTCGACCCGGCCGTTCCAGTTCGGGCCCCAGAGGTCCTCGCCCTTGGCCTTGCTGGTGCGCTCGTAGTCGACCAGGTCGTTGCCGACCTTGAGCAGGAACGCCTTGTCGTACGTCCCCTTCGCCCCCATCAGCGCCGTCATCGCCGGGTAGTTGTCGTTGAACCCCGCCGCAGAGCCTCCCGGGCGGCGGGCGGCGGCCAGCAGGCCGTCCTCCCAGGCCTTGCCCATTCCTCCGTCATGGGTGGCCGTGGCGAGCACCACCGACAGGTTGCCGTAGACGTCCTGGTAGCCCTTGGCGTTGTGGTTGCCGTGGGCGAGGCCGTCGTAGACCTTGCTGTACTCCAGCAGGGCGTCCGGGCCGGTCTTCCCGCCGTAGTCGAGGCCGTTGAGCAGCGTGGTGGAGAAGTCCTTGTTGCCCGCGTTGGCGGCCATGATGTCCTGCAGTTGCTTCAGCTGCGGATCGCTGAGGCTGCCGGCCTTGGCCATCAGGTCCTTGGCCCGGTTGGCGTCGGCGATCGGGCCGCCGCCGTAGGGCGTGGGGTTGAAGGCCGTGGTGCTGGTGCCGATGTCGCCCTGGAGTGCGGCGGTGGCCCGCTGGTCGGCGGAGTCGGCCTTCTCGACGGCCTTCGTCAGCCGGGCCGCGATGGCCTCGGCCTTGGCCGCGAGCGTCTGAGCCAGCTTCTCGCCGTCGGGGTCGTTCCTCGTCTCCTTCGGCAGGGTCCAGTTGACCTGGCCGTCCGCGGCGACGGTCATGTTGTCGCTCTGGGCGTCGTGGATCGCCGTGTTGAGGTCGCGGCGGGCGGCGGCGAAGTCCTCGGCGGCGGTCTTCATGATCGCGGCGAGGGCGGTGGCGACGGCCGAGGCCTGCTTGAAGTCGCCGTCGACGGTCTGGAGCACCTTGGTCGCGTCGTCGGCCGCCGCGCCCTTCCAACCGGCCCGCTGCGCGGTGCTGGTGAGGTCCTTGGCGACCCGGCCGTCCAGGGCGGTGAGGGCCTTGGCGACGCCGGCCCAGGCTTCGGCGGCGTCGGTGATCCCGGAGAAGTCGGCCTCGTGCAGTTCCTTGAAGGACACCATGTGTCCGGGTTCCCCCTTCTGGTCTTCCAACTGCTGTTCTTCTGGGGCCAAACAGGGCCTAGCGGCCCGCGCGGAGGTCGGCGGCGGTCGCGGCTTCGTTGGCGCTGTAGGACTGCTCGGTCCTGTCGAGGTTGCCGGCGGCCTTGCCGAGCGTGTTGTGCAGGGCCTTGCACTGCTGCATCCAGCGCTCGGTGCAGCCGGTGAGGGCGCCGCCGAAGGAGAAGCCGCGGATCCTGGTCGCCGCGGTGCTCGCGTACTCGGTGAGGCCGTGTGCGCCGGGCCCGGCCTTGCCGTTCGCGTTGTCGAGGTCGGTGGCGATCTGTCGGGCCATCCCGGCCGAGGCGTTGAGTTCGTGCGGGACGTCCAGCCGGGTGGTCACCAGACCCGGGGCGAGGACGGGCGCGGGCACGTTGCCGCCACCGGACTGGACGGGTGGGGCGTACGGCGCGGTCCTGGCCGAGCCGGGTGCCGGAGCCGAGGCCGGCGAGACCGGCCCGGTGGTGAAGTACGGGCTAACCATGTGTGTGCAACTCCTTCTCGTCGAGAAGGGGTCAATCCCCCCTGTGGCATGACGACGGTACAGGGGCCCTCCGTCAGTGCACTGACGCACCCTCCGTGTTCGCGGTCGCACGGCGGGTGGATGGGGGAGGAGGTCTTGTTACCGGCGGGTCGCTTCCCTATCATCACGGGTGTTACAGCTTTACTGTCAAACCCAGAAGGGTTCTGCAGCCAGTGCGTGACACGAGCAGTCCGCCGGGCGCCACGGCCGCCGGCCCCGGCCCGTTGGCGGGGGTGCGGGTGGTCGAGCTCGCGGGGATCGGGCCGGGGCCGTTCGCGGCGATGCTGCTGGCCGACCTGGGCGCCGACGTGGTGCGGGTGGACCGGCCGGATCCGTCGCCGCTGGGCATCGACCCGGCGTACGACGTGACCAACCGGAACAAGCGGTCGGTGCTGGTCGACCTCAAGTCCCCGGCGGGGCCCGGCCTGGTGCTGGACCTGGTCGAGCGGGCGGACCTGCTGATCGAGGGCTACCGGCCCGGGGTCGCGGAGCGGCTCGGGGTCGGGCCGCAGGACTGCCTGGCCCGCAACCCGGCGCTGGTGTACGGGCGGATGACCGGGTGGGGGCAGCAGGGCCCGCGCGCCGCCAGCGCCGGGCACGACCTCGGGTACGCGGCGGTGGCCGGGGTACTCGGCCTGGTCGCGGGGCCGGGCGGGCCCGAGGAGGCGCCCGGCATCCCGGCCAACCTGCTGGGCGACTACGCGGGCGGCTCGCTCTACCTGGTCGTCGGCCTGCTCGCCGGGCTGCAGCACGCCAGGAGCACCGGCGCCGGCCAGGTCGTCGACGCCGCGATCGTGGACGGCGCGGCGCACCTGTCCAGCATGCTGTGGGGGCTGCTCGCGGCCGGCCACTGGCAGGACCGCCGGGGCGCCAACCTGCTGGACGGCGGCGCGCCGTTCTACGCGGTCTACCGGGCGGCCGACGGCGGACACCTGGCCGTGGGGGCGCTGGAACCGCAGTTCTACGCCGAGTTCGCCCGCCTGCTGGACCTCGGCCCGCAGGCACCCGGGCAGTACGACCTGGCCCGCTGGCCCGAACTGCGGGCCCTGATCGCCGACCGCTTCGCCACCCGGACCAGGGCCGAGTGGGAGGCCGTCTTCGCCGGGTCCGACGCCTGCGTGGAACCGGTGCTGACGCTGCGTCAGGCAGCCCGGGAGGAACACCTGTTGGCGCGCGGCACCTATGTCGAGGCGGGCGGCGTCACCCAGCCCGCCCCGGCCCCGCGCTTCTCCGCCACCCCCGGCACGCTGCGCCGCCCGCCGGCCCGGCCGGGCGCGGACACCGCCGAAGTGGCCCGCGACTGGGCCGTCCCGTCCCTCAACTCCGATGCAGGACAAGGAGCGTAGCGTTGCAGCGCGAGATCTTCACCGAGCAGCACGAGGACTTCCGGGCCGCCGTGCGGGCCTTCCTCGCCAAGGAGGTGCTGCCGCACTACGACCGCTGGGAGAAGGCCGGCATCGTCGACCGCTCCGCCTGGCTGGCGGCCGGCCGCCAGGGCCTGCTCGGGATGGCCGTCCCCGAGGAGTACGGCGGCGGGGGCGCCCCGGACTTCCGCTACGCCGCCGTGCTGGCCGAGGAGTTCGCCCGGGCCGGCGCCTCCGGGCTGGCCGTCGGCCTGCACAACGACATCATCGGCCCCTACCTCACCTCGCTCGCCACCGAGGAGCAGAAGCGCCGCTGGCTGCCCGGCTTCTGCAGCGGCGAGCTGATCACCGCGATCGCGATGACCGAGCCCGGCACCGGCTCCGACCTCCAGGGCATCCGCACCCAGGCCGTCGACCGGGGCGACCACTACCTGCTCAACGGCGCCAAGACCTTCATCTCCAACGGCATCCTCGCCGACCTGGTGGTCGTGGTCGCCCGCACCACCCCCGAGGGCGGCGCGCACGGGCTGAGCCTGCTGGTGGTCGAGCGCGGCACGCCCGGCTTCGAGCGCGGCCGCAACCTGGACAAGATCGGCCAGAAGGCCCAGGACACCGCCGAGTTGTTCTTCGAGGACGTCAGGGTGCCGAAGGCGAACCTGCTCGGCGAGCTCAACGGCGGCTTCGTCCACCTGATGCAGAACCTCGCCCAGGAGCGGCTGACCATCGCGGCCGCGGCGATCGCCGGCGCCGAGTACCTGGTCGAGATCACCACCGACTACGTCAAGCAGCGCGAGGCCTTCGGCCGCCCGCTGGCCAAGCTCCAGCACGTGCGTTTCGAGATCGCCGAACTCGCCACCGAGTGCGCCGTCACCCGGGCCTTCGTCGACCGCTGCATCACCGAGCACAACCGCTACGCGCTCACCCCGGTGGACGCCTCGATGGCCAAGTGGTGGGCCACCGAACTGCAGAAGCGCACCGCCGACCGCTGCCTCCAGCTGCACGGCGGGTACGGGTACATGAGCGAGTTCCCGGTCGCCCGGGCGTTCACCGACGGCCGGATCCAGACCATCTACGGCGGCACCACCGAGATCATGAAGGAGATCGTCGGCCGGTCCGTCCTCGGCTGAGACCTCCCGCGAAACCCCCTGCCCCGAAAGGCGTTTGACCGTGACCACCGAAGCGTACGTCTACGACGCGATCCGCACCCCGCGCGGCCGGGGCAAGGCCACCGGCTCGCTGCACGGCACCAAGCCGATCGACCTCGTCGTCGGCCTGATCCACGAACTGCGCAACCGGCACCCGGAGTTGGACCCGGCGGCGATCGACGACATCGTGCTCGGCGTGGTCAGCCCGGTCGGTGACCAGGGCTCCGACATCGCCCGGATCGCGGCCATCGCGGCCGGCCTGCCCGACACGGTGGCCGGCGTCCAGGAGAACCGCTTCTGCGCCTCTGGCCTGGAGGCCGTCAACCTGGCCGCCGCCAAGGTCCGTTCGGGCTGGGAGGACCTCATCCTGGCCGGCGGCGTCGAGTCGATGTCCCGGGTCAAGATGGCCTCCGACGGTGGCGCCTGGTTCGCGGACCCGATGACCGCGTACGAGACCAACTTCGTCCCGCAGGGCATCGGCGCCGACCTGATCGCCACCATCGAGGGCTTCTCCCGCACCGACGTGGACGCCTTCGCCGCCGAATCCCAGGCCCGCGCCGCCAAGGCGCAGGCGGACGGCCTGTTCGACCGCTCGGTGGTCCCGGTCCGCGACCGCAACGGCCTGGTCGTGCTGGAGCGCGACGAGTTCATCCGTCCCGGCACCACCGTCGAGACCCTGGCCGGCCTCAAGCCCTCCTTCGCCGGCATCGGCGAGGCCGGCGGCTTCGACGCCGTCGCCCTGCAGAAGTACCACTGGGTCGAGGCCATCGACCACGTCCACCACGCCGGCAACTCCTCCGGCATCGTCGACGGCGCCGCGCTCGTCGCCATCGGCAGCCGGGAGATCGGCGAGCGGTACGGGCTGCGCCCGCGCGCCCGGATCGTCTCCGCCGCCGTCTCCGGCTCCGAGCCCACCGTCATGCTCACCGGCCCCGCCCCGGCCACCCGCAAGGCGCTCGCCAAGGCCGGGCTCACCGCCGCCGACATCGACCTGGTCGAGATCAACGAGGCCTTCGCGGCGGTCGCCCTGCGCTTCATCCGCGAACTGGGCTTCCGGCCCGAGCAGGTCAACGTCAACGGCGGCGCGATCGCCCTCGGCCACCCGCTCGGCGCCACCGGCGCGATGCTGCTCGGCACCGTGATCGACGAGTTGGAGCGGCGCGACCTGCGCTACGGCCTGATCACCCTCTGCGTGGGCGGCGGCATGGGCGTCGCCACCATCGTCGAGCGCATCTGACCCACTGTCCCTCGGATCCCCTCGGAGACCCTGAACTCATGAGCGACACCACCACCATCCGCTGGGAGCAGGACCAGGACGGCGTGGTCACCCTCGTCCTCGACGACCCGACCCAGTCCGTCAACACCATGAACGAGGCCTTCACCGCCGACCTCGATGCCGTCGTCGACCGGCTGGCCGGCCTCGCCGCCGCCGACGGGCTGCGCGGCGTCGTCGTCACCTCCGGGAAGAAGACCTTCTTCGCCGGGGGAGACCTCCGGCTGCTCTCCGCCGCCCGCCCCGAGGACGCCGCCGCCGTCTTCGAGAAGTCCCAGCGGATCAAGCGCGCGCTGCGCAGGCTGGAGACCCTCGGCAAGCCGGTCGTCGCCGCCGTCAACGGCAGCGCGCTCGGCGGCGGCCTGGAGATCGCCCTCGCCTGCCACCACCGGATCGCCCTGGACAACCCCGCCAGCCGGCTCGGCCTGCCCGAGGTCACCCTCGGCCTGCTGCCGGGCGGCGGCGGAGTGGTCCGCACGGTACGGCTGTTCGGCATCACCGACGCCCTGCTGAAGTTCCTCCTGGAGGGCCGCCAGTACCGCCCGGCGCAGGCCCTGGAACACGGGCTGGTCCACGAACTCGTGGCCAACCCGGAGGAGTTGACCGCCCGGGCGCGGGCCTGGATCGAGGCCAACCCGACCGCCGTCCAGCCCTGGGACGTCAAGGGCCACAAGATCCCCGGCGGCACCCCGGCGAACCCGGCGTTCGCCGCCAACCTGCCCGCCTTCCCGGCCAACCTGCGCAAGCAGCTGAACGGCGCGCCCTACCCGGCCCCGCGCAACATCCTGGCCGCCGCCGTGGAGAGCGCCCAGGTCGACATCGACACCGCGATGGCGATCGAGGCCCGCTACTTCACCGAGCTCGCCTGCGGACAGACCAGCAAGAACATGATCCAGGCGCTGTTCTTCGACCTCCAGGCGGTCAACTCCGGCGCCGGCCGCCCCCAGGGCGTCGAGAAGCGACTCGTCCGCAAGGTCGCCGTGCTCGGCGCCGGGATGATGGGCGCGGGCATCGCCTACACCTGCGCCAAGGCCGGCATCGAGGTCGTGCTCAAGGACGTGAGCATGGCCGCCGCCGAACGCGGCAAGGCCTACTCCGCCGGGCTGCTGGACAAGGCGATCGCCCGCGGCCGCTCCACCGAGGCCAAGCGGGACGCGCTGCTCGCCCGGATCACCCCCACCGCCGAGGCCGCGGACCTGGCCGGCTGCGACGCGGTGATCGAGGCCGTCTTCGAGAACACCGAGCTCAAGCACAAGGTGTTCCAGGAGGTCGAGGGCGTCCTCGCCCCCGACGCGCTGCTCTGCTCCAACACCTCCACCCTGCCGATCGGGCTGCTCGCCGAAGGCGTCGAGCGCACCGCGGACTTCATCGGGCTGCACTTCTTCTCCCCGGTCGACAAGATGCGCCTGGTCGAGATCATCCGCGGCCCGCAGACCGGCGACGAGGCCCTCGCCCGCGCCTTCGACCTGGTCCGGCAGATCGACCGGACCCCGATCGTGGTCAACGACTCGCGCGGCTTCTTCACCTCACGGGTCATCGGCCAGTTCCTCAACGAGGGCGTCGCCATGGTCGGCGAGGGCGTCCCCCCGGCCAGCATCGAGCAGGCCGCCGCCCAGGCCGGCTACCCGGCCAAGGTGCTCTCGCTGATGGACGAGCTCACCCTCACCCTGCCGCGCAAGATCCGCGACGAGTACCGGCGCGCGGTCGAGGCCGCCGGCGGCGGCTGGACGCCCCACCCGGCCGACGCGGTGGTCGACCGGATGGTCGACGAGTTCGGCCGCCCCGGGCGCAGCGGCGGCGCCGGCTTCTACGAGTACGGCGAGGACGGCAAGCGCGGGCGGCTCTGGCCGGGGCTGCGCGAGCACTTCGGCGAGCCGGCCGCGGACGTCCCCTTCGAGGACCTCCTCTTCGAGGACCTCAAGGAGCGGATGCTGTTCAGCGAGGCGCTGGACTCGGTGCGCTGCCTGGAGGAGGGCGTGCTGACCTCGGTCGCCGACGCCAACGTGGGCTCCATCCTGGGCATCGGCTTCCCGGCCTGGACGGGCGGCGTGTTCCAGTACATCAACGGGTACGAGGGCGGCCCGGTCGGCTTCGCGGCCCGGGCCCGCGAACTCGCCGCCGCCTACGGCGAACGGTTCGCGCCGCCGGCGCTGCTGGAGCGGATCGCGGCGGAGGGGCGTACCTTCACCGACTGACCGTCAGGCCTGAGCGGGTGGGGCCGGGTGCCGGACGGCCCCACCCGGCTCCTCCTGCGGTTGCCCGCCCAGGTCCTTGCTCAGCTTCCCGCTCAGCTCCTCGCCGAGTTCCTTGCTCAGCTTCCCGCTCAGCTCCCCGCCGAGTCCTCCCGCAGTTCCTCGCCGAGTTCCTTGCTCAGCTTCCCGCTCAGCTCCCCGCCGAGTCCTCCCGCAGTTCCTCGCCGAGTTCCTCCCGCAGCGAGCGCTGGAACGCCGTGACCAGTGCCTGCGCCACCATCGGCTGGATGTGGTCCGTCAGCGCCCTCATCCGGGCGAGCTCGTCCGGCGCCGGCTCGCTCTCCCGGTAAGGCCGCCACACCGTCTCCCGGAACAGCCGCTGCAACTCCCGGGCCGTCGCCCGGCTGTGCTCCAGCACCACCGCCCGCGCGGCCAGCAGCGTCTCCAGCGGGATCGGCACGTCCAGGATCCGCACCCCCAGCGGCAGCAGGCCCGGATCCACCCGGAACAGCTCCGGATCGGCCGTCCGCTCCAACGCCCCCATCGCGACCAGGCGTTGCACCTGTTCCTCCGACAGCCCCCGCCCGGCCCGCCGCTCCAACTGCGCCCGGCCCAGTTCCTCCGCCGCCTCGGGCGTCCAGGACGCCACCAGCGCCCGGTGGATCGCCAGGTCCAGCGGCGTGCTGTCCTCCGGCAGCCGGGACAGGTACCGCTCGATCGCGGCCAACGTCAGCCCCTGGCGCTGCAACTCCTCGATCAGCTCCAGCCGGTCCAGGTGCGCCGCCCCGTACAGCCCGACCCGGCGCGGCCCCAACTCCGGTGGTGGCAGCAGGCCCTTCGTCCCGTAGAACCGCACCGTCCGGACCGTCACCCCGGCCCGCGCCGCCAGTTCGTCGACCGTCAGCCGCACACCGCCCCCGTCTCCCACGGCCCCGCGCTCCCCCATCTGCCGCCTCCTGCACTGGCACACTTCCACTGTGACAGCAGCAGTGTGACAGTGCCCGTCCCCCTGGTCCACCGGCTGGTCCAGCGGCTGGTCCACCGGCTGGTCCACCGGCGACGGCGGCCCGCCGCGCACGTGAGTCCGCCCCCGCCGCTGGGGAGCGGCGGGGGCGGACTCGGGGTGCCGGTGACTCTGGCGGCGCCGCTTCTGGCCGGAGCCTGCTCTGACCGGCGCTGCTCCTGCGCTGTGGCGCGGCTGGTCCCGGCCTCCGCGGCGTGGGGCTACCGGGAGGCGGCGTCGGCCAGGTCGGCGTGGTGGCGGCGGGTGACCTCGGGATGGGCCCTCGTGTAGCCCTTCCACTCGTTGAGGCCGAACTCGGCGAACAGCGGGTTGTCCGGATCCTCGGTGGCGCCGGGGGCGTGCCGGGCGAACGGGAAGTCCAGCGGCTCGATGTGGGCGTCGAGACGGGGGTTGTAGAAGAACGGGACGGAGAAGCGCTCGCGGGCGCCGACCGGGCTGACCACGCGGTGGTTGGTGGCCTTGAGGTAGCCGTCGGTGGCCACCTCCAGCAGCTCGCCGAGGTTGACGACGAAGGCGCCCGGCATCGGCGGGACCTCCAGGAAGGTGCCGTCCGGGCGCTCGACCTGGAGGCCGCCGACGGTGTCCTGGAGCAGCAGCGTGATGAAGCCGTAGTCCTTGTGGGCACCGACGCCCTGGCCGGCGCCGTTCGGAGCGGTACCGGGGTAGCGGACCAGCTTGAGCCGCAGGTGGGGGTGGCCGGCGAAGGCCTCGTCGTAGAAGTCGGGGCGGGCGCCGATCGCGGTGAGGAGCTCGTGCAGCAGTCGGCGGGCGGTGCCGCTGAGGTGGTCGATCCAGCCGAGCGCGGCGGTGCGCAGCTCGGGGAGCGCAGCGGGCCACTGGTTGGGGCCCTCCAGCCACCAGTACGGGGGCTCGTCGGTGCCGGGGACGTGCGGGGGCAGCTCGGCGCCGATGTCCAGCTGGTCGCGCCAGTCCTGGCTGCCGCCGGTGCGCTCGTCGCCGGTGCGGGTGTAGCCGCGGTAGTGGGGGGAGTTGAGGTTGCTCACGGCGAGCCGGTCGGCCTCGGGGAGGGCGAAGAAGGCGCGCATCGCGTCGGCGAGCGCGGCCGTCTCCTCCGGGGTGATGCCGTGGCCGACGAGCTGGAAGAACCCGACGTCGGTGGCCGCGGCACGGAGTTCGTCGTGCAGCCGGCGGCGGTCGTCCGGGCCGCCGTCGGCGAGCGAGAGGTCGATCACCGGGAGGGAGTCGGATATGGGGGTGTACTGCTGCGACATGTGTGACATCCGCTGGTCTCGTCCCGGCCGGTCCCGGTGATCGACCGGGGGATGGCCGGAGTGGCCGCCTGGTGCGGCGGGTGCTCCGGGAGCCGGGAGGCGGAGGCGGCCGGGTGGAGGCTGCCCTTGAGGGTGGTGGCGCGAGGTTCAGCTGGAGCGTCGACAGGACATGCTTGTCACGCGGAGCAGGTCCACGTGGCGACGGCGAACAAGGATGAGCACGTCACCAGCGTAGATGACCTTGACCGGAGCGGGCGAGCCCCCTGCGGCGGAGGGCTGCCTCTCACTTGGCAGTGGCCCTTCAAGGGTGGAAAGCCTTCGTGTGTCGCCCCTCTCAGCCGTTGTTGAGGTAGGCCAGCACGGCCAGGACGCGGCGGTTGTCGTCGTCGGAGGGCTGGAGGTCGAGCCGGACGAAGATCGACGCGGTGTGCTTGGCGACGGCCCGCTCGGTGATCACCAACTGCTGGGCGATCGCCGCGTTGGAGCGCCCCTCGGCCATCAGCGCCAGCACCTGCCGCTCGCGCGGGGAGAGGGTGGAGACCGGGCCGGCCGAGGAGTTGTGGGCGAGCAGCCGGGTGATCACCTCCGGGTCCATCACGGTGCCGCCCCGGGAGACCCGCTGCACCGCGTCGATGAACTGGGCGCCGTCCAGCACCCGGTCCTTCAGCAGGTAGCCGATCCCGCCGGTGCTGCCGGCCAGCAGCTCGCGCGCGTACAACTGCTCCACGAACTGCGACAGCACCAGGACGGGCAGCCCGGGGTGCGCCTGGCGGGCGGCCAGCGCCGCCCGCAGCCCCTCGTCGGTGAAGCCGGGCGGCAGCCGGACGTCGACCACGGCGATGTCCGGCCGGTCGGCGGCCACTGCGGCGAGCAGTTCGTCGCCGGTCTCGACCGCCGCGGTGACCTCCATGCCGCTGGCCTCCAGCAGCCGAGTCAGGCCGTCCCGGAGGAGGAAGAGGTCTTCGGCGATGACAACGCGCACGGGATCTCCAGGTTCACAATGGTCGGGCCACCGGATGGGCTGCTGATCGCGAGCACCCCGTCGAAGGCGGCCAGTCGGCGTTCGGTTCCGCTGAGGCCGGTCCCCCGGGACGGGTTGGCGCCACCGCGCCCGTCATCGGTGACCGATATCCGCAGCAGCCCGCCACTGTGCCCTATCTCGATCCACACGTGCGAGGCGCCGGCGTGTTTCACCACGTTGGCCAGCAGCTCGCTCACCGCGAAGTAGACGGCGGACTCCACCGGAGCGGGCGCCCGGCCGGGCAACCCGCCGGTGAAGGTGACCGGCAGCGGGAGGTCCAGCGCGGTCGCCTCGACCGCGTCGGCCAGGCCTCGGTCGGCGAGCACCGGCGGATGGATGCCCCGGACCAGGTCGCGCAGCTCGCTCAGGGCCTTGACCGAGGACATCCGGGCCTCGACCAGCAGGGGTTGCAGGGCCTTCGGGTCGTCCTTCACCTGCTCGGCCACGGTCAGCAGCATGCCCAGGGCGACCAGCCGGGCCTGCGCCCCGTCGTGCAGGTCCCGCTCGATCCGGCGCAGTTCGGCCGCCCCGGCGTCGATGGTGTCCGCCCTGGTCCGGGCCAGATGACTGACCTGGCGGGCGAGTTCGCTCCGTCGGGACGGGCCGAGCAGGGCGCGGGCGGCCCGCTCGTGCACCCGCAGGACCGGCGGCGCGGCCCACAGGGCGGCCAGCGGGGAGATGTAGAGCCCCATCAGGTAGAGGGGCCCCAGCGGGAGGAACGGCCCGTTCCGGCCGAGCACCTGGAGGGCGATCGGGGTCAGCACGACGATCACGGCGGTGATCGGGATGGCGCAGCCGGAGACGAGCACCCAGAGGAGGTCCCGCCACGTCGCCGGATCGGTCAGCCAGCCGCCGGCGCGCAGTCGCTGCCACGGCCCGGCGTCGACGCGGTGGTACGGCACCGGGATCGGCCGGCCGCTCCACCGGCCGACGATCCGCCGGTTCTCCGTCGCGATCCAGCGCGTGCCGAGCAGGCCGAGCACCAGCATCGCCGGCCCCAGGCAGAGGGATCCGGACCGGCCGCCGGGCGGGGCGCCGCCGTAGAGGTCGGTGGCCATCAGCGCGAGCGAGCCCGGCGCGAACAGGACGGCCCCGGCCGCCCGGCCGCCGCCCCCGGTGGCCCAGCAGAGCGCCCAGAGGGCGACCGGCGCCAGCGGCACCAGCAGGATCAGCGGCCCGCCCGGACCGTGGGCGAATGGCTCGGTGTCGTCGGGGCCGAGCAGGGCGGCGGCCAGCAGGACCGGCCCGGCCAGCAGCGCCATCAGCCCCGTGACGGCCAACGTGACCATGTAGAGCGCCCGCACGCCGGCCACGACGGCCCCCTCCAGCTGCGCGACGGCCCTGGACACTGCGCTCGTCCTCATCCCGCGCCTCCCCTCCGGTCGGTGGCCCCGCGGCCCCGGTTGATCATCCGGCGTCAGTCTGCCGCGCCGTGACGTGCGGCGCTCTAGGTCTGCGCCCCCAATCCGGGGTGTACCTGGATACACCCCCGAGAGGCCGTCCAGACGGCTGTCCGCGCCCCGCCCCGGATTCGTAGCGTCATGTCCCGTCAGCCGGCCCGGACTTCCGGCGCCGGACCTCGAATCGTGGAGGGCCCGTGAACGCGCCGATCATCCGGATCCGCGGCGTCAGCAAGACGTACGACCGATCCGACGCCGCCCACCCCGCGCTGGCCGGGCTCGACCTGGAGGTCCGGGCCGGCGAGGCGCTGGCCGTGCTCGGCCGCTCGGGCAGCGGCAAGTCCACCCTGCTGAACCTGGTCGCCGGCCTCGACCGCCCGAGCGAGGGCGCCGTCGAGGTGGACGGCGTGGCCGTCCACGAGCTCGGCGAGGCCGCCCTGGCCGAGTACCGGCGGAAGCGGATCGGCATGGTGTTCCAGTTCTTCAACCTGCTGGACGACCTGAACGTCGAGGACAACGTGCTGCTCCCGGCCCAGCTCGCCGGGATGCGGCGGGAGCCGGCCCGGGTCCGGGCCGGCGAGCTGCTGGAGCGGCTCGGGGTGGCCCGGCACGCCAAGGCCTTCCCCGGTCGGCTCTCCGGCGGCGAGCGCCAACGCGTCGCGGTGGCGCGGGCCTTGATGAACCGCCCGCCGCTGCTGCTCGCCGACGAGCCGACCGGGGCGCTGGACACCGCCTCGGCCGCCGACGTCCGCGACCTGCTCCGGGGGCTCAACGCGGAGGGCCAGACGATCCTGCTGGTCACCCACGACACCGCGCTCGCCGAGGCCTGCGCCGACCGGACCATCGAACTGCTCGACGGCCGGCTGGTCCGGGACACGGCGGCCGTGCCGGCCCCCGGCGGTGCGCGATGAGCGAGCGGTGCGCGATGAGCGAGTGGTGGGGGTGCCCCCGGCCGGAGGCTGGGGGAGAGCGGATCACGGGAGGGCGCGTGCGGGCGAACGCCCCCGCCGGGCGAAGGGAGGCGGGCGCATGAGCGTACTGGGCAAGGTGGTTCGCGCCGGCGTCGGCCGCAAGCGGGTGCAGACCCTGGTCATGGTGCTCACCACGATGGCGGCCGTGACGGCGTGCATCCTCGCCACGGGCCTGCTGGTCGCCTCCCAGGGCCCGTACCAGCGCACCTTCGCCGACCAGCGCGGCGCGCACCTCAACGCGCTGTACGACCCGGCCAGGGCGAGCCCCGCCCAACTCGCCGCGACCGCGCACGCCCCCGGCGTGACGGCCTCGGCCGGCCCCTACCCGGCGCTCACCGTCCAGCCGCGCGCCGGTGACGAGCTGCGGATCCCGCCGGCCGGCAGCCTGCTCCCGCCCGTGACGCTGGTCGGCCGGGCGAAGGACGGCCCGCTGGACGGTCTGCGGATCACCATGGGCCGCTGGCTCGCCGGCCCCGGCGAGGTGGTGTTCCTGGACGGCCACTCGCCGCTGGGCGTCGGCGACAGCATGCAGTTCCCCGACCTCCCCGGGCACCCGGTCCTCAAGGTCGTCGGCCTGGCCGCCTCCCCCTCCTGGAGCGCGGACGGCTGGATCGCCCCCGAACAGGTCGCCGGGCTCACCGCGCCCGGTGCGGCGCCCGCCGCCCAGTACCTCTACCGCTTCGCCCACGCCGACACCGACGCCGAGGTGGAGGCGGACCGCGCCGCGCTCGCCGCCGCGGTGCCGGGCGGCGCCCTCGCCAGGGCCACCTCGTACCGGCCGGCCCAGGCGGAGGCCAACCGGACGGCCGCGACCTTCGTCCCGTTCGTGACGGCCTTCGGGGTGCTCGGCCTGGCCATGTCGGTGCTGATCATCGGCGTCGTGGTCAGCGGCGCCGTCAGCGCCGCCACCCGGCGGATCGGCATCCTCAAATCCCTCGGCTTCACCCCGTCCCAGGTGGCGCGCGCCTACGTCGGCCAGGCACTGATCCCGGCCGGGGTCGGCACGGCGCTCGGCGTGCTCGGCGGAAACCTGTTGTCCGTGCCCGTCCTCGGGATGGCGCACAAGGCCCTGCGCGGCGGCCTGCTCGGCATCCCGCTCTGGGTGGACGTCGCCGTTTCGGCGGTGGCCCTGGCGGCCGTGGCGGGCACCGCCCTGGTGCCCGCGCTGCGGGCCGGCCGGCTGCGCACGGTGGAGGCGCTCGCGGTCGGCCGGACGGCGCCGGGCGCCCGGCGGGCAGCCTCCCGCGGCGGCCCGGGTCCGGCCGGGGCGTCGGGTCCGGCCGCCAGGATCCAGCAGCTCATCGGCCGCCTACCGGTGCCGCGCGCCCTGAGCCTCGGGCTGGCGACCCCGCTCACCCGGCCGGGCCGCTCGGCGACCACGGCCGCCGCGGTGGTGCTCGGCACGGCCGGAGTCACCCTGTGCGTCGGCCTGACGCTCTCGCTCGGCTCCTTCCAGGACGGCCTCCAGGCCGGGCGCTCCGGCAAGGTCGTGCTCCAGACCCCGATCGAGAGCTCGACGAAGGCCCCCGACCACGTGGACGAGGCCGCCGCGACCAGGGCGATCACCGGCCGCCCCGGTACCCGGGCCTGGTACAGCACCGCTCCGACGCCGGTCGCCGTGGCCGGGAACACCGGGCGCACCGCGGTGATCGCCTTCACCGGGGACGCCTCCTGGGGCGGCTACCAGCTGATCTCCGGCCGGTGGTTCCAGGGCCCCGGCGAAGTGGTCGTCGCCACCGCCTTCCTGCGCGCCAACCAGGTGCGCGTCGGCGACACCGTCACCCTCACCGACCACGGGCGCAGCACCCCGGTGCGGATCAGCGGTGAGGTCCTGACCACCAGCGACCAGGTGTTCGTCGACCGGGCCGCACTGGCCCCGCTCGGCACCGCCGTCCAGGCCGACGCGGTCGCCTTCCAGATCGACCTCACCCCGGCCACGGACGCGAAGGCGTACGCGGACGGGCTCGACGACGCCGTCCGGCCGCTGGGCCTGAGCGCCGAAGCGGGCGGGCAGCAGATCAGCATCGTGATGCTGGCCATGAACACCCTCGCCGGGACGCTCACCCTGCTGCTGGCCGTGGTGGCCGGTCTGGGCGTGCTCAACACGGTGCTGCTGGACACCCGGGAGCGGGTGCACGACCTCGGGGTGCTCAAGGCGCTGGGGATGTCGCCCCGGCAGACGGTCGGCATGGTGCTCACCTCGGTCTGCGGCAGCGGGCTGACGGCCGGGCTGATCGGGGTACCGATCGGGATCCTGCTGCACCACCAGGTGATGCCGGCGATGGCCCGCGCCGCCGGGGTCGGGGTGCCGGAGGCGGACCTCACCGTGTTCCACCCCTCGGTGGTGGGGCCGCTGATACTCGGCGGCCTGGTGCTGGCGCTGCTCGGGGCCCTCCTCCCCGCCGCCTGGACGGCTCGCACCCGGACGGTCACGGCGCTGCGCACCGAGTGACGGCGGGGCGGGGCGGTAGGGAAGGCCCGCTCCGCCGGTGACTCAGACCAGCCGTGCCGCCGCGTACGCCTCCAAGGCGGCCCGCTGGTACGCGGCCAGGCCCGGGGTGATGGCCTCGTACGCGGCGCTCCACTGGGCGTTCTCCGTGCAGGAGCGCGCGATCGCGCGGAACTCCTCGACGGAGACCGTCCGGAGCGCGCTGAGCGCCCGGTACTCGGCGTCGATGTGGTTCTGCACGGGCTCGGCGTCCGCCGGGTGGCCGGCCGTCAGCAGCTCCGCCAGGCGGATCATCCGTGCCGTCCGCTCGCGCTGTCCGGCCTCGACGTCGGCCTGGCTCATCGCGGCGGTGGCGCGCCGCGCCGCCTCGGCGTGCTCGGGGAAGTCCCGCAGGCTCTCCTCGACGTCGCCGGGCTGGATGCCCTCGAACAGGTTCTCCGGTCGGTTGATGCTGGTCATGGGTGTGCCGTCCTCTCGGGAACGTTCCAGGTCGGCGATCGTGCGGGAGACGGTGGCGGCCAGGGTGTCCAGCCGGTCGCGCTCGGCGAGCAGCCGGTGCCGGTGGTCCCGCAGGGCCTCCAGCTCGTCCACCTGGTCGCCCAGGATCCGGGCGATCTCGGTCAGCCCGACCCCCAGCGCCCGCAGTACGAGGATCTGTTGCAGCTGGAGCAACTGCCGTTCCTCGTAGTAGCGGTGGCCGTTGGAGCCGATCCAGGCCGGTGGCAGCAGTCCGATCTCGTCGTAGTGCCGCAGGGTCCGGGCTGTCACGCCCGACATCCGGACGACTTCCGCGATCGGCCAGACCGCTGCCATGCGCCGTCTCCCTCGTTCACGTTCGCTTGGACCAGGGCCGGTTCCTCCGGCCCTGGTCACGACGGTAGAAGCTGACGCTGCGGCAGCTTCAAGCCCCGAGACCGTCCCGGGGCTGGAACCAGTCGAGGGACTGCCCGTGCGGTCCGGTGAAGGCCACCGGCCGCTCGTCCAGGGCGAGCGCGAACAGCCCGGATCCGACGGGCGCGGGGTGGGGGAGACGTCGCTCGACGGTCGGCAGCACCGAGACGGCCTCGTTGGAGATCCAGTGCCCGGGCAGGCCGCGCATGGTCACCGCGAACTCCTCCCGCGCCTCCGGGGACAGGTAGGCGAGCACCGCGCTGTGGAACACCACCGGCGTGGCACCGGCGGGCACCTGTGCCACCAACTCCCTCACCGTCGCGTTGAGGTCGCCGCGCACCAGGTGCGGCGGCTCGGCCCGGGCGACCTGGACGGCGCCGCGCAGCCGCTCCAGCCGGTGGGCCTGCTCGGGCCAGACCAGCGACTCCAGCCAGCGCATGTCCTCCTCGTCCCGGACGTCCAGCGGGTTGAGGTCGATCCCGGCGCGCCACACCACCTCGGGCAGCCGCTCCCGCAACGACGCCGACAGCGGTACCGGCCCGCGCACCGCGCACTCCAGCGTCACCGGGCTCTCCTGGGCGCCGAACTCGATCGCCGGGCCGCCTGCTTCACCGGCTTCGCCTACTTCGCCCACCTCAACCGTGTATCGGTACCGATACCGGTCCGGGTAGAGGCAGAGCCCCGCCGAGGCCCCCACCTCGATCAGCGCGAGCGGCTGCGGCAGCGCCGCCAGCAGCGGCAGCAGGGTGGCGCACCGGCCGGCCTCGTTGGTCTGCGTCCGCCGTCGCAGCATCGTCGCCGCAACCTCGTCCCAGTGCGCCGACACCCAGGTGCGGAAGGCCGGATAGCCGGCCGTCACCGGTCCGCCGAGGTGGCGGACCGAGCCGAACAGCAGGTTCGGCTGCCGCTTCGCGGCCGGCAGCCCGTCCAGCAGGGCGCACAACTCATCGTCCCCGGCGGCGCGTTCGGCGAGGCCCTGGTAGCTCGCCGAGTTGCCGCGCGCCTCCCGCTCCGCGAAGGCCCGGTAGAGGTCCCCGATAGCACTGTCCACGTTCCGTACTTCCTTTCTCTTCGACTCTCTTCAGCTCTCTTCAGCTCTCTTCAACGAATTGGCACAGCCCGGCCCGTGCCTTTCCGGTCGGGCCGGTGGTCCTACGGCTGCGCCGCCGCCCGCAGCGCGGACACCAGCGCGCCGAGCGCCGGCTGTCCCCAGGCGCCCTCGCGCACTGCGGCGTGCAGCGCACGGACCGGCTCCGGGCCGCGGAGCCGGCGCACGGTGACGCCCGGGTGGCGCTGGGCGAGCCCGAGGGCGGGGACCAGGGCGACGCCCAGTCCGGCCGCGACGAAGCCCTGCGCCGTCGCGTAGTCGGCGCTGTCCACCGCGACGGACGGCCCGAACCCGGCCGCGTCGCAGGCCCCCCGGACGACCTCCCGGCACGGGCCGGGCGGCTCGGCCCCCACCCAGGGCTCGTCCGCGAGCTCGGCGAGGTCCAGGACGCGTTTCGCGGCGAGCCGGTGGCCCTTGGGCAGCACCGCCCGGTACGGGTCGTCGCGCAGGTGAACCAGCCGCAGGCCCGGGTGCGCGGCGCCGTCGGACCGGACCACCACCGCGAGGTCGGCCCGGCCGTCCAGCACCTCGGTGAGCGGGTCCTCCGGGTCGGTCATGCCGAGGTCGAGTCGTACGCCCGGGTGCGTCCGGCGGAACGCGGCCACCGCCGGGGCCACCAACGCGGCGCCGGCCGTGGCGAAGTAGCGCACGGTGAGGCTGCCGCTGCGCCCGGCCCGCAGGTCGGCCAGCGCCGCGCCGGCCTCCGCGACCTGCCGCTCGATGACGGCGGCGTGCCCGGCGAGCAGCAGTCCGGCGGCGGTCGGCCGAACGCCGCGCCCGACGCGTTCCAGCAGGGCCGTCCCGGTCTCCCGCTCCAGCGCCGCCACCTGCTGGCTGACGGCGGACGGGGTGTAGCCGAGCGCGCCGGCCGCCGCGCTCACCGAGCCGTGGTCGACCACGGCCCGCAGGACCTGCATCCGTCGGACGTCGAGCACCTCATTCATGTAGCTCAGCTTAAAGGTGGTGAAGAACATTTCGCTTGTGCTACCGGATCCCGTCGCGGGACCGTCGTCGAACGCCCCGACACCCCCTGACACCCGCCCCCTGACACCCGCCCCCTGACACCCGCCCCCCGACACGCGCCCCCCGACACCCGACATCGACACACCCGACACCGTCACCTCGACAGAAGGAGCACCGCCCGTGCTGCGGATGGCCGTTCTCGCCCTGTTCTGGGGCTCGGGCTTCCTCTGGATCCGGCTCGCGCTCCAGCACGGGCTCACCCCCGTGCAGATCACCGTGCTCCGCTCGGTCCTCGGCGCCGCCGTCCTGCTGCTGCTCGCCCGTTCCGCCCGGCAGCGCCTGCCGCGCGGTGCCGCCGTCTGGCGCCGGCTCACGCTGGCGGCGCTGCTCTGCAACGCGCTGCCGTTCCTCCTGACCGCGTACGGCGAGCGCGGCGTCGGTTCCGGCCTGGCCGGGGTGCTGCACGCGACCACCCCGCTCTGGTCCCTGCTGGTCGGTCTCGCCCTCGGCACCGAACGCGCCCGCGGCCCGCTGCGGTCGGGTGGTCTGGTGCTCGGCTTCGCGGGCGTGCTGCTGATCTTCTCCCCGTGGCGGGACGGCGGTGGCCTCCCCGCCCTGCCCGCACTCGCCCTGCTCGGTGCGGCGGCCAGCTACGCCATCGCCTTCGCCTACATGGCCCGTGCCCTCACCGGCACGGGAGCGGCCCCGTTGGCCCTCTCCGCCGCCCAGCTCACCGCCGCGGCCGGGCTGAGCACGCTCGCGCTGCCGGTCGGCGGCTCGCTCGACCCGGTCGCGGGCGCCGATCCGCTCGGACTCGTCGCCGTCGCCGTCCTCGGCGTCGCCTGCACCGGGCTCACGTTCCACCTCAACTACCGCCTCATCGCCACGGAGGGCCCCACCAGTGCGGCCACCGTCGGCTATCTGCTGCCGGTGGTCTCCACCGCGCTCGGCGCGCTCGTCCTCGGCGAGGAGCTGACGATCCGGACCGTTGCCGGAATGGTCGTCGTACTCGCCGGTGTTTTCCTGACGAAACATCACAGGGCCCAGGCCCCCGCCCTCATGCCGACCCCCACCGCTTCACGCGACTGAACGGACCATGCACCCCCACTCCCTCTGGCGAACCGCCGACTTCCGCACCCTCTTCACCGCGACCGCCCTCGCTCAACTCGGCACCAACGTCGGCTACGTCGCCGTCCCGCTGATCGCCGTCGAGGCGCTCGACGCGGGCCCGGGGCAGGTCGGCGTCCTCGCCACCCTGAGCACCCTCGCCTTCCTGCTCATCGGCCTGCCCGCCGGCGCCTGGGTGGACCGGATGCGCCACCGCCGCGTGCTGATCGTCGCCGACCTGGTGAAGGCCGCGCTGTACGCCTCCATCCCGCTCGCCTGGTGGCTGGGCGGGCTCACCCTCTGGCAGCTGTACACGGTCGCGCTGCTCACCGGCTGCGCGACGGTCTTCTTCGACGTCGGCTCGCAGAGCGTGCTGCCCCGGTTGGTCGGTCGCGGGCACCTGGTGCAGGCGAACGCCGCCGTCGTCGGCCTGATGGCGGTCGGCAACGTCGCCGGGCGCGGCGCGGGCGGCCTGCTGGTCCAACTGCTCACCGCGCCGTTCGCGATCGTCGCGACCGCGCTCAGCCACCTCGGCTCGGCGCTTCGCCTGATCGGGCTGCGCCGCACCCCCGCCTCCGAACCGATCGCCGACAGGGGCAGGGGCGAGGGCGGGGACGGGGACGCCGACAGGGGCAAGGGCAGGGGCGAGGGCGGCGGGCTCGGAGCGCAGATTGCCGAGGGGCTGCGGCACGTCCTCGGCAACCGGGAACTGCGCGCGCTCGCCCTCACCGCGGCCCTCACCAACCTGGGCTTCCAACTCGTCAACACGCTGCTCCCGGTGCTGTTCGTGCGGGAACTGGGCCTTTCCGCCGGGGCGTTGGGCCTGTTCTGGGCGGTCGGCGGGGTCGGCATCCTGCTCGGCTCGCGCTGCGCCCGCCCGATCGCCGCCCGACTCGGCTACGGACGTACGCTCGGCCTGGCCGGCGTCTGCGTGGCGCCCGCCGGGCTGCTGGTGCCGCTGATCGGGCACGGCCCCTGGCTGTTCGCGGCGGGGGCGGGCTGGCTGCTGGTCTCGCTCAAGACCGGGATGGACAACGTCCTCGGGGTGAGCCTGCGCCAGCGGATGACCCCGGACGCGCTCCTCGGCCGGATGAACGCCACCTTCCGCTTCCTGCTCACCGGCGCGCTCGCGATCGGCTCCGCGCTGTCCGGGCTGCTCGGCGAACTCGTCGGCCTGCGGGCCACCCTCTGGTGCGGCGGAGCCGTCCTCGCGGTGGCCTTCCTGCCGGTCTTCCTCTCCCCGATCCGCACCCGCCGCCGGCTCCCCGAAGCCGAAGCCGAAGCCGAAGCCTCCGAAGGCCCCGTCCCCGCGCAGACTCCCACCCAGCTCCCCGCGCAGCCCCGACAGGCCTGAGACCTACCAGCCCGGCCCGTGCCCCGGCTGCCAGTCCAGCCCCAGGTGCGGGCGCGGGCGGTGGATCCGCAGCAGCGCGGTCACCGACCAGACGACCAGGGTCAGCAGGGCGTAGAACAGCAGCAGCGCCCAGAACGGCGTGGTGGACATGCTCCCGTCCTCGAACCGGCACCACGCGTCCGGCGGCAGCCAGGACGCGCCCGTCTCCAGCAGCCGTCCGCCGCCGGGTACCAGGCCCTGCTCGCAGCGCTCGCCGAAGTCCAGTGACCGCACGTACAGCAGCCCGTACAGCGAGCCCGCCGCCGCGAGGGACAGGACGGCGCCGAAGGTGAGCAGCACCGCCCGCCGTCGCCCGGTCGCCGTACGGATGTTCGTCACCGGGGCAGCGTACCGGCGCCCCAGCCGGGGCGCCCCGTGATCACCCGAGCAGGCCGCCCATGTGCGCGTCCTCGGCGAGCAGCCGCCACGAGCACCCGGGCGAGGCGAACGCCTCCGGGTCGACGGCCTCGACGAGCCGGTCCACCACGGTGCTCAGCAGCGACTGCGGGTCGAACACCGCCCAGGTGTCCCGGGCCCGCCCGCAGTCCCAGCGCTCCCACTCGGCGCGCAGCCGCTCGTACGTCCACAGCGCGTACAGCAGGGCGGACAGGTCGCGGTTGAGGTAGGCCTCCGGCTGGCCGTCGTCGTACCAGTCCGGCAGCTCCAGGCGGCCGGTGACACCGTCCAGGGCGATCGTCAGATCCGTCGGCCAGTCCCCGAGGGCCAGGAACTCCCGCTGGTACGGGCGCTCCTCCTCGCCGTCGAAGTACTCCGGGTACGCCTCCGCCATCGTGACCAGCGGTTCCTCGCAGACCCCGAACATCGCCCCGCCCAGCGGCAGTCCGATCTCGGTCAGCAGCCGCCGGGTCGGCTCGTGCACCAGCCCGGCGGGCAGCTCCTGCGCCCGGTAGCGGTGCACCAGGCCCGCGCCGCCCTCCTCGCCCGTCAGCGCGGCGAGCTCCGCCACCAGCTCCGGGCCGACCTCGTACGCCGGACCGCCCGGACCGCCCGGCAGCGCGCCCCAGCCCAGTGCTCGCACGAGCAGCGCCGTGCCCCAGTGCGCGGGCGGCGTCGCGGACCGCCCGAACAGCCCGGGGTCGATCTCCCGCATCCGCCGTTCGGCCCCGGCCGTCACCTCGGCGACCACCGCGGGGCCGCGCCGCCCGTCCAGCGCGTCCGCCCGCCGGGCCGACTCGGCGACCGCCTCCACCTCCCGCACCAGCCCGGCCAGCGCGGGCAGACCGGAGGCCAGCAGGTCCCGCCGCGGGCCGGGTTCGCCGAGGAACACCTCGCCGGTCGTTCCGTCGAGCAGCACCAGGCCGCCGGCCGCGGCGAACGGCGCGCAGTACTCCGTCTCGCCCAGGACGAACAGCCGCTCCGCCTCCGGCAGCGCCGGAGGCGGCCCGCCGCCGAGCACCCCGAAATCCAGGAACGCCCCCGAGAGCGGCAGCCCCTCCCGGATCAGGAACTCCCGGCTCCCCGGATGCACCACCCCACTCGGCAACCTGTCCGCCGCCACCCGCGCACACCCCACGTCCCCCCGCCCTCCACCGCCCCGACCCTTGACCCCCAGACCCTAGCCGCCCCATCCGACACCAGAGCCGGCAAGCCGCCGCAAGCCGCCGCAGGGCTCCAGCTGGACCAGAGCGGACCAGGGCGGACCAGGGCGAGCCGGTTTCCCGGATCCGCCCCCCACCCCACCCGGGCGCCGTACGGGGCGGGTCAGACGAGCCCGCCGGCCTCCTGGGCGGCCCGCTCCACGCGGGCGTGGTGGGCCTGCCACCAGGCCGCGTCGCCGGGGGCGGTGTTGATCCCGTCCGGGCGCTGGCCGGTGGTGCCGTCGACGAGTTCGCGGAGGAGGTCGGCGTGGCCGGCGTGGCGGTGGGTCTCGGCGATCATGTGGACGAGGACCCGGTGCAAGGTCTGCTCGGCCCGCCGGCCGAACGGTATCCGGCCGATCGCGTCCAGCGGCAGCGCCTCGATGGTGGCGTCGGTGTGCGCCCAGACCCGGCGGTAGCGTCCGGTGATCTCCTCCGTGGTCTCGTCCGCCCGCGCCCACAGGTCGGCGTTCGGCTCGGCGTCGCCGGTGAACCACAGCGGCGTCGGTTCGGGGAACGGCCGCCCGAAGGTGTCGCCGAAGTACATCGCCTCGGCCCCGGTGACGTGTTTGACCAGCCCCAGCAGATTGGTCCCGGTCGGGGTCAGCGGGCGCCGGAGGTCGTATTCGGAGAGGCCGTCGAGCTTCCACAGCAGGACGTCGCGGGCGTCCTGGAGATAGATCCGGAGGTCGGTCCTGGGATCGGTCTTGGGATCGGTTGCCGTCATGGCATCAGTCTGTTGATCGCGTCGGACCTGTCCACCGAATTCCGCGCACCCAGGGGCCGGCAAGGGGAACTACGGAGTGTGACGGGTGGGGCGGGGAGGGTGTGGACTTGAATCTTTGCGAACGAATGTTCGATCCTGGGGTTGTGTCCGTTTTCGAACCTGTTTTCGATTCCATCGCCGAGCGACCGACGCTCCGGCCGGTGGCGTCGGCCGCCGTGCCGGCGGAAGGGCGGGCCGGGCGGGGCGTGGTGCCGGTGGTGCCGGCGCTGCGGGAGGTGCTGCCGGACGGCGGGCTGCGGCGGGGGACGGCGGTGTCGGTGGCGGGCGGGGACACCGGGCTGCTGCTGGCGCTGGCAGCCGGGGTGAAGGAGACCGAGGGCGGCTGGGCGGCGGCCGTCGGGCTGCCGGACCTGGGGCTGGCCGCGGCCGAGGGGTACGGGCTGGACCTGCGGCGGCTGCTGGTCGCGGACGACCCGGGGCCGCACTGGGCCGAGGTGGTGTCGGTGCTGGCCGGCGCGGTCGAACTGGTCATGCTGCGCCCGGACGGCCCGGTGCCGCCGAAGCTGGCCACCCGGCTGGCGGCGGTGCTGCGGCGCAGCGGCTGCGTGCTGCTGGTGGCCGGGCCGTGGCCGGGGGCGGCCCTGCGGCTCGGGGTCCGGTCCGGGCGCTGGTTCGGGCTGGGGGACGGTTACGGGCAGCTCGCCGGGCGGCAGGTGGAGGTGGTGGCCGAGGGGCGCGGTTCGGCGGTGCGCGGGAGGACCGCCCGGCTCTGGCTGCCGGACGAGCACGGCGCGGTACGGGCGGTCCCGGACAGACCGGTCCTGGACCGGCCGCCCCTGGAGCGCCCCGTCCTGGAGCGTCCCGTTCCGGGGCGGCCCGGGGCCGTCGAGCAGCCGCTCGAACGGGTAGCGGTGGTGTGAGCGATGGCGGACGACAGGACACCGCGGGTGCTGGTGGTCTGGTGCCCGGACTGGCCGGTGGCGGCCGTCACCGGCGACGACCCGGTGGCGGTGACCGAGGGCGGGCGGATCCTCGCCTGCTCGGCGGGTGCCCGGGCGGCCGGGGTGCGGCAGGGGCAGCGGCTCAAGCTGGCCCAGCGGCTCTGCCCGGCGCTGGAGCTGCGCGACCGCGACCCGGAGGCGGAGACCGGCCGCTTCGAGCCGGTGGTCGCGGCGGTGGAGGCGTTCACGCCCCGGGTGGAGGTGGTCCGCCCGGGCCTGTGCGCGATCCCGGTGAAGGGGCCGGGCCGCTACTTCGGCGGTGAGGAGGCGTTGGCGGCCAAGGTCCGGACGGCGGTGGCGGATGCGCTGGCGCGGGAGCCGGTCCCGGACGCCGCCCCCGGCGCGGTCTCCGTGCCCGGTACGGACGCCACCCCCGCCACCACACCCCCCGCCACCCCTGCCGCCACGCCCCCCGCCCCCACCGGGACCGAGCACCCCCCGCCCCCGCCCGCCCAGGTCGGGGTCGCCGACGGCCTGTTCGCCGCCGTGCTCGCCGCCCGCGCCGGAGTGCTGGTGCCGGCCGGGCGGACGGCGGAGTTCCTCGCGCCGTACCCGGTGGGCGTGCTCGGCGACGAGGCGCTGGCGGAGGTGCTGGGGCGGCTCGGCCTGCCGACCGTCGGGGCGTTCGCCGCGCTGCCGTCCGAGGCGGTCGTGGACCGCTTCGGCCCGGCCGGGGCGGTGGCGCACCGGCTGGCCCGGGGCTTGCAGCCGCGTCCGCTGGTGCCGCGCGACCAGGAGCCGGACCTCGCCGTCGAGCAGCGCTTCGACCCGCCCGAGCCGCTGGCGGAGCCGCTGGTGTTCGTCGCCCGCACACTGGCCGAGCAGCTGCACCAGCGGCTGGCCGGGGCCGGGCTGACCTGCCGCCGGGTGGCCGTCGAGGTGGCCTGCGCGGACGGGCGGACGGCCTCGCGGCTGTGGCGGCACGAGGGCGGGCTGTCGGCGACGGCGCTGGCCGAGCGGGTCCGCTGGCAGCTCCAGGCCTGGCAGGGCGCGGGCACGTTCGCCGCGTCCGGGGAAGCGCCCGACGCCGGGTTCGCCCTGCTCCGGCTGGCCCCCGACGGCCTCTCCCCGGACCAGAGCCGTCAGTTGGCGCTGTGGGGCCAGGCGGTCGCGGACGACCGGGTGGAGCGGGCGGTGGCCCGAGTGCAGGCGGTGCTCGGACACGCCGGGCTGCGCCGGATCGAGCCGGCCGGCGGGCGCGGTCCGGGTGAGCAGGCGGTCAAGGTGCCGTGGGGCGAGCCGTACGAGGCGGCGGGGCCGGCCGGCGCGCCCTGGCCCGGGCGGCTGCCGGACGTGTGGCCGGCGGTGGTGCTGCGGGAACCGGTGCCGGTGCGGGTGCTGGACGAGGCCGGGCTGCCGGTCACGGTGGACGGCCGGGCGGGGGTGTCGGCCCGGCCGGCCCTGGTGGTGTTCCAGGGCCGGCCGGGCCGTGGGGGACAGGGGCGACAGGAGCGGGTGGACGGCTGGACCGGCCCCTGGCCGGCGGTCGAGTACTGGTGGGACCAGTCGCTCGCCCGCCGCCGGGCCCGGTTCCAGGTCGTGCTGGGCGGTGGCCGGGCGCTGCTGCTCACGGTGGAGGGGGGCGCGTGGTACCTGGAGGCCGGCTACGACTGACGGCCGCCGGCCCGAGGGGGGGATCCGAGGGGGACCCGAGGGGGGAGAGGTGACGAACCGCGAGAACGAAGGCGACCCCCGATGGGCTTCACCAGCCACCCCACCCTCCCCTGGAGCGAGCTGCACCGCCGCCTGACCGGCGCCGTGCCGGACCGTACGGTCGTCCCCCTGCGCCGCCCCGCCCAGGAGGAGCCCGCCCCCGGAGTCCCCGGAGCCCCCGCCCCCGGAGCCCCCGGCGACGGCGGCGAGCCCTGGGCCGAACTGCACGTCCACTCCGCCTTCAGCTTCCTGGACGGCGCCAGCGACCCGGAGGACCTGGTCGCCGAGGCGGCCCGGCTGGGCGTGGAGACGCTGGCGATCACCGACCACGACGGCCTGTACGGCGCGGTCCGGCTGGCCGAGGCGGCCCGGGGGACGGGCGTGGCCACCGCGTTCGGCGCCGAACTGACGATCCGTCACAACGGCGCAGAGGTGGAACACTTGCTGGTCCTGGCCCGAGACCCGGCCGGCTACCGCCGGCTGTCCGCCGCGATCGCCGCCGCCCAGCTGGCCGGCGGCGCGAAGGGCCGCCCGGCGTACGACCTCGCGGCACTGGCCGGGGCGCACGACGGGCACTGGGCGGTGCTCACCGGCTGCCGCCTCGGCCGCGTCCCGGCAAAACTCGACGACGGCACGGCCGGGCACCAACTCCGCACCCTGACCGATGCGTTCGGCCGCGACAACGTCCACGTGGAGCTGATCGACCAGTGGCTTCCCGGCGACGACCGGCGCAATGACGCCCTCGCCGCGCTCGCCGCCGAGCAGGGCCTCCCGGTGGTCGCCTCCACCAACGCCCACCACGCCGGCCCGGCCCAGGGCCGGCTGGCACAGAGCCTGGCCGCGCTGCGCGGGCGCCGCACCCTCCAGGACGCGGTCGGCTGGACACGGGCCGCGGGCACCGCGCACCTGCGCTCCGGCCGGGAGATGGCCGCCCGGCTGGCCCGCTTCTCGGGGGTGCGGCGGGCCACCGCCGAACTCGGCCGTTCCTGCGCCTTCGACTTCACCGGGCTGGACCCGGAGCTCCCGGGTTTCCCCGTCCCGGAGGGCGAGAGCGAGATCAGCCACCTGCGCGCCCTGGTCGCCGCCGACGGCCCGGTCCGCTTCGGGCCCGGCAACGCCGCCGCCCGACGCCAGCTGGCCCTGGAACTGGACGTCATCGACGACCTCGACCTGGCCGGCTACTTCCTGATCGTGCACGACATCGTCGACTTCTGCCGGAGCCAGGACATCTGGTGCCAGGGCCGCGGCTCGGCCGCCAACTCGGCGGTCTGCTACGCCCTGGGGATCACCGCCGTCGACCCGGTCCACTACAAACTGCTGTTCGAACGCTTCCTGTCCATCGCCCGGGACGGCCCGCCCGACATCGACCTGGACATCGAGAACCGCCGCCGCGAGGAGGTCATCCAGTACGTCTACCGCCGCTACGGCCGCGAGCACGCCGCGCAGGTCGCCAACGTGATCACCTACCGGCCCCGGCTGGCGATCCGCGACGCGGCCAGGGTGCTCGGCTACCCGCAGGGCCAGGTGGACGCGTTCAGCCGGCAGACCGACTTCCGCTCCGCGCCCGGCGCGGACGCCGTGATCCCCGCCGACGTGCTCTCGCTCGCCGGCCAACTCCACGGCCTGCCGCGCCACCTGGGCATCCACTCGGGCGGCATGGTGCTCACCAGGGAGCCGATCGGCGAGATCTGCCCGACCGAGTGGGCCCGGATGCCCGGGCGCTCGGTGCTGCAGTGGGACAAGGAGTCCACGGCCGGCGCCGGGCTGGTGAAGATCGACCTGCTCGGCCTCGGCATGCTCGCCGCGCTGCACGACGCCTGCGACCTGGTCGCCGAGCACCACGGCCTGCGCTACGACCTGGCCACCATCCCGGACGGCGACGCGGGCGTGTACGCGATGCTGCGCCGGGCGGACACCGTCGGCGTGTTCCAGGTCGAGTCGCGGGCCCAGATGGCGACGCTGCCCCGGCTCAAGCCGGACCACTTCTACGACCTGGTGGTCGAGGTCGCGCTGATCCGGCCCGGCCCGATCCAGGGCGGCTCCGTCCACCCGTACCTGCGCCGCCGGGCGGGCGCCGAACCGGCCGGCTGCCCGCACCCGTTGATGGAGAACGCGCTCGGCAAGACCCTCGGGGTGCCGCTGTTCCAGGAGCAGATGATGCAACTCGCCATCGACTGCGCCGGGTTCACGCCCGCCGAGGCGGACCGGCTGCGGCAGGCGATGGGCGCCAAGCGCTCGCACGAGCGGGTCGCCCGGCTGCGCGAGCGGCTGCTCGGCGGGATGGCCGAGCGCGGCATCCCCGAGGAGGTCGCCGAGGACGTCTACGGCAAGATCGAGGCGTTCTCCAACTACGGTTTCCCGGAGAGCCACGCGATCAGCTTCGCCTACCTGGTGTACGCCAGCGCCTGGCTCAAGTACCACTTCCCGGCGGCCTTCACCTGCGCCCTGCTGGCCAACCAGCCGATGGGCTTCTACTCGCCGCTGAGCCTGGTCGCGGACGCCCGGCGGCACGGCGTGCGGGTGCGCGGGGTGGACGTCAACGCCAGCGCGCCGCGCCCCACCCTGGAGCCGCACCGGGGGCCGACGCCGGAGCCGCCGCTGACCGCGGGCCGCCCGCAGCCGGCGATCCGGCTGGGCCTGGAGACGGTGCGCGGCATCGGCGCCCCGCAGGCCGCGGCGATCGCGGCCGGTCAACCGTACGCCGACCTGGAGGACTTCGCGCGCCGTACCGGTCTGCCCGCGCCGGCGCTGGAGGCGCTGGCGACGGCGGGCGCCTTCGACTGCTTCGGGCTGACGAGACGTCAGGCGCTGTGGACCGCCGGTGCGTTCGCCGGTATCTCGGCCGCACTGATCCCGGGGACCACCCCCGGGACGGAGGTGCCGCCGCTGCCCGGCATGAGCCCGGTCGAGGAGACCATCGCCGACCTGTGGGCCACCGGAACCTCCGCCACCAGCCACCCGCTCCAGCACCTGCGCGCCCGCCTGGAGCGCGGCGGCGCCCTGTCCGCCGCCGAACTCCCGGACACGGCACCGGGATCGGAGGTGGTGGTCGGCGGCCTGGTCACCCACCGGCAGCGGCCGCCGACGGCCGGCGGGGTGCTCTTCCTCAGCCTGGAGGACGAGACCGGCCTGATCAACGTGGTCTGCAACCGCCCGGTCTGGGAGTCCCAGCGCCGTACGGCCCTCGACCGGGCCGGCCTGCTGGTCCACGGCCGCATCGAGCGCGACCGCGGCGCCACCAACCTGATCGCCACCCGGCTCACCCCGCTGCGGATCGGACTCTGAGCGGGGCAGGGGGGTGGCCTCCAGGCCTGCCGTCCGCACCGCCGCAGATGGCGACCCGGTCGGCTCAGGCGGGCGTCCGCCCCTTGCCCGGGGCGCCGGCGAAGACCTGGGCGATGGGGAGCCAGGCGGTCGCGGTGGGGCCGGTGGCGGTGAGGGCGAGGTCGTCGCGGTGGCGGCGCTGGGTCACCAGGAGGCAGAAGTCCAGGGCCGGTCCGGTCACCCGGTCCGTGGCGCCGTCCGGCCCGAAGGTCCACAGGCCGCCGTCGGGCGCGGTCAGTTCGAGCCGGACGGGCGACTCGGGGGCGGGCAGCCCGTGCAGGGTGAACGCGAAGCCGAGGGTGCGCAGCCCCAGGTGGGCGATGTGCCGCAGTCGGGCGGTGGGCTCGCGGGCGGCGCCGAGCGCGTCGGCGACGTCCTGGCCGTGTGCCCAGGTCTCCATCAGCCGGGCGGTGGCCATCGAGGCGGGCTTCATCGGCGGGCCGAACCACGGCAGTCGGGTGCCGGCCGGGGTGGCGGCCAGTGCGGCCGACACCTCCTCCCGGCCGGCGCGCCAGCGGGCGAGCAGGTCCGCGGGTGCGGCGGCCGCGCCGCCGGCCGCGCCCTCGTCCACCGGGTCGACGCCGGCGGCCGGCAGCGTGCCGAAGCGCTCGTCGCGCGCGGCGGCGAAGCCGTCCGCGTCGCGCGCGGCCAGCGCCGTCCAGTCGTCGGTCCAGGCGAGGTGGGCGATCTGGTGCGCGATCGTCCAGCCCTCGGCGGGCGTCGGGCGCGCCCAGCCGGCCGGGTCCAGCCCGGCCACCAGGGCGTCCAGCGCCGCGCTCTCGGCCCGCAGGTCGTCCAGCAGCGCGGTCAGGACGTCCGCCGCGGGCGTCGTCGGGGTGTTCGGGTCCGTCATCGGGTTCCCTCCTTCCGGGTCCGGCGCGTTACCCGCCGGTAAGCCACGGCCGCACCCTACGCCCGGCCCGGCCGCCGCGCCCGCCACTCCGTCGAAGACGCGGGGAACACCCACGTCAGCACTCTCGCCAGCGGCCGTGCCGCGTGTGACAATCTCGCGATGACAAGGGCGAAGACGGGCCCCGGGGCCGCGGACACCCTCACCACCCCGGCGCACCCGGACGATCCCGGGCTCGCCGCCCGCGCCGCCGAGTTGGTGCGGGACGCCGTGCTCGGCGACCTCGCGCGGCGGGTGGTGGCCGAGTGCGGGGCCGACGTCGGACTGGTCGGCGTGCCGCAGCCGCCGTCCGGGCCCCGGGGGAGCGACGCGGGCATGGTGCTGCGCCACTGGGCCGGCACCCGGGCCGACCTGCTGCACGACCGGGCCGTCCCGACCGGCACCGGCCTGGGCGGGCGGGCACTGGCCGAGCGGGCGCCCAGTTGGGTGCCCGACTACCGTGCCGCCACCACGATCTCGCACGACCACGACGCCGCCGTCAGCGCCGAGGACCTGTACGCGATGCTCACCGTGCCGCTGCTGCACGGCGACACCGTGTACGGCGTGGTGTACGCGTCGCTGCGCGCCGTCGTCCCGTTCGGGGACGTGCGGATCGCCGCCGTCGGCGAACTGGCCGCGACCGCGACCCGGGCCCTGGCCGGGGCGGCCGCCTGGCGCTCCGCGCCGCCCCGACGGGCCGCCCCCGTACGGCCGTTGACCCCGCGCGAGCACGAGGTGCTGCGCTGGGCGGCGACCGGCCGGACCAACCCGGAGATCGCCGCCCGGCTGGGCCTCACCTGCAACACCGTGACGGGCTACCTGAAGTCCGCGATGCACAAGCTCGGTGTTCGCAACCGCACCGAACTCGCCCTGGCGGCGCGCGAGTCCGGCCTGGTCGGCCGGTGAGCGCGCCCGGTCGGCCGGTGGCGGGCCTCAGCCGACCTGCCGATCCCGCCCCGTCCAGTACGGCTCGCGCAGCCGGAACTTCTGTAGCTTCCCGGTGGCGGTCCGCGGCAGGGCCGCCCGGAACTCCACCGAGGTGGGCGACTTGTAGCCGGCCAGCCGCTGCTTGCAGTGCGCGATCAACTCGGCCTCGGTGACGGCCTCCTGGCCCTCTCGGAGGACCACCAGCGCCTTGACGGTCTCGCCCCACTTCTCGTGCGGCACTCCGATCACCGCGGCCTCGGCGACCGCCGGGTGGCCGTACAGGCAGTCCTCCACCTCGATCGAGGAGACGTTCTCCCCGCCGCTGATGATGACGTCCTTCTTCCGGTCCGAGATGGTCAGTTGGCCGTCCTGGCCGAGGACGCCGCCGTCGCCGGTGTGGAACCAGCCGTCCCGCAGGGCGTCGGCGGTGGCCGCGGGCTGCTGCCAGTAGCCGTCCAGCACGGTGTTGGAGCGCACCAGGACCTCGCCGGAGGCGTCGACCCGCAGCCGGGTGCCGAGCGCCGGGGCGCCCGCCTGCACCAGCTTCTCGGCCCGTTCGGCGGCGGGCAGGGCGTCCCACTCGGCGCGCGAGCGGTTGACCGTGACCGCCGGGGAGGTCTCGGTCAGGCCGTAGAGCTGCATGAACTCCCAGCCCAGCTCGGACTCGACCTGCTGCACCACCGAGGTCGGCGGCGGCGCGCCGGCCACCACGATCCGCACCCGGTCCCGGCCCGGCACCGGGCCGTCCCACTCGGCGGCCGCGTCCAGCACCATCTGGACCACGGCGGGCGCGCCGCTGAGGAAGGTCACCCCGTGCCGCTCGACCCGGCGCAGGATCTCCGCGCCGTCCACCTTGCGCAGCACGATGTGCCGGGCGCCGAGCCCGGTGAGGGCGAACGGCAGGCCCCAGCCGTTGGCGTGGAACATCGGCAGGGTGTGCAGGTAGACGTCCCGGTCGCCGACGCCGTAGTGCAGGCCCATCAGTACCGCGTTCAGCCAGATGTTGCGGTGGGTGAGCTGAACGCCCTTGGGGCGGGCGGTGGTTCCGCTGGTGTAGTTGATCGTGGCGGTGTCGTTCTCGGCGATTTCGTACCGCCGGGGGGAGTTGTCGAAGTCGTGCAGCAGCGCGTCGCTGTCCGCGCCGAGCACGAACTTGTGCTTGGCCGCCACCCCGTCCAGCGCGTCGGCGAGTTCGGGGTCGACCAGCAGGACGGACGCGCCGCTCTGCTCGACGATGTACGCCACCTCCTCGGCCTTCAGCCGGAAGTTCACCGGGACCAGCACCCGCCCGTGCCCGCTCACCCCGAACAGGGAGGTCAGCAGCCGGGCCGAGTTGTGCGACACGACGGCGACCCGCTCGCCCGGCCCGACGCCCAGCCGGTCCAGCCCGGCCGCCTGCGCCCGGGCCAGTTCGGCGACCCGGCGGTAGCTCAGCTCGCCCCAGGATTCGGCCGGCTGCACCGGCTCGTCGACGATGCCGACCCGGTCGCCGTAGACCAGCTCGGCCCGGTCGAGGAAGTCCATCACGGAGAGTGGAATCTGCATGCGCCCACTGTCCTCTCCCGGCCGCCCGCCGGACACCCCCGATCGGGGGTGTCACCTGCGGAAGGGCGGAAGGAGGGTGAAAGTCGGGCGGAAGGGGCGGATTCCGTCTGCTGAGCCCGTCGCGAACGGACGGGCGACCAATGCGGTGGGCCGGCCGGCCTCCTGCTGGGAAGATCGCGGCGAACGGCCACACACCCACGGGGAGAAGCACCATGAGCGACCGACGACCCGGGCACCCTCCACGAGGCCGGGGGACTGCGGTGACCGCCCCCGCCACCGCGCACCCGAGGGCCGAGGGCCTGCTGCTGCGCCCCTTCGAGGACGCGGACGCACCGGCCCTGATAGCGGCGTACCGGGACGAGACGCTGCGCCGCTTCACCCGCGTCCCGGTGGGGAACGCCGAGGAGGCCGCGCACTGGCTCGGGTTGCAGTACCGGGGCCGGGCGGAGGGCCGCCGGTACAGCCTCGCGGTGCTGGAGCCCGGCACGGGCGAACTGCTCGGCAACGTCGCGCTCAAGCGCGGCACCCCGGGCGGGGAGGCGGCCGAGGTGGGCTACTGGACGGCGGCCGCCGCCCGCGGCCGGGGGGTGGCCCCGCGCGCGGTGGTGGCGCTCACCGCCTGGGCCTTCGACGTGCTCGCCGACGATGGCCTGGTCCGGATCGACCTGCTGCACCAGGTGGACAACCCGGCCTCCTGCCGGGTCGCGGAGAAGAGCGGCTACGCCTTCCAGGAGGTGCTGACGGCCTTGCCGCCGGAGTTCCCGTCGGACGGTCACCGGCACTCCAGGAAAAGGCTGGACGGAACCGAACACGGCAGGTCAGAGTAGCCGGATGGGATCTCTGGTACGACACGTGACGATCGACTGCGCCGACCCGTACGGCCTCGCGCAGTTCTGGGCCCAGGCGCTGGACGGCACCCTGGCCGAGGACGACAACCCGGGTGACGAGGAGGCGGTGGTGCAGTCCGCCGGCGCCTCGCTGCTGTTCATCCGGGTGCCCGACGGCAAGTCGGTGAAGAACCGGGTCCACCTCGACCTCCAGCCGCAGGACCGCAGCCGGGACGAGGAGGTGGAGCGCCTGGTCGCGCTCGGCGCGACGGTGCTCGGCGACCACCGCACCCCGGACGGCAAGGGCTGGGTCACCCTGGGCGACCCCGAGGGCAACGAGCTGTGCGTCGAGCGCAGCCAGGCCGAGCGCATCGCCACCGGCAACGCCTGAGCCAACGCCTGAGCCAACGTTCGGGCCACCGCCTGGGCCACCGCCTGAACGAACGGCCGCCGAGTCCACGAGGACCCGGCGGCCGTTCGTTTCGCCCCGCCCGGTGCACCCGTCACACGACAGGCCGATGTCTCGGGCCGTCGCAGTGGAACCGTCCGATAATCGAACCTGGCTGATGCCACGTCGCGGCGATTTTCCCCGACCCCACCACCCGAGAGACAGGCAGGTACCCCATGGCCAGGATCGCCGTGATCGGCGCCAACGGCACCATCGGCAGCGCCGCCGTCGCGGAGGCGGCCGCGCGCGGGCACGAAGTCACCGCGGTGGTCCGCGACCCGGACCACTACCGGGGTGAGGCGGCCTTCGTCGAACGCGCGGACGTCCTGGATCGGGCCCAGGTGGCCCGGGTGGCGGCCGGCCAGGACGTCCTGGTGAGCGCGGTCGGCGGCGGCGACGGCCCGGGCCACCTGGCGCTGATCGAGCCGGCCGCGCGGTCGCTGGTGGAGGGCCTGCGCTCGCTCGGCGACGCCGCACCCCGGCTGATCGCGGTCGGTGGCGCGGGCAGCCTGGAGACCGCGCCAGGGGTGCGGGTCTGGGACGCGCCGGGACTGCCGGAGCCGGTGCTGGAGATCATGCACGCGCACGGCGCGGCGCTGGACTACTACCGGGCGGTCTCCGACGTCCGCTGGACGGTGCTCAGCCCGGCCGCCGAGATCGGCCCGGGGGAGCGGACCGGCCGCTACCGGACGGGCCTGGAGCAACTGCTCACGGATGCTGCCGGGCGCAGCCGGATCTCGGTGCCGGACTACGCGGTCGCCCTGGTCGACGAGGCCGAGCAGCCCGAGCACATCGGCGAGCGCTTCACCTGCTGCGCGCTGTGACTCTCGGTTACGGCGAGCCCGGTCAGCCCAGCTGGATCGACCGCTTGGCGAGCCCCATCCAGAACCCGTCGATGACGCTGCGCTGGCTGCCGAGGTCGGCCTCACCGGCGCCGAGGGTGACGAAGAGCGGGGCGAAGTGCTCGGTGCGCGGGTGGGCGAGCCGTCCGGCGGGGGCCTTGCGCTCGAAGTCGAGCAGCGCGTCCAGGTCATGGGCGTCCAGGGCGCGCCGGCCCCAGTCGTCGAACTCGGCCATCACCGAGCTGATCCGGCCGTCGTTGCTGAGCGCCCGCAGGTTGTGGGTGAAGAAGCCGCTGCCGACGATCAGCACGCCCTCGTCGCGCAGCGGGGCGAGCCGGCGGCCGATCTCCAGCAGTCGCTGCGGGTCGAGCGTGGGCATGGAGATCTGGAGGACGGGGATGTCGGCCTCCGGGAACATCTCCACCAGCGGGACGTACGCGCCGTGGTCGAGGCCGCGGTCGGGGATGTCCTGGACGGGCGTGCCGGGGGCGCGCAGCAGCTTGCGGACGCGGTCGGCGAGCGCCGGTGCGCCGGGAGCGGCGTACTGGACCTGGTAGTAGTGCTCGGGGAAGCCCCAGAAGTCGTACACCAGCGGCACGGTGGTGACGGCGCCGAGGGCGAGCGGTGCCTCCTCCCAGTGGGCGGAGACCATCAGGACGGCCTTGGGCCGGGGCAGGTCGGCGGACCAGGCGGCCAGTTCGCCGGGCCAGACCGGGTCGTCGGCGAGCGGCGGCGCGCCGTGCGAGAGGTACAGGGCGGGCATACGCTCGGGGGCCGCGGTGCTCATGGCGTCCTCCTCCTGGGTCGAACGGAACGGGTGGCTCAGAAGAGTAGTTCAAATTTGAACCTCTACTCGCTGACCGTACACCTTCGTTCGAATTTGAACAACAGGAGTAGACTTCACCACATGTCCACACTGAACGAACCCCGCTGGCTGGACCAGGACGAGATGGCTGCCTGGCGGGGCTTCGTCGTCGCGAGCAACCTGCTCAACCGCCGACTGGAGCGCCAGCTCAAGGAGGACTCCGGCCTCTCGCACCAGCAGTACGAGATCCTGGTGCACCTGTCCGCGGCCCCGGCCCACGCGCTGCGGATGACCGAACTCGCCGACAAGCTGGTCACCTCCAAGAGCGGCCTCACCTACCAGGTCACCCAGCTGGAGCGGATGGGCCTGGTCGCCCGCCGCTCCTGTCCCAGCGACGTGCGCGGCGTCATCGCCGAACTCACCGACCAGGGGCGGGAGTCGCTGCGGCAGGCCGCACCCGGGCACGTCGCCCTGGTCCGCGAGCTGCTGATCGACGTGCTCACCCGCGAGCAGCTGGCCGTGCTCGCCGAAAGCCTCGGCGAGGTCAGTGCCCGGCTGCGCCTCGACGACACACCCTGAATTCCTGAAGCCCCGAGCCCCTCAGTCGGTCCCCCCCCCGCGCCGCTCCCCGCAGCAGCAACTGCCGCTCCCGTTCGGCGATCTACCGAGCCGGAGCCGGAGCCGGAGCCTGAGCCCGGGCCCGGGCCGGCTGCGGGGCGCAGAGCAGGGCGGTCCGCAGGTCGAGCCGGTCCCGCAGCCTGGCCAGGCTGCGGCCGGTCAGCTCCTCGATCCGGCGGATCCGGTAGTGCACGGTGTTGACGTGGATGCACAGCGCCTCGGCCGTCCGCGCCCACGAGCCGTCGTGGTCCAGGAAGACCGCCAGGGTGCCCAGCAGCGAGACGCTGTTCTCCCGGTCGTGGGCGGCCAGCGGGGCCAGCAGCCGGACGTGGAAGGCGGCCGTCACCTCCGGCGGGATGCCGCGCAGCAGTCCGTCCAGCGAGTCCAGTTCGGCGGCGCTGCCGACCGGGCCGGCCGAGCCCTCCAGGACGTAGCGGGCCTGCACCAGCGCCGCCCGCAGTGCGGCGGGGGCGGGCGGGGCGGCCGGGCCGACGCCGACCCGCAGGGTGCGCCGGCCGGTCAGCCGGCTCTGCAGCGCGGGCCGGGCCCGGCGCAGCCGTTCGGCGACCTGCTCGACCGGCGCGGCGACCAGCGCGGCGGACCGCCCGTCGCGGTCGGTCCCGGCGGCGTACGGCGCGCCGAGCGAGTGCAGTGCCTCGGCCAGTGCGTGCGCCGCCCAGGCGGCGGGCGGGCCGTCGCCCGGCGCGGCACCCGCCTCGCCCGCCCGGCCGCCGTCGATCCGCGCGGTGACCGCCACCAGCGACTCGGCCCCGCCCAGCCCGCAGGCGGCGAGCGGCTCGGTGAGCCCGGCCTCCCCGGCGAGCGCGTCCAGTAGCCGCCCGGCGGCCCGGCGCCGCGCGCTCGCGTCGGCGTGGGCACGGGCGGCGAGCGGGGCGAGCAGTTCGGCCAGGGACTGGAGCGCCGGTTCGGCCGCCGCCGAGCGCAGGTGCGGGCGCAGCCGCCAACCGTCGAACGGCGAGCCGTCCTGGGGCCCGACGGGCAGCCCGGTGTCGCCGCGCCCGGCGGGCGGGACGGATGCGGCGGTGGTAGGTGCGGCATTGGCGGGTGCGGGTGCGGGTGCGGCGGTGGCGGCGACGGCCCGGCCGCCGGCGGTGGTGATCGAGCAGTCCGGGACCCCGAGCCGGCCGACCGCGTGGGCCAGCACCTCGCCGGCCCCGGCGTCCGCGTGCAGCAGGTCGAGCAGCTCGTGCCGGACGGTCTCCGGGATTGCCGCGGTGTCCTGGGCGCCGACCCGCAGGTCCCCCCAGAGCCGCAGGTAGACGCGGTCGGTGACGGCGCGGAAGCTGACTCCGGCGGGCACCGTCAGCAGCGGGATGCCGTGGGTGCGACAGGCGTCGGCGAGGCTGTCCGGGACGCTGCCGTGGGTGCCCTCGCCGGCCAGCAGCGCCGCCACGCCCGCGCTGCGCAGGGCGGTGGCGAAGCGCAGCGCGCCGGAGGCGTCGGCGGGCCGCCACCAGACCAGGCCGGTGAGGACGAGTTCGCCGGGCTGGAGGTAGCGGGCCGGGTCCTGGAGGTCGGTGGAGCTGAGCCCGGTGACCGGGCGGTCGAGCAGGTCCGGGGTGCCCCAGGCCAGGCGGATGTCCAGGTCGTCGAGGTGCAGCAGGTCGCCGACGATCATCTCTCGCTCATCTCGCTCTCGCCCTTGCGTGCCGCGCCCGGCTGTGCCTCGCAAGTGCAAGGTTCAGGTGCTCTTGGGCATCGTAAATGCAAGTCATGCGGCAGTGATTCTTCTTGTCGGATCATCCAGCGTGGGCCCCTCGGCGGGTGTGCGGAACCAGTCGTCCACCCGATTGCGGTGCTGCTTCCAGCGGTTTCCGCCGGCTTCGATCGGCTTCCGCCGGTGCGGGGCGCGTCGAGCCGTCTCCTCGGACATGCCCGCCCGTGCCATCGCAGCTGCTGGCGGTAAGCGGCTTCACCCATCGCAGATACCGCTGAAATCATCCTTTCGGTGCCGCAGCTGCGAATGCCCGGGCCCTCCCTCGGGTAACCCCCTCCCGGGTCGCGGCGGCGCGGCCCGGGAGGAGGGAGCGCCATGACCCCGTCGAGCCCCACCGTCCGGTTGCACGGCCACTTCGACCGGCCCGCCGAGCTGTCGGTCGACCAGCTGCGCGCCCTCCCCGCGCACCGCGTCGAGGTCAGCTTCGACTGCCTGGCCGAGGGCGAGCAGCGGCACGACTACGAGGGGCCCGCGCTCTGGGACGTGCTGTGCGCGGCCCGGCCCCGGATCGACTTCTCCGGCCGCAAGCAGCGGCTGCGCTTCCTGCTGTCGGTCAGCGGCGCGGACGGCCACCGGGCCGTCGTCTCCTGGGCCGAGATCGACCCCGACTTCGGCGGCCAGCGGATCCTGCTGGCCACCAGCATGGACGGCGCCCCGCTGGACGCCGCCGGCCCGCAGCTCGTCGTCCCCGACGACCACTGCGGCGCCCGCTACGTCAGCGGGGTCACGGCCGTGTGGCTCGGCCCGCTGGGTGAACCGGAGGCCTGAGCCCCGGCCGCGGGCGGGCCTTGGCCCCGCCCCGGGGCCCGCTCTCGGCGAGTGCTTCGCGGTGGAGCATCGTCGCTGCTCGGAGGGGGTGCGGGCGATCGCGGGGAATACCGGAAAACAGCTCGCCGGATGCCTGTTTCCGTGCCAACATGCCCCATATGGGGACGATTCTGCACGGCACCCTGGTGACCCTCCGCACCGCCGACACCGACGACATCCCGGCGCTCGCGGCCATCCGCGGCACGCCCGAGGTGTTCGCCCGTTGGCGGGGCGGTGACGACCTCGCCGACGCCGTCGCCAGCGACCTGGAGGAGCCCGACACCGAGACCCTCGCCGTCGAGGTGGGCGGGAAGATCGTCGGCGCCATCCAGTGGTACGCCAACAACGACGACGAGTACCGGCACGCCGGCATCGACATCTACCTCGACCCGGAGGTCCACGGCGTCGGCCTCGGCGCCGACGCCGTCCGCACGCTGGCCCGCCACCTCGTCGACCACCACCACTACCACCGGCTGATCATCGATCCGGCGGCCGACAACACGGCCGCGATCCGCTGCTACGCGAAGGTCGGCTTCCGCTCCGTCGGCACCATGCGCCAGTACGAGCGCGGCCCGGACGGCACCTGGCACGACAACCTGCTGATGGACCTCCTCGCGGACGAACTCCGCTGACCGGTGCGCCCGCGCGGTGGTGGGCGGCCCGGCAGCGCCTCGACCGAACCGGAGCGCGCGTGACGCGGAGTCAGATCGCGGCTGCGCCCGCGGTCGCCCGCTCCGGCGCCGGGCACCCGCAGGTGCGTCGCAGCACCAGCCGGGCCGGGAAGGTCCGCGCGCCGGTGGAGCGCCGCTCGGCCCCGCCGAGGACCAGGTCCACCGCGGCGCGGGCCATCTCGTCCTGCGCGGTCGCGACGGTGGTCAGCGCCGGGCCGGCGATCACCGCCTCGGCGATGTCGTCGAAACCGGCCACCGCGAGCTGCTCCGGCACCCGGATGCCCAGGTCGTCGGCGGCCCGCAGCAGGCCGATCGCCTGGTCGTCGGTCGTGCAGAACACGGCGGACGGCCGGTCGGGCCGGGCCAGCAGGGCGAGCGCCTCGGCGTGCGCCCGGACGCGGTCGAACGGCGCCGGCACCAGCCGCCCCTCGGTCGCCAGCCCGGCCTCGGCCAGCGCGGCGGCCCAGCCGGCCGTCCGCCCGGTGACCGGGTCGTGCGGGCTGAGCGCGAGGGTGCCGCCGAAGCAGTGCACCTCGGCGTGGCCGTGCCCGAGCAGGTGCCGGACCACCTCGCGGGCGCCGCCCTCGTCGTCCGCCACCACCGCGACGCCGTCGGCGGTCTCCGCCCGGTGGTGCAGCAGCACGACCGAGGTGCCGTCACCCACGTCGAAGCCGGTGAGCCCGGGGGTGGCCGGGTCCTGGGTGACCAGGATCAGCCCGTCGACCTGCATGCCGAGGAACGCGCGGATGTAGTGCGCCTCGCGCTCGTCCACGTAGTCGGAGTTGCCGATCAGCAGGAGCCGGCCGTGGTCGGCGGCGGCCTGCTCGACGGCGTGCGCGAGCCCGGCGAAGAACGGCTGGCGGGCGTCCGGCACGACCATGCCGAGCAGGTTGGTCCGCCGCCGTGCCATCGCCTGGGCGACCCGGTTGGGGCGGTAGCCGAGCTCCTCGACCGCCGCGAGCACCCGCGCCCGGGTCGCGGGCGCCACCGGCCGCGGCCCGTCGTTGATCACATAACTCACGACCGCCGTGGACGTCCCCGCCACCCGCGCCACATCGTCCCGTGTCACCCTCGCCATGCCCGCGAGCCTACACAGCGCCTCCGACGGCTCCGGGCTGCCGTCGCCGCCGGACGCCCGCCGCGGTCAGTACGTGTGGTCCGCGGTGATGTCCGCCGAGAGGCCGAGGGCCTGTTCGGCGGGTCGCCCGCGCAGCGCCAGCAGGGTCTGGGCCAGCGCGTCGACGGCGGCCAGGTGGGCGAGCCGGCTGGCCGTGGTCTCCAGGCCGAAGACCAGGTCCTGCCCGCCCGCGACCAGGGTGTGGGTGGCCGTCTCGGTGAGCGGTGAGCGGGCGTAGCTGGTGAGCGCGACCACGGCCGCCCCGGCCGCCCGGGCCCGGCGCGCGGCGTCGATCACCAGCGGGGTGGCGCCGCCGTGGCTGACCGCGAAGCAGACGCCGCCGGGCGGGAGCTGGGCGGCGGCCAGCTGGGCGGTGAGCGGGTCGGCGGGGGCGTCGACGCGCAGGCCGAGCGCGCGCAGCCGGTAGGCGAGGTCGAGTACCACCGCGCCGGACAGTCCGGAGCCGACCAGTACCACCTGGCCGGCGCCGGCCAGCACCTCGGCGGCCGCCCGCAGGTCGTCGGCGGTGAGCGTGGCGGTGATCCCGTCCAGGGCCGCGCGGGCGGCCCGCAGGGTGTCGGCGAGGGCCCGGGCGGCCGGGTCGCGCGCGTCGTCGGCGGGGGCCGGGGCCGTGGCGGGGGAGTGCCGGGCGGCGGCGATCTTCAGCTCCTGGTAGCCGCGGAAGCCGAGCCGCTGGCAGGCCCGGACCACGGAGGAGGGGGCGGTGCCGGCCAGTGCGGCGACGTCGCTGACGCTCAGGTGCACCAGGCCGGCGCCCCGGTCGAGCACCACCTCGGCCACCCGCGCCTCGGCGCCGCGCAGGTCGCCGAGCCGGGCCCGGATCCGCGCGGCGAGCTGGGACTCCAGGGGCGTCATGTCGGAATGTCCTTCCATGGCGCTAGGGTAGCGTGGAATTCGGTTCCAGGCCGTGCCGGATCGCCGGAAGGCCGTCGGAGGGGAGCTTCGCCATGTCCGAGATCGTGCCGGCCGTGCCGGTGGCCGTGCTCGCCGCGGCCGGGCTGCACGCTGTCTGGAACGGCCTGGCCCACCGGATCGCGGACAAGCTGGTCGGCTTCGCGCTGATCAACCTGACCTACACCGCGTGCGCGCTCGCCCTGGTGCTGCTCAACCCGCTGCCGGCGGCCTCGTCCTGGCCGTACCTGCTGGCCTCGGTCGCCGTCCAGACGACGTCGACGGTCCTGCTGCTACGCGCCTACCAGCTGGGCGACTTCGGGCAGATGTACCCGATCGCGCGCGGCTCGGCGCCGCTGCTGGTGGCCCTGCTGTCGGCCACCGTGCTCGGTCAGCACCCGGGCGCGGGCGAGCTGCTGGGCGTGGTGGTGATCTCCTGCGGCCTGATCGGGCTGGCCTTCGCCAAGGGCGTCCCGGGGCGGGCGCAACTGCCCGCGCTCGGGGCCGCCGCCGGGACGGGCGTGATGATCGCCGTCTACACGGTGCTGGACGGCAGCGGCGTCCGGCACGCCGGGACGGTCGGCGGTTATGTGGCCTGGCTGTTCCTGTTGCAGGGGCCGACGCTCGCGCTGATCGCCTGGGCCCGGCGCGGCCGTTCGCTGCTGACCGGGGTCGGCAAGGTGGTGCCGGTGGGGATCGCGGGAGGCGTGCTCTCGCTGACGGCCTACGGCCTGGTGGTGTGGGCGCAGTCCCGGGGGGACTTGGCGACGATCGCGGCGCTGCGCGAGACGAGCATCGTGATCGCCGCCCTGATCGCCACCGTGGTGTTCCGCGAGCGGCTCGGCCGTCTGCGGCTGAGCGCCAGCCTCACCGTGTTGGCCGGGATAGCCGTCCTGGAGCTGGCCCGGCCGTAGGCCCTGTCCGGCCGATCGCGGGCCGATCCCCCCGAGACCGGCCGGACAGGGCCCGGTGGCCGTCAGCCCTTCTCCGGCACGATCACGGTCAGCGCGGTGCTCAGCAGCTCGAAGCCCAGGGACTCGTAGAGCCGGCGGGCCGGGTTGCCGTCGGTGACGGCCAACTGCACCTCGACGAGCCCGCGTTCGGCGGCGTCGGCGAGGGCGCGGCGCAGCAGGTCCGCGCCGAGGCCCCGGTAGCCGAGCTCCGGGTGCCGGAAGACGTCGGCGATCCACGGCAGGCCGCCGCGGTCGGTGAGGACGATCCCGGCCACCACCCGGTCCTGCGCGTCCACGGCGAGCAGGCTGGACGGCAGCACCGGCCCGATGACCTCGCCGGCGAGCAGCGGGGCGATCCGTTCCGCCAGCGCCTGCCGGTCGTCGCCCGCGAAGTGGTCCGGGTGCCCCGGGGCGAACGCGGCCCGCCAGGCCTCGAACAGGTCCTCGGGCGCGCGGTCGCAGGGCACGGCCCGCAGGCCGCCGTGCAGCGGGGCCCCGGTCCAGTCGGCGGGCGGCGGGTCGGCGACCAGGTCGCGCCGCATGGCGTGGGCGTGCCGGAGCACGGTGGCGCCGTGCTCCAGCAGGGCGAGGCCGAATTCGGGCGTCCCGGAGACCACCCACCCGGCCATCTCGGTGCGCACGAACTCCACCGGGTCGATGCCGCCGGTCTCGTCCACCACCTCCAGCAGGTCGGCCCAGGGCCGGCCCTCCCGCTCGCCCGGGAGGTAGCGCACCACCGGTACGCCCTCGCCGTTACGCCCGATCATCAAATCCGTCTCGGTCACACCAAGCCCCATTCGTACGGTCGTTCGTCCGCTGTCATGGTCGACGAGAGCGCTCCCGGGGGCAACCGAATTGTCAGGCCACCACCGCGGCGCGGACGCAGAGCACGTCCGGCAGGTGGGAAGTCAGCAACGACCAGCTCTCGCCCTCGTCGTGGCTGCCGTAGACGTCGCCGGTCCGGTTGCCGAAGTAGATCCCGGCCGGTTCGGCGTCGTCGGTGCGCAGCGCGTCGCGCAGCACGATGCCGTAGTGGTCCTCGCCGGGCAGGCCGTCGGCGAGCGGCTGCCAGCTGGTGCCGCCGTCGGTGGTGCGGAAGACCCGGCAACGGTGGTCGGGCGGGATGCGGTCGTCCGCGCCGCTGAGCGGGAACAGGTAGGCGGTGTCGCCCCGGCGCGGGTGGGCGGCGACGGCGAAGCCGAACGCGGCGGGCAGTCCGTCGGCGACGGAGCGCCAGCTCGCGCCCCAGTCGTCGCTGCGGTAGACACCGCCGTGGTTCTGCAGGTACAGCCGGTCGGGGTCGACGGGGTCGGGGGCGATCTTGTGCACGCACTGGCCGAACTCGGGGTACTGGCCCTCCTCCGGGAGGAACTCGGCGCGCAGACCGGTGTTGGCGGGCTCCCAGCTGTCGCCGCCGTCCTTGCTGCGGTAGACGCCGCCGGTGGAGACGGCGACCAGCAGCCGCTGCGGGTCGCGGGGGTCGGTGACGACGGTGTGCAGGCCCTGGCCGCCGTAGCCGGCGCCCCAGTCGGTCCGGTGCGCGTGGTTCCAGAGCGACTCGACCAGGCGGAAGGTCTCGCCGCCGTCCTCGGAGCGGAACAGCGCGGCGGGCTCGGTGCCCGCGTAGACGACGCCGGGGGCCTCCGGGCCGGCCGGCTGGAGCTGCCAGACCCTGGTGAGCGAGGCGCCGGTGGCTTCGGGGAAGCGGATCGCCGGCCGCGGCGGCTCGTACCAGGTGGCGCCGAGGTCGTCGGAGCGCCAGACGGAAGGCCCCCAGTGGCTGCTGTCGGCGCCGACCAGCAACCGGGTGCGGCCGTCGCGGCGGTCGATGGAGACGGAGTAGATCGCGTTCATCCGGAAGTGCGGCCCGCTGAACTCCCAGTCCAGCCGGTCGCGGCTGCGGCCGAGAAAGAGGCCCTTCTCGGTTCCGACGGCCAACAGCACTTCGGTCATGCCCCACACCACCTGGTGACGAGTACGGCCCCCCGGGACGGCCCCCGGCGCCCAGTGTCCCGCCGTCCACCGGTGGCCACATCTCGCCGCGCCCGATCACCCGGAAGGCCCGCTCACCAGGAAGGCCCGTGCGTCCGGCTCACCCGTGCGTCCGGCTCACCCGCCCGGCTCACCCCCGGCAGCCCTCCAGCAGCCGCAGCCACACCTCGCTGATCGTCGGGTAGGAGGGCACGGCGTGCCAGAGCCGGTCGATCGGCACCTCGCCGACCACGGCGACGGTCGCCGAGTGCAGCAGTTCGGCGACCCCGGGGCCGACCAGGCAGGCGCCGACCAGCACCTCGCGGTCCAGGTCGAAGACCACCCGGGCCCGGCCGCGGTAGTGGTCGCCGTACAGCGAGGCCCCGGCGACGGCGCCGAAGTCGTGGTCGACGGCCTTGACCCGCAGACCGGCCCCTTCGGCCGCCGCCAGGGTCAGTCCGACGGCGGCGACCTCCGGATGGGTGAACACGACCTGCGGCGCGCCCGCGCTGTCGGCCGACGCGGCGTGCGCGCCCCAGCGGGAGGTGTCCAGCGCACGCCCCTGGGCGCGGGCCACGATCGCCGCGCCCGTGATCCGGGCCTGGTACTTGCCCTGGTGGGTGAGCAGCGCCCGGTGGTTGACGTCCCCGGCGGCGTACAGCCACTCGCCGTCGACGCCGAGCACGGTGCAGCTGTCGTCCACCTCCAGCCAGCCGCCCGGCTTCAGCCCGACCTGCTCCAACCCGACGTCGGCGGTGCGCGGGGCCCGTCCGGTCGCGTACAGCACCTCGTCCACGGTCAGCCGCTCGCCGCCACCGAGCGTCAGGACCACCGGCCCGGCGCCGTCCGCCCGCTCCAGCGCGGTGGCCTCCGTCCCGAACCGGAGGTCCACCCCGGCCTCGCGCAGGCCCTCCGCGACCAGCTCGCCCGCGAACGGTTCCATCCGCGGCAGCAGGTGGTCGCCGCGCACCAGCAGCACCACCTCGGAGCCGAGCGCCCGCCAGGCGGTCGCGAGCTCCACCCCGACCACGCCGCCGCCGACCACCGCCAGCCGCCCGGGCACGGCCGGAGCGGCGGTCGCCTCCCGGTTGGTCCACGGGTGGGCCTCCGCCAGCCCCGGCACGCCCGTGGGCAGCACGGGACGGCTGCCGGTGCACACGGCGACGGCGTGCCGGGCGGTGAGCACCCGTTCGGTGCCGTCCTCGGCCTCCACGGTGACGGTCCGCACGCCCGCCAGCCGGCCGTGGCCGCGCACCAGCTCGATGCCGGCGTCCCGCAGCCACTGCACCTGGCCGTCGTCGTTCCAGTGCGAGGTGAAGGAGTCCCGCCGGGCCAGCACCGCGGCCGGGTCCAGCCGCCTGCCGCCGACCGCCTCCCGGGAGCCCGCCACCGCGCGGGCCTCGGCCAGCGCGGCCACCGGGCGCAGCAGCGCCTTGCTCGGCATGCAGGCCCAGTACGAGCACTCGCCGCCGACCAGTTCGGCCTCAACGACGACCGTGCGCAGCCCGGCGGAGGCCGTCCGGTCGGCGACGTTCTCGCCGGTCGGGCCGCCCCCCAGGACGATGACGTCGTACTCCTCGGCGCTGCTGGTCATACCCGGTCCTCCGTGGTGTCGATGGCCACCCCGGCCCGCAGGGCCAGGGTGACGGGCGTGTGGTCGCGGACGTCGAGCAGCCGGGCGCGCCGGGCGTCGGCCGGCGCGCCGGTGAGGGCGACCTTCCGGGAGGTCGGCCCGCGGCTGCCGTTCGTCTCGTACCCGAGCCTGACCCGAACGGCCTCCGGCGGCCACTTCTCGCGCTCCGCGTGCATCCGCAGGGGCTCGCCTTCCCGTGGGATCCGGCCCCCGGCCGGACGGGCGCCGGGCCGCGTGCCCGGCGCCGTGCCCATCCTGCGACGCCGGCGGGGCTTCGCGCAGTCGAACCCGCCGACGGGCCCGAGTCGAGGGCGGGTGGGAGCCGAGGGCGGGTCAGAGCGCCGCGAGCTCGGCCAGCACCGCCGCCGTGTCGGCCGGGCGGGAGAACATCGGCCAGTGCCCGGTGGGCAGTTCGCGCAGCTCCCAGTTCGGCCCGTCGAGCCCGGCGAACCACGGGTGCCCGGCCGTGATCATCGCCTGCACCTGGGCGAGCGGGAAGGAACAGGTCACCAGCGCCTGCGGCAGCGCGGCCGAGGCGCCCGTCAGCCGCAGCCGGTCCCGGTACGCCCCGGCCGGGTGCGGGGTGGCCCGCTCGCGGATCCGGGCGAGCGCGGCCTCGTCCAGGCCCTCCACGTCGGCGCCGTCGGCGGCGAGGTCGGCCCAGGAGGGCATCGGGAGGCGGCCGTCGACCACCGAGGCATCGGCCGCCGCACGGTGGTCGGGCTGCCAGAGGTCGTACAGCGAACCGCCGTCGATCATCGGGCCGCTGTCCAGGTAGACCACCCGGCGGATCCGCTCCGGCATCCGGTCCGCGATACCGCCGGCCGGGGCGCAGGCACCGCTGTGCGCGACCAGCACCACCTCCCAAAGGTCCTCGCGGACCAGCAGGTCGGCCAGCGCGGCGATGTGCTCCGCCAGCCCGATCGGCTCGGCCTCGCCCGCGCGCTCCGCCAGCCCGGGCAGGGTCACGGGGTGGACGGTGTGCCCGGCGGCGCGCAGCGGCGCGGCGACCTCGTCCCAGGCCCAGGCGCCGAGCCAGAAACCGGGGACCAGTACGAACGTGCTCATGGTGGGTCGCTCCTCGCGGTCGGGCGGGATCTCCGTCGCGGACGACTCTAGGACCGACCCCGGCCGGACTTCGTCCGGATTTCCGAGCGGCCGGGCCCGGGGAGCGCGACTCCCCGGGCCCTCGGACGAACGGACGCCCGGACGCCCGGGCGGGTCAGGCCTGGCCCCCGGCCGCCTGCTCCTGCGCCACCTTGCGCTTCACCTCGGCCATGTCCAGCTTCCTGGCCTGGCCGATCAGGTCCTCGAACACCGACTCCGGCAGCGCACCGGCCTGCGAGAAGACGAGCACGCCCTCACGGATGATCGCCAGCGTGGGGATCGACTGGATCCCGAACGCGGCGGCCAGCTCCACCTGCGCCTCGGTGTCCACCTTGGCGAAGACGAGGTCCGTGTGGCGCTCGGCCGCCTTCTCGTACACCGGGGCGAACTGGCGGCACGGCCCGCACCACCCGGCCCAGAAGTCGATGAGGACGAAGTCCTGGCCCTCCGGACCCGGGACGATGTCGTCGAAGTTCTCCTTGGTCAGCTCGACCGTGCTGCTCATCTCGCGATTCCTTCCCTTCCGGAGGCGGCGCTACCGATCACGTGCTCGCGACAACCGCGCGCCCCGACGGGGTATTCCGCGGCCGCGCGCCGGTGGCCGCCTCTGCCGGCAGCTGCCCGCGCCGGTTCAGCGCCCGGGCGCCACACACCGTGCGGAGCGGAAACCCCACGGGCGGGAGACCTCGTACACCGCCAGCCGCTCGACCCGGGCCGGCCCCTGCACGCCGGGCCAGCGCGGGTTCGGCGTGGCGTCGCCGATCAGGTGCTGCCGTTGCCAGATGCGGTTCCAGCCGACCCGCAGGGCGGGCTCGAAGCTGTGCCACCGTCCGCAGGGGCACGGCTGCCGCACCCAGGCGCAGGTCCGGCAGAGTTCGGCCAGGCCGTGGCCGGTCGAGCGCGACAGCACCGGCTCCTCGTCCCCGCAGGCCGGGCAGCCGGGCAGTTCGGCGCCGTCCAGCAGCGCGTTCTGCCGACGGACGTAGTCGGGCAGCCGCAGCGGCGGGTGGAGGAAGGGGTCCGCCCGCCAGGCCGCGTCCGGTGCGCCCCACCAGGGGCGGTTCCACCACACCGGCTCGGGCGGTTGCCGCCGCCCGGCCCGCTTCTCCGCCCGGCGCCGCGCCGCGTACTCCTGCGCCCCGGCCAGCCACAGGACCCGTGCCTCGTGCAGTTCCTCCACGGCCCGCACCAGCGAGTCCGGGTCGGCCTCCAGCAGCCGGGGCATCCGGGCGCTGAGCGTGAGGTGGTGGTAGGTGGCCCGGAAGCCGTACGGCGCGAAGCAGGTCAGGCAGGTCCGCAGGGCGTTGAACCGGCGGCGCGCCGGCAGCCGCTCGTCGTGCACCCGGGCCCGGTGGGTCAGGAAGCTGGTCACGGCTGCCCCGCGGTGACGTCGGGGGCCGACTGTGTGCGCATCACCGGGTGATCATGTCGGACGGCCCGCCCGTCGGGCCAAGGCGTTACCCCGCGTCCGCCGCGATCCGGGCCAGGACCCGGCCGCAGCGCCGGGCGAAGGCCCGTTGCGCGAGCGGCAGCAGCGGCCCCGCCAGCCGGGCGTACCGGGCGACCGGACGGCTGAAGGCGGTCACGCTGAACCAGACCGCCCCGTCCGCCTCCAGTTCGACCAGGAACGTCTCCTCGCCGCGGGCCAGATGGCCGGCCCGGGTGCCGTAGGTGAAGCCGTACCGGTCCGGGCCGTCGACGGTGGCCAGCACCCGGTTGGGGGCGCCGGCCCGGAGCGGGCCGACGCCGATCGCGCAGTGCACGGCGACGCCGGGGGCGGCCTGGTCCGCGTCGGCGTCGATCCGCACGCCGGCCAGCCGGTGCATCCGCCAGCCGAGCAGGGCGGCCCCGGCCACCTCCAGGGCGGGGCGGCCCCGGCCGACGAGCGCCCGGTGGCGCAGGTGGCGGTACCCGCCGGGCAGGTGGCCGGTGGCGCTGGCGCCCTGCTCCGGGTAGCTGAGGTCGGTCATCGGTGGTCCTCCGCGGTGGTGATCCGGCGCCAGGCGAGCAGCGAGCAGAGCGCGAAGCCGAGCGCGTTGCCGACGCCGTGGGTGGCGGCCATCCAGGCCAGGGTGGGGTGGGGGAGCCCGGACGCCTGGCCGAGGGCCCACCACAGGGCGAGCAGCATGGTGAGGGCGAGGACGGCCGAGGAGGCGGTGAGCAGCCGGGCGGTGACCGGGTCGGCGGCGCGCGGCCGCAGGTCGCGCCAGGTGACCAGGCCGACCAGCCACATCCCGGTGGTGAGCACGCAGGCCCCGGCGAACTGGACCCAGGTGCCGAGGAAGTACCCGGCGAGCACCAGCAGCGTCCCGGCCGGCACGCTGAGCGCGGCGCAGCGGGCGGCGCCGGAACCCGCCCGGGTGCTGCGGCAGACCAGCCCGGCGACGAGGGCGGCGGTGAATCCGGCGTAGTGGAAGTGCGGGACGGTCAGCGCCAGGACGTGTGGTTCGAAGTCGAACAGCGGGTAGCCGGAGCGCTCGGCGACCAGGGCGGTGCCGGCCACCGCCGGGGCGGCGAGCGCGGTGAGGACGGCGAGTTCGGCGGGCGCGAGCGAGCGGGTCCGGCGCAGCCGCAGCGGTGCGTGGAGGGCGACGGCCAGGGTGCCGAGCGCGTAGAGGGCGGCGCTGCCGGTGGCGAGGCCGCCGCGCGGGAGCCAGAGCGAGAGCGCGCCGGGGACGGCGGCGAGCGGCCAGAGCCGGCGGACGCGGGCGAGGCCGGGTTCGCCGATCAGGGCGAGGCCGAGCGGGACGACGGCGCCCATACCGAGCAGGACCAGCAGGTTCACCAGCTCCGTCGTGCCCTTGCCCATGCCGGAAGCGCCTCCTTGAACGCGTTCAAATCTTGGTCGTCGACGACTCTACGCCGCAGAGTTGAACGCGTTCAACTCGCCCCCGGTCCGCCTGCCCTGGTGTTCACGGTGGGTGCGGCGCACTCTGGAGGAGTAACCGATGGAGGTGATCCGCCATGCAGACTCTGGTCGGTTGGCACATCGAGATGGAGTTCCGCGAGGACGGCCCGCGCACGACCGCCGCGGCCATGCTGCGGCTGCGCGACGGCAGGGAACTACGGGCCCACGGCTACAGCAGCCGCCACCCCTCGGACCCGGAACAGCTGCGGGTCGGCGAGGAGATCGCGGGGGCCAGAGCCCTCAACGACCTGGCCTCGCAGCTGCTCACCAAGGCCCACGGCGAGATCCAGGAGGTCAGCCCGGTCCCGACCCACCCGTTGACGTGAGCGCCCCGCACCCGGACGGCGGCCACGCCGGCGGCCGGGAGCACCGTCCGCGCATCCCGCTGATCTGCCCGCGCTGCGGGCACGAACAGCAGGTCGTGCCCGGCGGCCCCGACCGGGCGGTCAGGGTCGTGCACGTGGCGACGGGCCGGGAGGCGTGCGAACCCGGGGACCTGGCGAAGGCGCCGGACGACGGGCCCTGACAGCGCTCCCCGGCAGCGCGAACGCTTCACCACGCGAACGGCGCCGGGGGCCGGGCCGGTCCGTGCCCGGTCCTGCCCCCGGCGTCATCAGGTGGCCCGACGGGGTCAGTTGACGCAGTACGTCGTCGGCAGCTGCCACTCGGGCCCGACCAGCCGCTGCTCCAGCTCGTTGAGCGTGATCCGGATGCCGACCGTCCCGGCCAGTCCGACCCGGAACCGGCTGCGGGCCAGGGCGATCAGCGCCGTCAGGCCGTACTTGTTGATCAGCGAGGTGCGGTAGCGGGCGGTGTCGTCCGGGTCGCAGAGCCGTGCGCGGGCCGGCACCGGCCGCCCGGTCGGGCGCCCGTGGGAGTCGCACGGGCCGACCAGCACCCGGGGGTGGCGCCGGATCCGTTCGGCCTCGCCGGAGTGGGCCGGGGTCCAGACGCCGAGCGCCGTGCCGTCGGGCACCACCCAGATCTGCGAGTCCTGGCGGGTGCCGTCCTCGCCGAAGGTGGTGAGCAGGAGGTATCTGTTGTCGGCGAGCTGGTCGGATCGGTCGTGCATCTGTCCTCCCTCTGGCGTGGGGACCGGGGCCGTGGGTCAGTGCCCGTGGCCCTCGGTGATCTCGCGGTACTCCTCGGCGGTGGGCTTGGCGATCCGGGCGTGTTCGCCGTGGAATCCGCGGGACAGCCGGGCGCGGGTGCGGGTGAGCACGCCCGCGCTCCGGGCGACTCCATTCTCGTCGACGGGGGCCGGCAGTTCGAGGGGGCGGGGCTGCTCGTGTGCGGTGAGCCGGTGCAGTTCGGCGGGCGCGAGCCCGGCGTGCACCTCGGTGAACTCGCCGTGCGGCAGGCGCTTGACGACGCCGGTCTCGCGTCCGTGCAGCACCTTGTCGCGGTCGCGGCGCTGGAGGCCGAGGCACCAGCGCTTGGTGATGACGAAGACGGCCACCGGGACGGCGAAGAAGCCGATCCGCACCGCGTAGGTGATGGTGTCGAGCGACAGGTGCAGATGGGTGGCGATGAGGTCGTTGCCGCCGCCGGCCAGCATCACCAGGTAGAGGCTGATCCAGGCGGCGCCGAGCGCGGTGCGGACGGGCGCGTTGCGCGGCCGGTCCAGCAGGTGGTGTTCACGCTTGTCGTCGGTCACCCAGCTCTCGACGAACGGGTGGACCGCGATCGCGCCGAGGATCACCGGGAACAGCGTGAACGGGATCAGCACGCCGAGGTTGAGGGTGTGCCCCCAGAGCCCGACCTCCCAGCCGGGCATCACCCGGATCAGGCCCTCGGCGAAGCCCATGTACCAGTCGGGCTGGGCGTCGGTGGAGACCTGGTCGGGGCGGTACGGGCCGTACGCCCAGATCGGGTTGATGGTGGCGACGGCGGACATCAGCGCGACGATGCCGAAGACCAGGAAGAAGAACCCGCCGGCCTTGGCCATGTAGACCGGCATCAGCGGCATGCCGACGACGTTCTTCTCGGTCTTGCCCGGGCCCGCCCACTGGGTGTGCTTGTGGTAGAAGACCAGGATCAGGTGCGCCACCAGCAGGCCGAGCATGATGCCGGGCACGAGCAGCACGTGGACGGTGAAGAACCGCGGGATGATGTCGTGCCCGGGGAACTCGCCGCCGAACAGGAACATCTGGAGGTAGGTGCCGACCAGCGGGATGGCCAGCAGCACGCCCTCGATGAACCGGATGCCGGTGCCGGAGAGCAGGTCGTCCGGGAGCGAGTAGCCGAAGAAGCCGTCCAGCATGCCGAGGAAGAGCAGCAGGAAGCCGAAGACCCAGTTGACCTCGCGCGGCTTGCGGAACGCGCCGGTGAAGAAGACCCGCATCATGTGCACGAACATGGCCGCGACGAAGACCACGGCGGCCCAGTGGTGGATCTGCCGGATCAGCAGCCCGCCGCGGACCTCGAAGCTGATGTCCACCGTCGAGGCGTAGGCCTGCGACATGGGCACGCCCTTGAGCGGCACGTACGAGCCGTCGTAGATCACCTCGCCCATGGAGGGCTTGAAGAACAGGGTCAGCCAGACGCCGGTCAGGATGATGATCAGGAAGGTGTACAGGCAGATCTCGCCCAGCATGAAGGACCAGTGGTCCGGGAAGATCTTGCGCAGGTTGGCCCTGGCCAGGGTGTGGATCCCCAGCCGGCCGTCCGCCCAGTCGACGGCCCGCCGCCCCCGTCCTGGGTTCTGATTCCGGGTCATGTGCACGCACCTCGGTCGGAAGGAAGTGGGGATAGTTCCCCGCTTCTCGCTGGGGCCACCATAATCGGGGAGCGGTCCCCACTTCTACCCGGGGTCGCTGTGATCCAGACCCCGAATGGCCGACCCCGGAACCGTCGACCCCGGAACCGTCGACCCCGGAACCGTCGACCCGGAACGGCGAGCGGCCCGCCCGGAGCCCCAGGAAGGGGACACCGGACGGGCCGCGTACGCACCCGAGCAACCCGCAGGCGTCAGTGCACCAGCACCGGCACCTCGTCGTTCTTCGCCGCACCGGCACCCGACGCCGACGCCGCGTCCGGGCGACCGGCGTTCACGAGGGTGAAGGCGATCGCGGAGGCCGCCACCAGGATCCCGAAGGACACCCAGATCGCGGTCGTGAAGCCGTGCACCATGCCCTGGAACTGCAGGGTCTGGGCGGCGGCCGGCGACGCGGCCGCCGCGGCGGCCGCGTGCGAGGCCAGCCAACTGGTGGTGGCACTGGCCGCGATGGTGTTCAGCAGCGCGGTGCCGATGGCGCCGCCGACCTGCTGCGAGGTGTTGACCATCGCCGAGGCGACGCCCGCGTCGCGCGGCTGGACGCCGTGCGTGGCCAGGCTCATCGCCGGCATGAACGCGGTGCCCATGCCGAGGCCCATCAGGACCAGGCCGGGCAGGATCAGCATCGGGTAGGAGGTGTCCAGGCCGATGTTGCTCAGCAGCAGCATGCCGATCGAGGCGACCAGGAAGCCGGGGGCCATCAGGAACCGCGCCGGGACGCGGGTCATCAGCCGGGCGCCGATCTGGGTCGAGCCGGTGATCATGCCCGCCACCATCGGCAGGAACGCGACGCCGGTCAGCACCGGGCTGTAGCCGCGCACGAGCTGCAGGTAGTAGGTCAGGAACAGGAACAGGCCGAACATGCCGATCACGGCCAGGCCGAGCGACAGGTACACCCCGCCGCGGTTGCGGTCCAGCACCACGCGCAGCGGCAGCAGCGGGGCCTTGACCCGGCGCTCCACCAGGACGAACGCGGTCAGCAGCACGGCGGCCGCGACGAACAGCGCCAGCGTGCTGGCGGCCGTCCAGCCGCTGGACTCGGCGCGGGTGAAGCCGTACACCAGCGAGACCAGGCCGGTGGTCACCAGCAGCACGCCGGGGACGTCCAGCCGGTTGCGGTTGCGGCCCTCGGCGGGCTCGCGGATCACCAGGACGGCGCCCGCGGCGGCGACGATGGCGAACGGGACGTTGACGAAGAAGGTCCAGCGCCAGTTCATGTACTCGGTCAGCAGGCCGCCGAGGATCAGGCCGATCGCGCCACCGCCACCGGCGATCGCGCCGTAGATACCGAAGGCCTTGGCGCGCTCCTTGGCCTCGGTGAAGGTCACCGCCAGCAGCGACAGCGCGGCCGGGGCGAGCAGTGCGCCGAACACGCCCTGGAGGGCGCGGGCGCCGAGCAGCATCGCGGTGTTGGCCGCGGCGCCGCCGAGCGCGGAGGCGAGGGCGAAGCCGGCCAGGCCGACCACGAAGGTCCGCTTGCGGCCCCAGAGGTCCGCGATCCGGCCGCCGAACAGCAGCAGGCCGCCGAAGGCCAGCGCGTAGGCGGTGATCACCCACTGGCGGTTGCCGTCGGAGATGCCCAGGTCCCGCTGGGCGGACGGAAGGGCGATGTTCACGATGGTGGCGTCCAGGACGACCATCAGCTGGGCGAGGCCGATGAATATCAGCGCCTTCCAGCGCCGGGGATCGGGCAGCGTCGCCGGTCGGGCGTCGGTTTCAGGCATGGGGGTACTCACTTCACGGTGCGTGGCGTGCGACAAGGGTCGACCGCCGTACGGGGACGGCTGGTCGCCGTACGGGGCGTCGGTGCGGGGCGTGCGGGGATCGGCTCCTGGCGGGCCGGTGGTCGGCCTGGTCCGGAGGGTCGGTCGGTCGGTCGGGGTACCGCTGGTGGGTCAGTGGTGGGGTTGGAAGTCCTCGAAGGTCGCGGCCCGGCCGGGCAGCACCGAACGGGCCGGCGTGCGCAGCCCGTCCAGGAACAGCTGCAGGTGCCGGTGGACGAAGTCGTCGAGCAGTTGGCAGGACGTCCCCGGCAGCGGCCGGGTCAGCTGGCTGATCGCGATGAACAGGTCACCGTGGTCGACGTCCGCCCGCAGTTCACCCGCCGCCCGGGCGCGCTCCATCAGACCGCCCACGGCGGCCGTCAGACGCTCGCGGGCCTCGGTGAGGTCCGGGTCGAACGGGTCGACATGGCTGGTGAACATCGGGCAGAGCGCGCCGAGCTTCTCCGCGACGGTCGCGTGCGCGAACCGCTGCAGGGCGTCGAACGGGACGCCGTCAGGGGCGTCCGCCTCGACCGTCGCCGTCTCGGCGAGGGCCAGGATACGGCTCTTGACGAGCAGTGCCACCTCGCGGACCAGCGCCGAGCGGTCCGGGAAGTTCCGGTACAGCGTGGCGTTGCCGACCCCGGCCCGCTTCGCGATCTCGTCCAGCGGCACGTCCGCGCCGTGCTCGACGAAGGCGTCGCGAGCCGCCAGGACGATCCGCTCCCGGTTGCGGGTCGCGTCAGCGCGCAGCTTGGGCGCACGGACGTTCTCCACGGGTCGGACCGGCTCGGTGGCGGCGGTGGTCACGGCGACTGCTCCTTCAGGATACCGGGGAAGTTCTCCCCGCTTCTGTCTACGAAAGACCAAACGGGGATTCCCTCCCCGGAAATTTCGCCTTTCCATGTGACCTGGGTCACATTTACCCGCTCTGGTGTGACCGGGAGGGCCGGGCGGTGGGCGCTATCGTCGGAATCCAGATGGCCCGTGACCACTTGCCGGTGTGTTCGTTGCACCACAGGGTGCCCAGGCGAAGGAGGAAAGCCCGTGACCGCGATCTCCGACCGCCCGCAGATGCTGCCCGAGGAGTTCGAGGAGTTCGCTCGTCTTCTGGCTCGAACTGCCGAACGCATCCGGCCGGAGCTCATCAACGGGAAGCTGGGGGTCAAGCCCGTGCCAGGCGGCGACCACGGCCGAATGATTCAGTGGCTGCTGCGGATCTGCATTCAGGCTCGGCCTGAGCTCTATCTGCACGATCAGGGGCTGAAGATCCAGGGCTACCGTGGCAGTTTTGCCCGCCCGGACGGCACGTTGGCGCACGCAGACGCCTTCGTCGGCACGGCGGAGTGGGCCGAGACCAGCGGCGTGCTGATGGTCGCCGAGGTCACCTCCTACGACTCCGATACCAATCAGCGGGACCGTGTCGAGAAGCCTCGGGCCTATGCGGAGGCCGGCATCCCCGTCTACCTGTTGATCGACCGCGACTCCGCCGAGGTCACCGTCTACAGCCAGCCCGACGGCGTCCGTTACGAGACCGCGCAGATCCTCCCGTTCGGCAAGACCGTCCACCTCCCCGAGCCGGTGGGGATCTCGCTGGACACCGAGCCGCTCAAGAACTGGGTGCGCTGATCCCGGCCATGCCTCCCGGAACGCGCTACGCCCTTCGGCCTAGGCTGTGGGCGTCCCGGGCGGCCGGTGGGCCGTGGGAGTCGGGAGGGGCCCGGCGGCCGGGTGGCGAGGAGGTCCGCGATGGGCAGCGGTGAGACCGCCGAGGTGCGCTGCGTGGCGGCCGTTCCGTGCTGGGTGAGCCTGACGGCCCGGGACCTGGAGGGGGCGAAGGCGTTCTACGGGCCGCTGCTCGGCTGGGAGTTCGAGCCGGGGCCGGACCGCTTCGGCCCGTACCTGCATGCGGTGACCGGCGGGGAGGCGGTGGCCGGGCTGGGGGTCGCGGGCAGCGACTGGGCGATGCCGGTGGCGTGGACCAGCTACTTCGGCACGGAGAGCGCGGACGAGGCCGCCGACGCGGTGCGCGAGCGCGGCGCGACCCTGGCGGTGGGCCCGCTGGCCTTCGACGCCGGGCGGGTGGCCTTCGCGGCGGACCCGGCCGGGGCGGTGTTCGGCATCTGGGAGGGCCCGCTGGGCCGGGCCCGGCGGCTGGACCTGCCGGGCGCACCGGTCTGGATCGAGCTGCGCACGCCGGACCCGTTCGCGGCGGCCCTGTTCTACGGGCAGGTGTTCCGCTGGGACGGCCGTGACCCGGAGCGGTTCGACGTCCGCTGGGAGCACGACCGGGTGGTGCTGCGGGCGGAGGGCCACAGCGTGGCCGCGCTGGCGCGGGAGCAGGCGGGCGGTGCGGCGGGGCTGCCGCCGCACTGGGAGGTGTCCTTCGCCGTCCCGGACGCGGACCGGGCGCTGGCCCGGGCCGTGGAGCTGGGCGGTTCGGCGGTGGGAGCCGCCTTCGACTCCCCGTACGGGCGGGTGGCCCGGTTGCAGGACCGGGAGGGCGGCCGCTTCGCGGTGATCAGCCCGAAGAACTGAGGCTCACGGCTCGGCGGTGCCTGCCTCGGCGGTGCCTGCCTCGGCGGGCCCGGTGGCCTCGGCGTCTTCGGCGTCTTCGGCGGTTTCCGCGCGTTCGGCCCGCAGCCGGTCGCCGAGCGCGGCTCGGGTGGTGGCCGGCAGGGCCTTGCGGGCGGCCGGGAAGAGCTGCTTCTCCTCGACGGCGAGGTGGCGCCGCAGGGTGTCGGCGAGGCCGCGCAGCAGGGTGTCGAAGGCCGGGTCGGCCGGGCCGAGCCCCTGGAGGTCGGAGAGGTACTGCCCGATCGCCAGGTGCTCGTGGATGCTGCCGAACACCAGCGCCCCGCCGTCCGGCACGTCGTGCTGCACGAGCGGGAAGAGGTGTTCCTCCTCGGCCGCGCAGTGGGTGAACAGCAGGTCGGTCAGCCGGGCCAGCAGGTCGGTGCGCTCGGCGGCGCCGGTGGGTGCCTGCTCGATCCGGTCGAGCAGCTCGGTGACCGCCCGGTGGTCGGCGGTGAACTCGCCGAGGATGTCCGGCCTGCGGCTCATGGCGTGCCCGCCTCTCGCACGGATCGCGGCCCCCGCTCCTTCCAGTATCCGGCGTCCGGCACCACGCCGGTCGCCGCAGGTCAGGGCCGGTCGCGCCGCCCGGTGAGGGCGAGCAGGCGGGTCTGCGGACCGGCGTCGTCGGGGACGGGCAGGGGCGGGTCGAACAGGCCGCTCCCGGAGAGGTCCCCGTAGCCGGCGAACTCGCCGAGGGCGAAGTCGACGAGTTCCGCCGGGAGCCGGGTGCGCCGTCCGATGGCTTCGGCGAGGTCCCAGCTGTGGATGACCAGGTCGGTGGTGAGCTGGTCCAGGTAGTACTGCCCGGAGACGTCCCCGAAGGAGAGGTGGACGGTGAGTTCGGTGGCGCCGGGGACGGCGAAGGCGTCCCGGGCGGCGTCGGCGGCTTCCGTCCAGGTGGTGACCGGGTCGTCGCCGAGGACGTCGCCGTCGAAGCGGCCGCCGACCTCGGAGATGGTGGCGCCCATCAGCAGTTCGGGGATCCACAGCTGTTCGCCGGTGAGGTGGTTGACGAGCTCGCGGACGGACCAGCCGGCGCACGGGGTGGGGGCGTCCCACTGGCGGGGGGTGATCAGCCGGACGCGTTCGCCGAAGGCGGCGAGGGCCTCGGGGTAGGGCGTGCCGGGTTTCGCGGTCCGCCGGTGCTGCCTGCGTTGAGCCATGTCTCCACCCTGCCCCGGGCGGGGTCCGGCCCGCGAGTTGTCCACGATGCGTCAGTTGTTCAAATTCGAACTCCAAGGTACGGTCGAGGAGTGGCCGGTTCAAATTTGAACAACAGCCGCGGGACGACCCGCCCGGCCGCGCCACCACACCCCTACGACCGATCCCGATCGATGGAGACGCGCATGCCGAGCAGCAGCCCGAGCACGACCGCCCCCACCACCACCGTCCTCCCGGGCCGGGTGACCCCCGACTCCGCGACGACCTCCCCGCACGCCTACGATGCCGGACTCCTGCTCCTGCGCCTGGCCCTCGGCCTGACCATGGCCGCGCACGGCAGCCAGAAGCTGTTCGGCTGGTTCGGCGGCGGCGGGATCGACGGCACCGGTCAGTTCTTCACCATGAGCGGCTACCCGGCGGGCAACGCCATGGCCGTGGTCGCGGGCCTCACCGAGACGCTCGGCGGACTCGCCCTCGCCGTCGGCCTGCTGACCCCGCTGGCGGGCGCCGCGATCGTCGGCACGATGGTCAACGCGATCGCCGTCACCTGGGGCGGCGGCTTCTTCGCCCCGAAGGGCAGCGAGTACGAGCTGCTCCTCACGGCGGGTGCCGCCGCGCTCGCCCTGACCGGCCCGGGCCGCTACGCCGTGGACCGCTTCCTGCCGGTGCTGCGCGCGCACCGGCTGGCGTACGGCGCGGCGGCGGTCCTGGTCGGCCTGGTGACGGCCGGCGTGATCCTGCTGCTGCGGAAGTAGTCGAGCGGGGCGTCAACCCCCAAACGCAGGGGCCGTGGTGGCGATTCGCCATCACGGCCCCTGCGTCGTTCCCCCGCCAATCGCTCACATGAGCGGGGCTATCCAACGTCATGTGATGTGTGCCATGGTACATGTCACACTCCCCACCGTGTGCACGACGGAGCCGCCCACGAGGCGCCGTCGCCAACGGTCCTCACCACCCCACCGGCCGCACCCCCAATGCGGCCGACGACGGCCCGGAGGCCCCCACGTGAGTTCCGCGCGTCTGCTGCGACTCCCACAGCTGGCAAGGCTGTTAGTACTCGCCCTGACCATGTTCCTGACGATCGGCCTGTTCGCCCCGCAGAGCAAGGCCGCCCCCGCCGCCGCTCCCGGCGGCGGCGCGTCCGTCCCCACCACCCCCGCCGGACCGGCGCCGCAGCCCGCCGCCGGCGCCCCCGAACGCGGCCACACCGACCGGCAGTTCGCCTCTGCCGACCAGCGAGCCCCGCTCCCGCTCGACACTCGGCCGGCCGAGGCCCGGCCGACCGCCAAGGCCTTCGCCCTCGGCGCGGCGGCCGCACAGCCCTGCAATGTCGGCGACTTCACCGGCCGGACGGGCGGCGACCTGGTCCAGCACATCAAGGCCGCCGACATCCAGTGCATCAACGGGCTCTTCCAGCTCACCGGCGCGGACGCGAGGGGCGCGTTCCGTGAGGAGCAGATGACCACCGTGGCGTACGCGCTGCGCGACGCGTCCGGCAGCTACCCGGGCGACAACTCGACCTCCGTCGAGCAACTGGTGCTGTACCTGCGCGCCGGGTACTTCGCGCAGTGGTACCACAAGGACGACGTCGGCACCTACGGCACCGCCCTCCAGACGGCGATCCGCTCCGGGCTGGACGCCTTCTTCGGCGGCGCGCACGTGCGGGACGTCGCCGCGGGCAACGCGCCCATCCTGGGCGAGGCCGTCACCCTGATCGACAGCGCGCAGGAGAACATCCGCTACCTCCCGGTGGTCAAGCAGCTGCTGAACGACTACAACAGCGCCACCTGGAACCCGGCCGGCATGGCCTGGGCGGTGAACCCGGTCTTCACGGTGCTGTTCCGCGGCCACCAGGTGACCGGCTTCGACGCGGCGGTCGAGGCCGACCCGAGCGTGCTGGACGCGCTGTCCGGCTTCGCGACCCGCAACAACGACCAGCTCGGTGGCGACTTCGGCGTGCTGGTCTACAACGCGGCCAAGGAGCTGACCCGCTTCCTGAAGGACACGGCGCTCCAGCCCAAGGTCCGTCCGCTCGCCAAGTCGCTGGTCGCGCAGTCCGCGCCGAACGGTCGCACCGTCTACCAGTGGGCCGCGGTCGCGGACGGGGTCGGCTACTACGACGCCGCCAACTGCGCCTACTACGGCACCTGCAACGCCTCCGACCAGCTCAAGGCGGGCGTGCTGACGGTCAACTACACCTGCAGCCCGAGCATCAAGCTGATCGCCCAGGCGCTGGACAACACCCAGCTGGGCACCGCCTGCACCAGCCTCACCGGCCAGGACGCGTACTTCCACTCGGTGGTGCGCGACAACGGTCCGGTCAAGGACGACAGCAACACCACGATCGAGGTCGTGGTCTTCCACTCCTCCTTGGACTACCAGGTGCTGGCCGCGGCCATCTACGGCATCGACACCAACAACGGCGGCATGTACCTGGAGGGCGACCCGGCCAAGGCCGGCAACCAGCCGCGCTTCCTCTGCTACGAGGCCGAGTGGGCCCGCCCGTCGTTCGAGATCTGGAACCTCAACCACGAGTACACCCACTACCTCGACGGCCGGTTCGACATGTACGGCGACTTCAACGCCGGCATGACCACCCCGACCGTCTGGTGGGTCGAGGGCTTCGCCGAGTACATCTCGTACTCGTACCGCAAGGTGACCAACGACGCCGCCATCGCGGCGGCCGCCCAGCACACCTACAAGCTGAGCGACCTCTTCGACACCGCCTACGGTGACCAGGACCGGGTCTACCGCTGGGGCTACCTCGCCGTCCGCTACATGCTGGAGCAGCACCGCGGCGACCTGGACTCCGTCCTCGCCAAGTACCGCGCGGGCGACTGGGCCGGCGCCCGCACCCTGCTCAAGACCACCATCGGCACCCGCTACGACGCCGGCTTCGACAGCTGGCTGACGGCGTGCGCCAACGGCGCCTGCGCCTCCGGCGGTGGCACGCCCACCCAGCCGCAGCTGCCGGAGTGCGCCGGCACCGACATCCGCAAGCTGGACGCCAACTGCGCCCGCAGCAACATCGCGGCGACCACCGGCAACTACGCGCACTTCTACCTCCTGGTGCCGGCCGGCACCAAGCAGGTGAAGGTCACCACCAGCGGCGGCACCGGCAACGGCGACCTCTACTACAACCCGGCCTCCTGGGCGTACACCGACGCCAGCACGGCGCACTCGGCGGGGCCGGACAACTCCGAGACCCTGACGATCACCAACCCGCCGGCCGGCTACGTCTACTTCAGCCTCTACGCCCAGCAGGGCTTCAGCGGGGTGAGCGTCACGAGCGAACTCTGACCGGACGCTCGTCGAGCGACCGAACACGGACAGGTGACCGCCCCGGCGGAGCGCTTCGGCGCCCCGCCGGGGCGGGTCCGTTCCCGTCGGCGGCCAGGTGTACTGACCACGGAGGTCGGTGACAGGGCCTATTCGCCGATCCGGACCAGCGCCAGGGTGATGTTGTCCGGCCCGCCGGCCGCGATCGCCGCCTTCCAGAGCTCGAACGCGGCCCTCCCGTCGGCGCGGTCGGAGCCGTCGTGCGGCCGGGCGAGCAGCGCGGCCAGCTCCTCCTCCGGCACCGGGTCGGTCAGGCCGTCGCTGCACACCAGGTAGCGGTCGCCGGCGGCCAGCGGTGCGGCGCGCACGTGCGGCTCGACGAAGGTCAGTCCGAGCGAGCCGCCCAGGGTCTGGGTGACCACCGAGGTGGTGCGCCGGCCGGGCGGCAGCGGCGGGCTGTCGTCCACGCTCACCCGGCGCAGCCCGTCCGGGGTGACCTGGTAGACCCGGCTGTCGCCCACGTTGAAGGCCACCGCCCGGTCGGGCAGCAGTACCAGGCCGGCCACCGTGGTGCCCATCGCGGCCAGCTCGGGTTCGCCGGCGGCGGCCGCGTACACCGCCCGGTTGCACTCCTGGAGTTCCTCCCGGACGGCCTCCTCGCCGTCCAGTCCGGTGCCGTCGGCGGCCAGCCGGCGGGCCACCAGGGCGCTGGCGACCTCGCCGCCGGGGTGGCCGCCCAGGCCGTCCGCCACGGCGACCACGCAGGGCGGGCCGAGCGGGAACAGCAGGGTCTGCGGGTTGCCGGTCACGGTGGCGCAGAGTGTCCACGGCCCGACCGTGAGGCTGTCCTCGTTGTGCTGCCGCACCAGGCCCTCGTGGCTCAGCGCGCTCACCGCGATGTACGTCGCCATCGGTTCGCCGCCCTTCCGGAGCCCCCCCTCAATTGTGGGCGGGAATAACGATCCGCACCCGGGTGCTAAGGTGGTTGAAAGTTTAACGATCCGCCCCGAGAGCCCCGTGCGCCCCGAGCGCCCGGGCGAGGGGCCGACCTGGAGTGTGGTGAGCAGCATGCAGTTCGGAATCTTCACCGTCGGCGACGTCACCCCCGACCCGACCACCGGCCGCACCCCGAGCGAGCACGAGCGGATCAAGGCCATGGTGGCCATCGCGCGCAAGGCCGAGGAGGTCGGCCTCGACGTCTTCGCGACCGGCGAGCACCACAACCCGCCGTTCGTCCCGTCCTCGCCGACGACCATGCTCGGCTACATCGCCGCGCAGACCGACCGCATCATCCTCTCCACCTCGACCACGCTGATCACCACCAACGACCCGGTGAAGATCGCCGAGGACTTCGCGATGCTCCAGCACCTCGCCGACGGCCGGGTGGACCTCATGATGGGCCGCGGCAACACCGGCCCGGTCTACCCGTGGTTCGGCAAGGACATCCGCCAGGGCATCCCGCTCGCGATCGAGAACTACGCGCTGCTGCACCAGCTGTGGCGCGAGGAGGTGGTGGACTGGCAGGGCCGCTTCCGCACCCCGCTGCAGTCCTTCACCTCCACCCCGCGCCCGCTGGACGGCGTCGCGCCGTTCGTCTGGCACGGCTCGATCCGCAGCCCGGAGATCGCCGAACAGGCCGCCTACTACGGGGACGGCTTCTTCGCGAACAACATCTTCTGGCCCAAGGAGCACTTCCAGAAGCTGATCGCCCTCTACCGCGAGCGCTACGCCCACTACGGCCACGGCACGCCCGAGCAGGCGTACGTCGGCCTCGGCGGGCAGGTGTTCATGCGGCGCAACTCGCAGGACGCGGTGCGGGAGTTCCGCCCGTACTTCGACAACGCGCCGGTGTACGGGCACGGGCCCTCGCTGGAGGAGTTCACCGAGCAGACCCCGCTGACCGTGGGCAGCCCGCAGGAGGTCATCGAGAAGACGCTGGCCTTCCGCGAGTCCTTCGGCGACTACCAGCGCCAGCTGTTCCTGATGGACCACGCCGGCCTGCCGCTGAAGACCGTGCTGGAGCAGCTGGACCTGCTCGGCGAGGAGGTCGTACCGGTGCTGCGCGAGGAGTTCGCCAGGAACCGCCCGGCCGCGGTGCCGGACGGGCCGACGCACGCCGCGCGGGTCGCGGCCCGCGACGAGGAGTCCGCCGACGGGAAGTCCGCCGACGGGGAGAGCGTGGAGGTGGCCAAGTGAGCGCGTACCGGCTGGTGGTGGTGAGCGCCGGGCTGAGCAAGCCGTCCTCGACCCGGCTGCTGGCCCACCGCCTCTCCGAATCGACGATCCGTCAACTGTCCGATGACGGAGGGCAGGTGGACGTCACGGTGGTCGAACTGCGCGACCTGGCCACGGAGATCGCCCACCACTTCGTCACCGGCTTCCCCGGCGCGGCGCTGCGCGGGGCGATCGACGCGGTGACCGGGGCGGACGCGGTGATCGCGGTGACACCGATCTTCACCGCCTCCTACAGCGGCCTGTTCAAGTCCTTCTTCGACCTGGTCGACCACGACGCGCTCACCGGCAAGCCGGTGCTGATCGCCGCCACCGGCGGCACGCCCCGGCACTCGCTCGCCCTGGAGCACGCCGTCCGGCCACTGTTCAGCTACCTGCGCGCGGTGGTGGTGCCGACCGCCGTCTACGCGGCCACCGACGACTGGGGCACGGCGGGGGACGGGCTCACCGACGGCCTCCCGGGCCGGATCGACCGCGCGGCGGGCGAACTGGCGGCACTGCTGGCCGGCCGCGGCCCGGCGGCGCCGGCGCTGCCCGAACAGGTGGTGCCGTTCGCCGAGCAGCTGGCGGCCCTGCGGGTCTGACAGCCGGGGTGGAAGGGGCGGGCGCGTGACGGCGCGTCCGCCCCTTCCGCGTGCCCACCGGCCGTGGGCGTCCCCGAACGGCCTCGGTGGACGGCGCGTCCGGGAGGGCCGTTCGGGGGAGTGCCGCCCGCGCCGAATGGTCCGCTATGGGGTGTAATCGTACGCATGATCAGATGTCCGTTGGTCCGTCACGCCGCTGGTCCGTCACACCGTCGGCCCGCCCGGTCGGCGGCAGCCGCGGCACGCTGACCACCGGCCATGAGCGGGACGCCGCCCGGCCTCCCGCGCCACCGTGGAGGAACCCTCGCCATGCAGGCCGAACCGCAAGCCGTGCTCTCCCCGCTGACCAGCGCGGCGGTCTTCCTGGTCCTCACCGTCGAGCCCGGCGGCGAGGACGCCGTCCGCGACCTGCTGCCCGACCTCGCCGGGCTGCGCCGCGCGGTCGGCTTCCGGGTCCCCGAGGGGGGCCTCACCTGCGTCACCGGCGTCGGCTCGGACGCCTGGGACCGGCTCTTCGACGGCCCCAGGCCGGCCGGCCTGCACCCCTTCCGGGAGGTGGCCGGCACCCGCCACCGGGCCCCGGCCACCCCCGGTGACCTGCTGCTGCACCTGCGGGCCGCCCGGATGGACCTCTGCTTCGAGCTGGCCGGCCAGCTCACCGGCCGGCTGGCCGGGGCGGCCACCGTGGTGGACTCCGTCCAGGGCTTCAAGTACTTCGACGACCGGGACCTGCTCGGCTTCGTCGACGGCACCGAGAACCCCGAGGGCCGGGCCGCCGAGACCGCCGCCGTGGTCGGCGCCGAGGACCCGGACTTCACCGGCGGCAGCTACGTCATCGTCCAGAAGTACCTGCACGACCTGGACGCGTGGAACGCGCTGAGCGTCGAGGACCAGGAGCGGGCGGTCGGCCGCACCAAGCTCACCGACATCGAGCTCGACGACGCCGTCAAACCGGCCGACTCGCACGTCGCGCTCAGCACCGTGACCGGGCCGGACGGCGAGGAACGGAAGATCGTCCGCTACAACATGGCCTTCGGCTCGTTCGACCGCGGCGGCGAGTTCGGCACCTACTTCATCGGCTACGCGCGCGATCCCGAGGTGACCGAGGAGATGCTGCGCAACATGTTCGTGGGCCGCCCGCCCGGCACCACCGACCGGCTGCTCGACTTCTCCACCGCCGCCACCGGCTCGCTGTTCTTCGTCCCGACCGCCGACTTCCTCGACGCCCCGCCGCCCGCGCCATCGGCGCCCCCGGTGCGGTCGGCGCCGCCCGCTCCGCCCGCTCCGCCCGCTCCGCCCGCTCCGCCCGCTCCACCCGCGCCGAGTACTCCCCCCGCGACCGGCTCACTCGGCATCGGCAGCCTGCGCGGCACGCCCTGAACCGGACCTCCCGACAAGGACCCGCACCATGAACAACCTGCACCGCGACCTCGCCCCCGTCTCCGCCGCAGCCTGGGCGGAGATCGAGGAGGAGGCCCGCCAGACCTTCAAGCTCCACATCGCCGGCCGCCGCGTGGTCGACCTGAACGGCCCCGACGGCTCCACCCTCGCCGCCGTCGGCACCGGCCACCTGACCGGCATCGAACCGCCCGCCGACGGCGTCCAGGCCCACGCCCGCGCCGCCCAGCCGGTGGTCGAGCTGCGCGTCCCCTTCACCGTCCGCCGCGAGGCCGTCGACGACGTCGAGCGCGGCTCCCGCGACTCCGACTGGCAGCCGGTGAAGGACGCCGCCCGCACCATCGCCCTCGCCGAGGACCGCGCCGTCTTCGAGGGCTACCGCGCCGCCGCCATCGAGGGCATCCGAGCCGGCTCCACCAACCCGCCGGTCCAGCTCCCCGAGGACGTCCGCGAGTACCCCGAGGCGGTCAGCCGCGCCCTCACCGCGCTGCGCCTGGCCGGCGTCGGCGGCCCCTACTCGCTCCTGCTCGGCGCGGACACCTTCACCGCCGTCAACGAGACCAGCGACCACGGCTACCCCGTCCACAACCACCTCGCCCGCCTCCTCGACGGGGACATCATCTGGGCCCCCGCCATCGAGGGCGCCCTCCTCCTCTCCACCCGGGGCGGCGACTTCGAACTCTTCCTCGGCCAGGACGTCTCCGTCGGCTACCTCTCCCACGACGCCGACACCGTGCGGCTCTACCTCCAGGAGTCCCTCACCTTCCGCGTCTACACGGGAGAGGCCGCCGTGGTGCTGGCCGCCTGAGGGCGTCCTGAGGCCCAGCACACACCGGGAAGGGTACTGAGTTCCTTTACCAGGGGTACTGAGTGCCGTATCCTCTTCACGGAGCCTCCGACACCAGTCGAAGAGCGCCGACACGGTATGCCGGTCCAGGCGGCGCCCACGGCGCGCAGGGCGCGGCCGGGCCGGGATTGGCACTCAGTACCCTCGGCATGACGTGAGGCCATCGACCAGCGCGACCGTGACAGGAGAACCACTCATGAGCTTGAGGATCGTCGTCTGTGTGAAGTACGTGCCGGACGCGACGGGTGACCGTCGGTTCGCGGACGACCACACCACCGACCGGGAGGGCGTGGACGGCCTCCTGTCGGA
>NZ_JBFBHW010000033.1:0-95552 GCF_040685395.1 Kitasatospora sp. NPDC088779 | reverse complement strand
CGACACGCCAGGCTCAACGACCGGCACCCCACCGGGGTACCGGTCGCATCACCACATCATCCGAACTCGTTATGTGCGAAGGACGGGTCTAGGGCCGACCCCCCGCGGACCAGCCGGGGCCCGTCCCGATCCACGGGGCGGGCCCCGGCCCGGACAATGGTTCGATCCCTACCGTTACCGTTGCTGTCGGGGTCCGCCACGCACACGGCGGCCCCCGACCCGGCCCACCCCGCCCGGCAGGGCGCGGTTCGGCACGAACTGGCAGAACCCGGCGAGGGTGCCGCCAGGGCACCCCCGACCCGGAGAGCACCACGATGAGCGACACCTGGCAGCGGCTGCGCCGCGACCACCCCCGGCTGCTCGACGCCGTCGGCGGCGCCGTGCTGATCGCGATGACCGGCATCGGCGTCACCGTCGACCAGACCGGCCACGTCATCTCCTTCAGGCCGCTCAGCGCCACCATCGCGCTGGTCTCCGCCGTCACCGTGTTCGCCCACCGCCGGCACCCGCGGGCAGTGGTCGTCATCACGCTGATCTGCACGATGGCCCTCATCCTCACCACCCCCCGCCTCACCCCCGGGCTGGCCACCCCGCTGCTGCTCGCCCTCTACTTCCTCGCCGTCCGGACCGACCGCGCCACCGCCCTGCGCGCCTCGATCGCCTCCGCCGTCCTGCTCACCGGCACGTCGCTGATCGGCGACGGCGGCGGCCCGATCGGCCAACGGATCGGTGTCCTCGCCTGGGCCCTGCTGCCCGGCGCCCTCGGCGACTCCATCCGCAACCGCCGCGCCCACCTCGCCGCCATCGAGGAACGCGCCGAACGCGCCGAACGCACCCGCGAGGAGGAGGCCCGCCGCCGGGTCGCGGACGAGCGGATCCGGATCGCCCGCGACCTGCACGACGTCGTCGCCCACCACATCGCCCTCGCCAATGCCCAGGCCGGCATCGCCGTCTACCTCATGGACCGCCACCCCACCCAGGCGCGCGAGGTGCTCAGCCACATCACCGACGCCACCGGCTCCGCGCTCCAGGAGCTGCGCGCCACCGTCGGCCTGCTGCGCCGAGCCGAGGAGCCCGCGCCACTCGAACCGGCCCCCGGCCTCGACCGGCTTCCCGAGCTGATCAACGCCTTCGAACGCACCGGCCTGCCGGTGCGGCTCACCGTCGAGGGCGAGGCTCGCGCGCTCTCGCCCGGCGTGGACCTCACCGCCTACCGGATCGTCCAGGAGTCCCTGACCAACGTCGCCAAGCACGCCCAGGGCGCCGGCGCCGAGATCACCCTCGCCTACAGCGGCAGCCGGGTCGCCGTCAGCGTCGCCAACGGACGCCCGCCGACCAGCGCCCGCCCCCGGCAGGCCCTGCTGCCCCACCCGGCCCCCGGCGAGGGCGGCTTCGGACTGATCGGCATGCGCGAACGGGCCGGCGCGGTCGGCGGCCGCCTCACCGCCGACAGCCGGCCCGACGGCGGCTTCCTGGTCACCGCCGAACTTCCGCTGCGCACCGGCGCCCGGGACGACGGCGCCGGTCGCGGTGGCTGTGCCGTACGGGCGGACCGGGCCGGCCGGGAAGACCGTGCCGTTCGAGTAGACAAGGACCACGCATGACCATCCGGGTACTGCTCGCGGACGACCAGGCGCTGCTGCGCGGTGCGTTCCGGGTGCTGATCGACGCCGAGGACGACATGGAGGTGGTCGGCGAGGCCGCCGACGGCCACCAGGCCGTCGAACTCGCCCGCGCCACCCGCCCCGACATCGTCCTGATGGACATCCGCATGCCCGGCGCCGACGGCCTCGGCGCGACGGCCGCCATCTGCGGCGACGAGGAACTGGCCGGCACCCGGGTACTGATCCTCACCACCTTCGAGATCGACGAGTACGTGGCCCAGGCGCTGCGGGCCGGCGCCGGCGGCTTCCTCGGCAAGGGCGCGGACCCGGCGGAACTGCTCGCGGCCGTCCGCGCCGTCGCCGCCGGGGACGCCCTGCTCTCGCCCGCCGCCACCCGGGCCGTCATCGACCAACTCCTCGCCCAGCCCGATCCGGCGGCCGGCGGCACCGCCGAGCGGCTGTCCGTGCTCACCGCGCGCGAGCGCGAGGTGATGTCGATGGCCGCCACCGGCCTCACCAACGAGGAGATCGCCGAGCGGATGTTCGTCAGCCCGTTCACCGTCCGCACCCACGTCCACCGCGCGATGGCCAAGCTGGACGCCCGGGACCGGGCCCAACTCGTCGCGATCGCCTACCAGTCCGGCCTGGTCCCGCCGGGCCGTCCGGCCTGACCGGCGAAGGCCCGCCCGCCGACCCGTCCGCCGGCCCGCCTGCCGATCCGTCCGTCCAACTCGCCTGGTTTGCGGCGGTAGCAGGACTGATCGACCGTCAAACTCCGGCCATATGTCGGTGATCTGAATTCCAGCCTGCCCGAAAACGACCTCCGAACTGGTGTATCAGCGAGTAGTCTGCCGATGACTCAGGATGAGGAGGGTGTTCGTGGAAACCAAGGACACGGCAGGCGAGGTGCGGATTCTCCAGCCGTTGCCCGGGCGCACGGCGGACGGATCGCAGGAGTTCGACCTGCGGTTGACGCGTTTGCTCCGCCTGCTCGGGGCTGAGGCCGCGCACGGGGCGGACTTCCCGAGCGCGGCCCGGTGGGAGGTCCACAAGGCGCTTTCCGGGCGTACCGACCTGCCCGAGGAGTACTTCGAGGCACTGCTGGAGGCGGCGGTCTACGACCCCAACCCGAGCTTCAACCGGCGCTTCGTCGAGCCGGCCCTGCTCGCTTTCGGCCAGCGCCGGGTACGGCTGACCCTGCTCGGCTACCTGCACACCGGCACCGACGCCGAGCGCGCCGGCGCCGCCCGGGCCTGGTACTGGACGTCCCTGTCGGTCGGGGACGGCCGCAGCACGGCCGCCGCCGACGAGGGGTCGACCGTGCGGGACGCCTGGTACGAGGCCGCGCTGCGGGAGTTCGTCGCCAACGAGGACCTGGACGTGCGGCGCTGCATCCTCCCCGGGCTGCCCCTGGTGCCGCGTGCCTACCCGTCGCGGCTGCACGCCCTGGTGGAGGCCGCGGTGGCCATCGCGAGGGCGCACCCCGACGAGTACATCCGGCACCGCGCCGAGGTCCAGGTCGGTCTCTGACCACCCCTGCCCCCGGCCCCGCTACGCCCCCCGGCGGGGCCGGGGCGGTCAGCCCGTCTTGACGGTGATCTCGCCGATGTTCGTCCCGAGGTCCAGCTTGTACTGGCCGTTCGGGTCGTTCTGGACGCCGATGTGCTTCTCGCCCAGGTCGGTCGAGGCGGTGACGTGGTAGGAGGCGGTCGGCACGGTCACGTTGATCTCGCCGTTGGAGGTCTTCGCCGTGATGTTCTGGGCCTTGCCGGGGGTGAGCTTGATCCCGCCGTTGTCGGTCTTGGCGCTGACCCGGTCACCCTTGAGCGAGGTGCCCTTGATCTCACCGTTGTCGGTGCGCACGTCGACCGGCCCGGCCACGTCGTCGAGCGTGATGTCGCCGGAGCTGGTGTGCACCGAGACGTCGCCGACCTGGGTGAGCTTGATCCCGCCCGCCGACGTCCCCCCGGTGATCGGCAGCCCCGGCGGCAGCTCGACGGTGTAGTCCACCGAGCAGTTGCGTCCGCAGCCGCCGAGCACCAGTAGGCCGCCGTCCACCCGGGTGCTCGCGCCCGGCTTGCCGCTCCGGTACGTGATGTTGCGGTGGACGGCGGCCTGGGTGGCGCCGGCCTTGCCGCGCACGGTCACCTCCCCGGCGTCGCTGTCCAGGCGGATGCCGGTGATCTTGTCCGTGACGGTGGCGTCGTCGGTGAAGTTGGTCCCGATCGGGTTGCAGGCGCTGAGCACCCCGGCGGAGAGCCCGGCGACCACGAGAGCCCCCGCGAAACGGTGGTACCTGCCCATGTTCGTCCCCCATGTGTCCTGCGCTGCTTGTTGCGCGATAGCCCCTGATGACCGCCCCCGTCCGGAGCCGTCCCGACGACAGTAACCGCACGTGGTGGCCCCGGTCGGTGGTATTAACCCCCCTAAAGCGACTCCAGCCAGCCCCCCGGCGCCGCTCCACCCACCCCCACCTGGGCCTACCCGCGCCCGCCGTCGCCCCCGCCGTCGCCCCGGGATGAATCTGTAGACCGGTCGGTATATTCGTTCCGGGGAGCTGTCAGGGCTTGCGACCCACCGCGCCGTAGATGCTGACGCGGTCGGCGCCGGAGGCGGGGGCGGTGTCGGGGCGCCAGAGGGGGACGGTGGTGATGCCGGGGTCGAGGAGGTCGAGGCCGTCGAAGAAGGCGCGGACCTCGTCCCGGGTGCGGCCGACGAGGGGGGCGGTGGCCTTGTCGTAGATGCCGGTGACGCGGTCGCGGACCTCGGCGGGGATGAAGTCGGCAGTGCCGTGCGAGAGGACGAGGTGGCTGCCGGAGGGGAGCGCGTCCATCAGTGTGTCGACCGCCTGATGGGGCTTGTCCTCGTCGCGCAGGAAGTGCAGGACGGCGGCCAGGACGAGGCCGACCGGTCGGGAGAAGTCGAGGAGCCCCGCGGCCTCGACGACGGCGAGTACGGCGGACGGCTCGCGCAGGTCGGCCTGGAGGACGGCGGTCCGCCCCGGGCCCGTGCCGGACATCAGGGCGCGGGCGTGGCTGAGCACGATCGGGTCGTTGTCGACGTAGACGACCTGCGCCCCGGGATCGGCGGCCTGGGCGATCTCGTGGGTGTTGCCGGCGGTGGGGATGCCGGTGCCGACGTCGAGGAACTGGTCGATGCCGAGGTCGGCGACGCAGCGCACCGCGCGGGTGAGGAAGCCCCGGTTGGCCCGCGCGGTGGAGCGGAACTCCGGATTGGCGGCGAGCGCCTTCTCGGCGGCGGCCCGATCGGCGGGGAAGTTGTCCTTTCCCCCGAGGTAGTAGTCGTACATCCGGGCCGGGTGCGGGATGTCGGGCCGCAGGTCGGCCGGGGTTCCGGCCTCGCCGGACTCCCACAGGTCGTCGTGTCCCACGGCCGCTGCCTCCGTCTGTTGACGATCGGGTGATCTGCTTGCAACTCCCTCGGCGGACAGCCTAAAGCCCAGGTCACGGCCCTGGTGGCGGTTGGTCAGGTCACCCCTGTATGTCCGTTTTCGTCGCCCATCGCGCGCCCCTGGTCGTCCCGGCGGAGGATGGGAGGTCCCGGCGGCGAACCGTTGTCGGGCGACGGAAGCGGAAAGACCGGGGAACAGGAGGTCCGACGCTGTGGTGATCGCTATGGCAGACATCCGCGAATGGCGCGGCCACGCCGTGGTCGACGAGAAGAGCCATCGCATCGGCTCGCTGGAGTCCGTCTACGTGGAGACGGCTACCGACCAGCCGTTCTTCGCCACCGTCGCGGTCGGCCTGGTGACCAGGCGCCGCCTGGTGTTCGTCCCGCTCGACGGGGCGGTCGTCGGGCCGGACTACGTCCAGGTGGCGTTCCCGAAGAACCAGGTCAAGCAGGCGCCGTCGATCGGCACCGACGACGTCCTGCCCGCCGAGGACGAACCGACCGTGTTCGCGCACTACGGGCTCCCGTACGAGACCGGCGCCGGTGGCGAGCGCCGCCTCGCCCGCCGCTGAGCACAGCCGCCGAGCAAAGCGGCTGAACACCGTCGCTGAACCGCCGAACACCCCAGTGCCCCCGCCCGCATCGCCCCGCCCGGGAATGGATACCCCACCGGGTACAGTTGTCAGTCGACAGTCGATGCGAAAGGCGGCCCGGACATGCAGGTGGACGAGGAGTCGGTCGGCGCGGTCCTGAACCGGCTGCGCCGTGCCCAGGGCCAGCTGGCCGGGGTGATCGCGATGATCGAGGCGGGCCGTGACTGCAAGGACGTGGTCACCCAGCTCGCGGCGGTCTCGCGCGCCCTGGACCGGGCCGGGTTCAAGATCGTGGCCAGCGGCATGCGCCAGTGCATGGCCGCCTCCGACGAGGACACCCCGCCGATGAGCGAGGCCGAGCTGGAGAAGCTGTTCCTCGCCCTGGCATAAGCCAAGAAGTCAAGAAGCCGAGAAGCGCAGAAGCCGAGAGGCGCAGAAGCCGAGAGGCGCAGCAGCGCCGGAGGGCCGCGACGGATCCCGTCGCGGCCCTCCCGGCTCTTCCGGCCCCCGGCCCCCGGCCCCCCGGCGTCTCCGCCGAGAATTCCCGCCGCCCGCCATGGAGTTCCCGAACCGCCCGATGGGCCGTCACACGCCGTTCACGTCCCGGTCGCTGACTTTCGGATGAATGAGGGCCGCCCACAGTTGTACAGCCAACTGCCGGGCCCTCCCTTCCCCAGCCTCCGTGACCAGCCGCGCGCGGACCCGGCGCCGACCCCCGGCGGACCGGGCCCCGGGCGGCGGACAGGACAACCGTGGCCGCAGGCAGCGCCCTGACCCTCACCTCCTCCGCCAACCCCACCGAAGGCGACCGGCTCACCTTCCACTGGACGACCGACGCCCCCGACGCCAAGAACTGGGTCGGCGTGTACGACGGCGACCGCCAGCCCGGCAACGGCGGCTCCCTCCTCTGGAAGTACGTCCCGGGCACCTCCGGTGACCTCCAGCTCGACACCTCCGCGCTGACCGGCGGCCCCTACACCGCCTACCTGCTCGCCAAGGACGGCTACGGCGTCCTCGCCCGGACGGCCCCGTTCAGCTTCCGCGCCAAGCCGGCCGTCGTCCGCCCGCACAGCGCCGTGGACGCCCTCACCACCGCGCCCGTCGCCCCCGGCGCGGCGGTCTCCGTCAAGCTCGGCGGCCTTTGGTCCCGCCCGGTCGGCAACCCGGCGGGGACCGCCGTCTTCCGCAAGGTCAGCGGGCCGTCCTGGCTGAACGTCACCGCCGACGGCACGCTCACCGGCACCGCGCCCGCGGCGGGCAAGAGCCCCGAGCTGGCCGTCGTCGGCGTCAAGGACAGCGCGGGTGCCGTCGACACCGTCACCGTCCTCATCCCCGTGGTCGACCCCGCCGCGCCGCCGCGCCTCAAGGCCGCCAGCTGGAACCTGCACGACGCCGGCGCCGGGTACACCGACGCCCTGGAGAAGCAGCTGCGGGTCGTCCTCACCCAGGGCCTGGACGTCCTCGCCCTCCAGGAGACCGCCGGTGAGCGGGCGAAGACCCTGGCCGACGCGCTCGGCTGGTACGCCTACCAGAGCCCCGGCAGCGTCGGCATCCTGAGCCGCTACCCGCTCGCCGACGTCACCCCGCCGACCGCCGACCTGCCCGCCGCCGGGGCCACCGTGCAGCTCCCCGGCGGCCGGGCCGTCCGCTTCTGGACCGCGCACCTCGACGAGGCCGGCTACGGCCCGTACGCGCTCCAGGACGGTCGGACGGCCGCCCAGGCGGAGGCCGCCGAGACCGCCTCGCTCCGCCTGAAGCAGGCCAAGGCCCTGGCCGCCGCGGTGCGCGCGGACATCGCCCGGCGCACCCCGGTGGTGCTCGCCGGCGCCCTCTCCTCGCCGTCCCACCTGGACTGGACGGCCGCCACCGCCGCCGCGCACGGCGGCGTCGGGGTGCTCAACTGGCCCGTCAGTGTGGCCCTTCAGGGCGCGGGGCTGACCGACACCTTCCGCGAGGAGCACCGCGACCCGGTCAGGTTCCCGGGCGCGACCTGGTCGCCCACCCGCAAGCAGCGCGGCGCCAAGCCCGAGCCGCAGGACCGCATCGACTACGTCCAGTACGCCGGCTCGCTGAAGCTGGTCGAGGCGCACACCCTGGTCGCCGACTGGCCGCAGCCCGAGCCGAACACCGCCGCCAACGAGTGGCCCTCCGACACCGCCGCCGCCGTCGCCACTTTCCAGCTCTGAGAGGCCAGTTCGTGATGTCCGAGCTCTCCCGCCGCACCTTCGTCGGCGCCACCGCGGCCGTCGGCGCCACCGCCCTGACCGGATTGGGCGCCGCCCCCGCCGAGGCAGCCCCCGCCGCCTCCGGCCGGCTGACGGGCACCATCAAGGACGTCAAGCACGTCGTCGTGCTGATGCAGGAGAACCGCAGCTTCGACCACTACTTCGGCACGCTCAGCGGCGTCCGCGGCTTCGGCGACAAGCAGGCGCTCCAATTCCCGGACGGCGCCGACGTGTTCCGCCAGCCGGACAGCCGTCGCAGCGACGGCGGCGCCATGCTGCCGTACCGGATGGACACCTCGAAGTACAACGCGCAGAACGCCGGCGGCCTGCCCCACGACTGGGCGACCGGCCACCAGGCGATCAACAACGGCGCGATGAACAAGTGGATCGCCGCCAAGGGCGAGCGCACCATGGGCTACTTCACCCGGGACGACATCCCCTACCAGTACGCCCTGGCCGACGCGTTCACCCTCTGCGACGCCTACTTCACCTCCCTCGCCGGCCCGACCGACCCCAACCGGCTCTACCTCTGGACGGGCACCTCCGGTCCCGGCTGCGACGGCACCACCGGGCCCTGGATCGACAACACCCCGGTCACCGACAACCCCGTCGCCGACTGGACCACCTACGCCGAGCGCCTGGAACAGGCCGGCGTCAGCTGGCGGGTCTACCACAACCCCAGCAAGGACGACCGCACCGGCGACTACGACGACAACGCCCTCTCCTACTTCAAGCAGTTCCACAACTTCCCTCCCACCGACCCGCGTTACATCAACGCGATGACCAAGTTCGACCCGGCCGCCTTCGACCGCCACTGCAAGGACGGCACCCTGCCGACCATCTCCTGGCTGGTCGCCCCCTACCTCTTCTCCGAGCACCCGGAGGCCGGCCCGGCGTACGGGGCGCACTGGGTCGACCAGGCCCTCCAGTCGCTGATGTCCAACCCGGCCGTGTGGCAGCACACCGTCTTCCTGGTCATGTACGACGAGAACGACGGCTACTTCGACCACATGGTCCCGCCCACCCCCGAGCCCGGCACCCCCGAGGAGTTCACCCAGGGCCGCGCCATCGGCCTCGGCAACCGCGTCCCGCTGTGGGTCGTCTCGCCCTGGTCGCGCGGCGGTTGGGTCAACTCCCAGGTCTTCGACCACACTTCCGTGCTGCGCTTCATGGAGCTGGTCACGGGCGTCGCCGAGCCGAACATCTCGGCCTGGCGCCGGTCCGTCTGCGGTGACCTCACCAGCTGCTTCGACTTCGCCGCGCCGAACCCGTCCGTCCCGTCGCTGCCCGACACCACGGCCCTGATGGCCAGGGCCGACGCGGGCACCAAGCTGCCCGGCGTCGCCCTCCCGGCGGTCGGAGCCCAGGCGATGCCCGTCCAGGAGCGCGGCGAGCGCCCGCACCGCCCGCTGCCCTACCAGCCGTGGGCCGACGTGGAGGTGGACCGCAAGACCGGCAAGGTCACCTGCACGATGAGCAACGACGGTTCGGTGGCCTTCCCGTACACCGTCTACCCGAACATCGCGCTGCCCTTCGCGGGCACCCCGTACACCGTCGCCCCCGGCGCCACCGCCCGGTACGTCTGGGACGCCGCCGCCACCAACGGCCGCTACGACTTCACCGTCCACGGCCCGGACGGCTTCGTCCGCCGCTTCGCCGGCACCGTGGTCCGGGACGGGCAGGACGGCCAGAACGACATCGGCGTACCGATCGTCACCGCCGACCTGCACGGCAGCGTGCGGCTCACCTTGCAGGTGGCCAACGACGGCATGACCGACGTCTCCTTCACCGCCGCGCCCAACGACTTCGCCGGCACCGCGCAGACCGTCCGGGTCAAGCCCGGGCAGCAGGCGAACCTGTCCTGGCCGCTGGACAAGCAGGGCCGCTACGACGTCGTCGTCACCGCCCACACCGGCCTGCGCTTCGTACAGCGCTACGCGGGCTGGGTGCACTGACCCGGTGGCGGGCGGGCCGCGGGCCGGGGGCGCCGAACCGGTGACCCCCGGCCGTGGCTCGGCCGTCCGGGCGGGGCCCGGGGCTACCGTCGGGCGCATGCAGAAGATCACCACCTTCCTCTGGTTCGACGACCAGGCCGAAGCGGCCGCCACCTTCTACACCTCGCTCTTCCCCAACTCCCGCATCACGCAGGTCACCCGCTACCCCGAGACCGGCCCCGGCGGAGCAGGCTCGGTCATGACCGTCGCCTTCGAACTCGCCGGGCGGGAGTACGCGGCCCTCAACGGCGGCCCCGAGTTCCACTTCACCGAGGCCATGTCGCTGCAGGTGGAGTGCGACGGCCAGCAGGAGGTCGACGAGCTCTGGGCCAAGCTCACCGCCGACGGCGGCCAGGCGGGCCCGTGCGGCTGGCTCAAGGACCGCTTCGGCCTCTCCTGGCAGATCACCCCGCGCGTCCTGCTCGACCTGATCGCCGACGAGGACCGGGCCAAGGCCGGCCGGGTGATGGCGACGATGATGCGGATGCAGAAGATCGAGGTCCAGCCGCTGCTCGACGCGGCCAGGGGCTGACGCGATGGCCGCGCCCGCCCTCCGCAGCACCCTCTACCTGCGCGCCACCCCCGAGCGGGTCTGGCACGCCCTCACCAACGCCGACGAGTCCGGCCTCTACTGGGGCCACCGCAACGTCTCCACCTGGCTGCCCGGCGCGCCCTGGGAGCACCAGCGCGCCGACGGCTCCGGGACGGCCGACGCGATCGGCGTCGTCGAGGCCGCCGACCGCCCGCACCGGCTGGTCACCACCTGGGCGGCGCCCGGGGAGCGGCGCCCGGGCGGTCCCTCCAAGGTCACCTTCGAACTCCGGGGCTGGCACGACCTCACCCGGCTCACCGTCACCCACGACCAGCTGGCCGACGAGGCCGAGCGGGCGGACGTCGAGCGGGGCTGGTCGGCGGTGCTGTCCAACCTGAAGACCTACCTGGAGACCGGCCACCCGCTCCCGCAGGAACCCTGGTCGATGCCCTGAGCCCCCAAGCCCCCCAAGCCCCCGCCCCCCCGGAGTCCGACGCGGGCTCAGCGCCCGGCCCGCACCGCCGGGCGCGCCCGCTCGCCCCGGACGAACCGGCGCAGCCCGGCGAACCGCGAGAACCGCTCCCGGCTCGCCACCGAGGCCCGGTCCAGCTCCTCCATCAGCCGCCGGCTGCGGTGCTCCAGGTCCAGTTCGTCCAGGATCCGGTCCACCTCGGCCAGTATCGAACCGTGCAACTGCCACGCCTCGGGGTGCTCCCGCACCTTCTGCAGCAGTACCTGGGCGACGTTCTCCCGGCAGGTCCAGGCCGCGGCCAGCTCGGCGGTCAGCCGCCGCTCCGCCTCCTCGGCACTGCGGCTCACCTGGGTGGTGACCAGCACCGCGAAGCTGACCATGGCCCCGCCGACGTGCGCCAGCAGTTCCTCCAGGCCCACCGCGACGTCCGGCGGGAACAGCCGCTCGCCGGGCGCGCGCCGCTTGGCCAGGTCGGTCAGCGAGCGCGCCAGCACCCGGATCACCACCACGCAGATCTCCAGGGTGTCCAGCCCGGTGCGCAGCACCAGCCGGGACAGCAGCCCGTCGTTGATCCGCGGATTGAGCCGCAGGCTGTCCTCCGCCTGGCGCAGTGCCACGTCCACGTCGGCGATGGCGTGGTCGAGCCGGCGGGCCTCGTGCAGCTGCTCGGCGGCCCGGGCGACCGGGGTCGGACGGCCCAACTGCTCGGCGATGTCCAGCAGCAGCTGGCGGGCCCGCCGGGCGAGGTCCTCGATCGATTCCCCGGCGGTGTCCACCCAGACCGGCGGGGCGAACAGCAGGTTGAACAGCAGGCCGACGGCGGCGCCGATCAGTGTCTCCAGCACCCGGTCCCAGGCCTGCGAGGCGAGCCCGCTGACGCCGAGGATCAGCATGGCGCTGATCGCGACCTCCTGGACGAACTCCTCGACCCGGACGAACCGGCCGACGACCAGCGAGGCCAGGATGATCAGCCCGAGGCTCCACCAGGAGAGCCCCACCACGGCGCTGAAGCCGGTCGCGATCAGTACGCCGACCACCACCGAGTTGACCCGGCGGATGCTGGTCTTGAGCGTCGAGTAGACGGTGACCTGCACCACCAGCAGCGCGGTCAGCGGGGCCGTCAGCGGGGCCGGCTCGCTGCTGAGCCGGGTGGCCACCGCGAAGGCGAGGGTGGCGGCCACGGTGGCCCGCACGGTCTGGACGACGAAGGGTTCTCGGGCACCGCGGCGGATCAGGGCCGTGAGGGACTCCGGGAGAAGGGCCATGTCGCCCTTCTTTCCCCGTGGTCGCCCTTCACACCGCCGAGCCGTCCGACCGGCACCCGTATGCCCGGGCCCTGGCTCTGACCCGGGTGAGGGTCACGGCCCGGCGGGCTACGGCCTACCGCGGGTCCTGGCGGTTCAGCCGCAGCTTCCAGGGCGCCAGCGCCGACTCGACCTGCACCCCGATGCTCATCTTCGACGCGCCCTCGATCCGCTCCTCGAAGCGGATCGGCACCTCGCGGATCGTCAGGCCGCGCTGGACGACCCGGTAGTTCATCTCGACCTGGAACGAGTACCCGCTGCTCTGCACGGTCGGCAGGTCGATCGCCCGCAGGGTGCTCGCCCGCCAGGCCTTGAAACCGGCGGTGGCGTCCCGGACGCCCAGGCCGAGGATGGTGTTGACGTAGAGGTTGGCCCAGGCGGAGAGGGCCTTGCGGTGCCAGGGCCACTCCGCGGCGGTCGAACCGCCGGGCACGTAGCGGGAGCCGAGCACCACGGCGGTGTCGTCGGCCAGCAGGGCCTGGACCATCGCGGGTATCGCCGAGGCCGGGTGCGAGAGGTCGGCGTCCATCTGGACCACGACGTCGGCGTCCTCGTCCAGGGCCCGGGCCATGCCGGCCAGGTAGGCGCGGCCGAGGCCGTCCTTCTCGGTGCGGTGCAGCACGCCGACGGTGCCGCCGGACTCCGCGGCGAGCTTGTCCGCGATCTCGCCGGTGCCGTCCGGCGAGTTGTCGTCGACCACCAGCAGGTGCAGGCCCGGTACCGGGAGGTCCGCGAGAAGACCCGCGAGGACCGGAAGGTTCTCCCGCTCGTTGTACGTGGGGACGACGACAACGACCTTCGGGGAGGCCTCGACCATGTTCTGTTTCCCTCGTGCCCTTTCCGGCCGGCACCCGTGCCACGCCGGACGGTTGTCCTTGACGACCTGCTGTGGATGAGACCGTGTGAGTGTATCGGTGCGGCGGACGATTCCTCGCCCCGGGTGACGGGCTGGGCACGGCCGGCCACGGCCCGGAAATCCGTTCGACCGCGATGCGTGCCCGGGGTGCCGCGGCACCGCCCCGATCCGTCGTTCCGGGAAATTTCTGCGACGGCCCCTCGCAGACGGTCCCTCGCAGCCCCCGACGGGCTACGCCCCGCCGTAGACGGTCGCGAGGTTGTCCCGGGCCGGGTGGGTCAGGCCGGCCGGGCCGGCGGCGAAGGTGCGCAGGACGTTCTCGGTGACCCGGCGGACCAGGTCCCCGGTCCGGGCGTCGATCCCGTGGTCGGCGCTGCCGCCCCCGGGCCCGTGCGCGTCCAGGGCCTCCACCCAGCGCATCGTCCCGGAGGCGAACACCCCGGCGCCGCCCGGCACGGTGTAGTACGCGGTGTCGGAATGCGAGCGGCGGCCCTCGCAGACCACGGGGGAGTGCGCGATCACCTCGATCGGACGCGGGGTGGGGAAGGCGGTGTCCACCCGGTCGTACTCGACGCCGACCAGGTGCGGGAACGACGCCCCGGCGGCGACGCCGGTGCCCTCGAACGCCCAGTGCTCCGGAGAGCCGACCACGTACGGGGCGTCCACCGGGTAGCCGTCGTAGATCACGCCGAGCATCGAGCTCTCCGGGTCGGCGCCCGGGCCGGCCCGGAAGTCGGTGGTCGCCGGGGCGCCGGCCTGGTGGCCCGGGTCCTGCGCCCACGCGTCCTTGTAGCAGACCACCGTCCGGTCCGGGCCCAGCTCCGAGGGCTCGAAGCGGACCCGGCGGAAGCAGCAATTGGCCCCCAGGACCGCCAGGTTGGTGCCGACGTCCCGGGCCGCGACCACCTGGGCGCGCTGCTCGGGGGACCAGTACTCGTCGTGGCCGAGGGAGAGGACGGCACTCGCGCCGTGCAGCAACCCGGGTTCCCGGGCCACGTCGATCCCGGTGGTGTAGGCGAGCGGCAGCCCGAGCCGCTCGGCGAGCGCGACCAGCGGCGCCTCGTACACCAGGAACAGCCCGGCGCCGTGGTCGTAGTCGTAGGGCCGGTCGAAGACCACCCGCAGCGAGCGGGTGGCCAGACCGCCGGTGGGGCCGTTGTAGAGGCTGTACCCGCCCCACTCGTTGTACGCCTGCCAGGTGGCGGGGGCGCTCATCACGACCGTCCGCCCGGCGGTGGCGGCGGAGCGGACGGTGAGCGGGACGTAGCGCTGGCCGGAGCCGTCCTCGGCGTCCAGGCGCAGCAGGTAGGCGCCCTCGGGCCAGCCGGTGGTGTCCACGGCGAGGGTGCGCTGCCAGCCGGTCAGCACAGTCCTGGTCGCGGGGTCCACGCGCGGGGCGGGCTGCCGGCCGCCCGGGACGTGCTCGCGGCGCCAGACCAGGCGGGCGCGGGCGCCGTCGTACCAGCCGGTGCGGTAGGCGGAGACGGTGAAGGCGGCGGCCGGGGTGGAGACGTGCAGGCCGAACTGCTCACCGGGCAGCACGCTGACCCGGTCGGCGAAGCCCTCGATGGCGTCGGCGGGGCCGGGGTCGGTGATCTCCCAGTCGGGCGCGCCGGGTAGGGACTGCTCCGGCGGGACGCCCACGTGCTGGGCGGCGGCGGTCGGGGCGGCGTCGTCGGGGGAGGGGCGCGGGGCGGGACCGTCGGACGAGGAGTGCGGGGCGGGGTCCGGGCGGTGGGTGCCGCAGGAGGCGGTGGCCGCCGCCAGCAGGCCCAGGCCCAGGATGCCCCGCCGACTCGGTTCCGCCACCGCTGCCTCCCTGGTGTCCGTTCTCGGCAAACCTGCACGCATCCGTCGATCGCGCGGATATCCTCGCCCGTTCCGGGCAGTGCGTGCGGCCCGCCGCGCCGGGACGGCCGGCACGACGGGGCGCCGTCCGCCACCGCTGAGGGCCGTCCGGGGCACCCCTGGCGTGTCCGGACGCGCTGCTCCCCGGCGGCACCGGTCCGGTCCCCTAGCCTGACCAGGCCCGCCGTCCGGCGGCCTTTGGGGGGCCGGAGCCGAGCGCGGCCGGCCGACTGGTGGACAGGGGTGCACGTGGTGTCGTCGGGTTCGGCCGATCCGGGGGTGGCACCCGCGACCCGCGGCGCGAGGTTCCGGGCGTGGATGCTGGAAGGCCTGTCGGACATGGCCAAGCAGCACCCCGGCCCGCATGCCGAGGCGCCGCACGTCAAGGGCCAGCGCTGGTGGCGGGTGATGTGCCTGACCGGCCTGGACTACTTCTCCACGCTCGGCTACCAGCCCGGCATCGCCGCCCTCGCCGCCGGCCTGCTCTCGCCGCTGGCGACCATCGTGCTGGTGATCGTCACGCTGCTCGGCGCCCTGCCCGTCTACCGGCGGGTCGCCCAGGAGAGCCCGCACGGCCAGGGCTCGATCGCCATGCTGGAGCGGCTGCTGTCGTTCTGGCAGGGCAAGCTCTTCGTGCTCACGCTGCTCGGCTTCGCGGCCACCGACTTCATGATCACCATCACCCTGTCGGCCGCCGACGCGACCGCGCACCTGGTGGAGAACCCGCATCTGCACAGCCTGCTGACCGGCAAGCAGGTGACGATCACCCTCATCATGGTGGCCCTGCTCGGCGGGGTCTTCCTCAAGGGCTTCAGCGAGGCGATCGGCATCGCCGTCGTCCTGGTCGCGGTCTACCTCGCGCTGAACGTCGTGGTGGTGACCAACGGACTCTGGCACGTGCTGAAGGCCCCGCACGTCGTCGGCGACTGGACCGACGCGCTCACCGCGGAGCACGGCAACGTGATCGCGATGATCGGCGTCGCGCTGATCGTCTTCCCGAAGCTGGCGCTCGGCCTGTCCGGCTTCGAGACCGGCGTCGCCGTGATGCCGCACATCGAGGGCGACCCGGACGACACCGAGGAGAAGCCCACCGGCAGGATCCGCGGCGCCCGCAAGCTGCTCACCACCGCGGCCGCGATCATGAGCTGCTTCCTGATCACCACCAGCCTCATCACCACCCTGCTGATCCCCGCGGACGCCTTCAAGGCCGGCGGGCAGGCCAACGGGCGGGCGCTCGCCTACCTCGCCCACCAGAACCTCGGCAACACCTTCGGCAGCGTCTACGACCTGTCCACGATCGCCATCCTCTGGTTCGCCGGCGCCTCCGCGATGGCCGGACTGCTCAACCTGATGCCGCGCTACCTGCCCCGCTACGGCATGGCCCCGCACTGGGCCCGCGCGGTGCGGCCCACCGTGATCGTCCTCACCCTGATCGCCTTCCTGGTCACCTGGCTGTTCGACGCCAACGTGGACGCCCAGGGCGGCGCGTACGCGACCGGCGTGCTGGTGCTGATCAGCTCGGCCGCCATCGCCGTCACCATCGCCGCCCACAAGTCGGGGCAGCGCCGCAGGACGGTCGGCTTCGCCGCGATCGCCGGGGTCTTCCTCTACACCACGGCCGTGAACATCGCCGAGCGGCCGGACGGCGTCAAGATCGGCGGCTGCTTCATCGCCGGCATCATGCTGGTCTCCTTCCTCTCCCGGCTCAAGCGGGCCTTCGAACTGCGCGTCACCGACGTGGTGCTCGATGTCGTCGCGGAACGCTTCGTCCGGGACTACACGTACCGCCCGCTGCGGCTGATCGCCAACGAGCCGAACAGCCGGGACCTCGCCGAGTACCGCGACAAGATCCGCCAGATCCGCGCCGACAACGACATCCCGACCGAGGACGACCTGGTCTTCGTCGAGGTCACCGTGCTCGACCCGTCCGACTTCGAGGCCGAACTGACCGTGCGCGGCGAGGTGCTGCACGACCGCTACCGGGTGCTGACGCTACAGAGCTCCAGCGTGCCGAACGCGCTGGCCGCCCTGCTGCTGCGGGTGCGGGACCTCACCGGGCAGCAGCCGCACATCTACTTCGAGTGGACCGAGGGCAATCCCTTCGCCCAGTTCCTCAGGTTCTTCCTCTTCGGCCAGGGCGAGATCGCCCCCGTCACCCGCGAAGTCCTGCGCGAGGCCGAACCGGACCGCAGCCGCCGCCCGGCCGTCCACGTCGGCTGACGGCGCCTCCCCGCCGAACGGGTCGGCCGCCTCCGCCTCCTGCCACCGGCGGTCCGGGGCGGCGGCAGCCCGGGTCGTCCGGGTCAGCGGCTCGGGTGGGACTTGCTCCAGGCCGGGGCGACGAAGGCCACCAGGGCGACGGCGAAGCCGAGTTGGAGTAGGTGCCGGATCCAGTCGATGCCCGAGGTGTGGCGGACGCCGATCCATCCGGAGACGGCGTTGCCGAGCCAGGCACCGGCGGCGCCGAGCAGCATCGTCAGCCACCAGGGGATCGACTGCGGCCCGCGCAGGATCAGCTTGGCCAGTACGCCCAGCACGAAGCCGATGAGCAGAATCCACAGGAGCTGGAACATCGCAGTCCACCTTCCGGGCGCGGCCGGACTGACACCGGTGCGCCGAATCGCCGAGACGCGGTTCGTCCCATGATCGCCCGGATCGGCCGAACGGGCACGTCGGGAGCTTCTACGGCTCCGGCCGCACCTGCTCGGTCCCGAGCTTCACCGACGACTCCTGGCAGCGAAGCGCGTCTCCTGACGGCCGGCCCTCAGCGCTCCAGCGCCGCCTCGACGGCCTCGCGGACGTCCGGGTGCGGGTCGTTCGCGAGGCCGTCGAGCAGGGCGGCGACGCCCGGGGTGGACCAGCCGGCGACGGCCCACACCAGTTCCTCGCGCACGGCCGGGTCCGGGTGGGCGGCCAACCGGGCGAGGCGGTCCAGTGGGCCGCGCTGGCGGCGCCCGAAGCTCTGCAGGGCGGCGAGCAGTTCGGCGGGGTCGCCCGGCTCGCCGGCGGCCTCGATCCGGGCGAGCAGGACGGGCACGGGCGGCGGCGGGGCGTCCAGCGGGTGCTGGTGGCGCTCGCGCAGCCGACGGCTGCCGTACCCGCCGACGGGCTGGCAGCCCATGCAGGGGCAAGGCCGGGTGCCGTGGGCGTTCGGCTGGTAGCGCCAGCCGGCGACCTGCGGCACGCCGCGGATCCGGTGGACCTCGCGGGCGCCCACCGCGCGCGGCACGAACACCTCCCAGCCGCGCGGGTCCGCCAGTTCGGCGACCCGCCGCACCGCCTCGGCGGCGGGCACCCACTGCTGGGCGCCCCTCGCGCGGTCCCGGTAGTGCCCGGTCAGCACCTGCTGTGCGTCGTCCAGCCGGAGGTGCACCGCGACCAGCGAGCCCCCGGTGCCGAACCGGGCCAGTTCGCGCAGCCACTGGTGGGTCAGCGGGTACGAGGGCAGTACCGGGAAGCAGTACAGCCCGCGCACCCCGCCCTGCCCCCGGCTGTCGGCCCGGATCCCGGCACGGCGGATCCGCGGCGCGTTCGCCGCGGTGGTCAGGTGCACGAACATCGCCATGGTCCGGGATGCTAGCGGCTGACCGAACGCAGGCCCATCGGATTTCCTCGCGAGGCGCGGCGGGGCAGGTGGCGTCAGGCGGTGCCCGTTCGGCGGGTGATCAGGGCGGCGAGGCCGTCCAGGATGCGGTCCAGGCCGAAGTCCAGGGCCTGGTCGCGCCCGTCCTCCCCGGTCATGGCGGCGGCCAGGGCGGGGTAGCGGTCGGCGTGCTGGTGCACCAGTGTGCCGAGGGCGGTGAGGAGTTCGGCTTCGGGGGAGCCGTCGGGCCCGGCGGCGCGGGACTGCTGGGCGATGCTGCGGACGTGTCCGGCGAGCAGGACGGCGGCGTCCATCCGCTCGGGGCCGGTCAGTCCGTGGCCGTCGAGGGCGGTCACCACCCGTTCCAGCCAGGTGAGTTCCTTCGGGCCCATCACCCGGGGGCCGACGGTGGCATCGAGCAGCCACGGGTGGCGGCCGAACGACTCGGTCAAGTGGTGTGCCCAGGCGGTGAGTTGGGCCCGCCATTCGTGGGCGTGCCGGCCCTGCGGGGGCTCGCCGACGGCGGCCTCGACCATCAGGGCGACGAGTTCGGCCTTGCCGGGCACGTAGCGGTAGAGCGACATCTTGGTGAAGTCGAGCAGTCCGGCGACCTTCTGCATCGAGACCGCGCCCAGGCCTTCGGCGTCCGCGATCTCGACGCCCGCCGCCGCGATCCGCTCCAGGCTGAGGGCCGGTTTCGGCCCGCGGGTGGGCTTGGCCGGGGGGCCCCAGAGCAGCCGCACCATGTCGTTCGCCGCCTCGCTCACAGTCCGCTCCCGTTCTGGGGGTTGCTCGTCCGACCTAACTGCGTCTACCGTACACAGCAGCAAACAGTATCCACCGGACACAGTTTCTCGACCCTCTCGGACGGAGTGGTTCCCATGAGCACCAAGGTCCTGATCTCGGGCGCGAGCATCGCCGGCCCCGCCCTGGCCCACTGGCTCGGCCGGTACGGCTTCGAGGTCACCGTCGTCGAACTCGCCCCGGCGCTGCGCGGCGGCGGCCAGAACGTCGACTTCCGCGGCCGCACCCACCTGACGGTGCTGGAGCGGATGGGCGTCCTCGACGAACTGCGCGCGCTCGACACCGGCGGCAGCCCGATGACCTTCCTCGGCGCAGACGGCCGTCGACTCCTGCACCTGCCCGCCGAGTTCGCGGGCGGCGAGCTGGAGATCCCGCGCGGCGAACTCGCCCAGCTGCTGTACCGGCACAGCCGCGCCCGCGCCGAGTACGTCTTCGGCGACTCCATCACCGCCCTGGAGGAGACCCCGGGCGGTGTGCGGGCCGCCTTCCGGCACGGCGCGCCGCGCGAGTTCGACCTGGTGATCGGCGCCGACGGGCTGCACTCCAACGTCCGCCGGCTCGCCTTCGGCCCCGAGCAGCGCTACGTCCGCCACCTCGGCTACTACGCGGCCACCTGGCAGTTCCCCGACGACCTCGGCCTGGCGCCCGGTTCGGTCGGCCTCAACGTCCCCGGCCGGCTCGCCTCGATCGGCGCCGACCACCGCGACCCGGCCCGCGCGGGCGCCTTCTGCCTCTTCGCCTCGCCCGAACTGCGCTACGACCGCCATGACCCGGAGCAGCAGAAGGCCCTGGTGCGGGACGCCTTCGCGGGCCTCGGCTGGGAGGTGCCGCGCCTGCTGGAGAGCCTGCGGCACGCCCCCGAGCTCTACTTCGACTCGATCAGCCGCACCGACGTCCCCACCTGGTCCAGCGGCCGGATCGCCCTGCTCGGCGACGCGGCCTGCGGCGCCACCATCGGCGGCATGGGCACCGGCACCGCCGTGGTGGCCGCGTACGTCCTGGCCGGCGAACTGGCCCGGGCCCGCGGCGACCACCGCACCGCCTTCGCCCGGTACGAGCAGCTGCTGCGCGGCTACGCCGAGGGCTGCCAGAAGGGCGGGGACCGCACCGGACCGTTCCTGGCGCCGCGCACCGCCACCGGCCTGCGTGTGCGCAACGGGCTGCTGAACCGGCGCTGGGTGCTGAACCGGATGCTGGAGCTCGGCAAGCAGGTCTCCAGCGTCGAGCTGCCGGACTACGAGCTGCCGAAGAGTGAGCTGCTGAAGAGCGAGCTGCCGGGCAACGAGCTGCCGGAGTACGCGCGCGAGTCGGCCGGCCGGTTCAGCGCGGCGGGCTGATCCGGGTGCCGCCGTCCAGGGCCGCCTCCACCTGGACGGTCGCCCGGGCCGGGCGCTCGACGGCCAGCGTGTGGTCCGGGACGGGCCGGTCGGCGGACCAGTCCGGGCCCTTGACGGCGAGCCGGGTGACCCGCCGGCTGCCCGCCGCGAGCAGGAACTCCGCTCCCTGCGGGGAGCGCCACCAGGCCCAGCCGACGACGTCCTGCTCGAACCGGCTGCACGCCCGCCCCGGGCCGCCGCCGGTGCGCTGCGGGCCGCGGGCGGTCGGCAGCAGGACGGCGGTGGCGGCGCTGCCCTCACCGGTCCAGCGGTCGGCGCGCAGGCAGACCCAGGACGCCGAGCCCGCGTTCTGCGGCAGCGGCTGCACCGCGAAGGCCCACAGGTTGAGCTGCTTGACGCCCGGCGTGCCGTCCGGGACGGCGCAGCCCGCGCGGGCCCAGGCCAGCAGCGCGTCCTGGCCGGTGGCCTCGCGCGGCTCGCGGGCCGGCTGGGCGCGGTCCGGCGGCGGGGAGTAGGTGAGGTGCGCGGGGACGAGCCCGCCGAGGTCGGTCAGCAGGAAGGCGTGCTTCTCGGCGATGGCGGGGGAGGAGTGCAGCTGGAGAACCGTGGCGCCGTGGCAGTCCGCGAGCCCGCCGCCCGGGACCGCCGCCGTGACCCCGTCAGGGTGGTCCAACGGCCGCGCGGGGGAGTCGGGTTGGTCGATCCGGCGGGTCTCGGCGGCGTCCACCCAGGGGGCCAGCAGATAGCGCACGGCGGTGCCCTGGCGACGCAGCACCACCGCGCCCGCCGTGGTCACGTCCGAGTCGTCGGCCCGGGCGAGGTCCAGGCCGCCGTCGCGCCCGTCGGCGTAGCGGGCGAGCCGCCGGCCGTCGAACAGCACCACCAGGGCGGTGCCGTCGACCGTCCCGGCGAACAGCAGGGCCGGCGGGGCGACGGGCGGCGTGGCGTCCACGCCCGGCTCGCCGCGGGTCTGCGGGCCGGGCCGCTCCCAGGCGGCCAGGGCGCGGCCGAGCAGCGCGCCGTCGTCGCGGCGGTCGCCGCGGGCGGGCCAGGCGGTGAAGTCGACCCGCGCGGTGTGCTGCCACCGGTCCGGCTCGACCCGGGTCAGGCGGGCCGGGTCGGCCGCGGTGCCGGACGGGGCGGGCGCGGGGCGGGCCACGGGCGCGGCCGGCCCGGAGTCGGCCACCACGGCCGCCGTCGTGCTGAGTCCGAGCAGGCCGACCAGCAGCGCGGCGCTCCACGTCCGGCGGCGGCGCAGCAGGTCGGTGGGCTGGACCCGCACCGCGCACGGGTCGAAGGCGGGGGGCTCCGGGTCCGCCCCGGCGGTCACGCCGGCCGCCGCCGCGACGGCCTCCTCGGGGTGCTCGACCCCGGCCCGTCGCAGCGCCCCGGCCGTCTGCTCCGGCGTCAGCCCCTCCACCGCGCGCAGGGCGAAGGCCGCCCGGGCGGGGGCGTCGAGGGCCGCGAGTGCGCGGTCCAGCGCCGCGTCCTCCTCGCCGCCGTGCGGGGTGAACAGCCGCAGTCCCCAGATCCGGGGAGCGGGCAGCCGCCGCGCGGGGTGCGGCCGCAGCGCGGCGCGCAGCACCCGCAGGCGCAGTGCGGCGTACACCGGGTCCTCGTCCGCCGCCGGCGGACCGGCCGGGCGGGTCCAGCGGGAGGGCAGGGCGCGCTGGACGGTCGCGTGCGCGGCCAGCACCCGGCTGTGCCGGTCCCGGTCGGCGGGCAGCGCGAGGTACGCCAGCCGGGCCAGCCGGCGGTAGTGGCGCACCAGCGCGGCTTCGGCCTGGGCCACCGGGCGCGCCGCGGCGCCCTGCGCCGACGATGCCGCGCCCATCGTCCGTCCTGCCAACGTGCCCTCCCCGGATGCCGTTCGTGCTGTCGTGGTGGACGGTCCAACGAGTCGATCATGTGATGGTTGCGCCGTCCGGGTCACCGGGTCGCCGGATCGCAGGGTCGGTGGTTTCGGCGAGGCGCCGGGCGGGCGGTGGTTCGGCACGGTGTCGGATCCGCGTTCGGCGGGCGGGCCCAAGGTCCCACCCGTTCAGCCCCTTGGCCCCTGGCGGCCCGTGCCACCGGGCGCGATGCTGCCGGTACCGGTCGGGACGATCCGCGCCCGGCCGCAAGAGTGTCGTGGACGAGGTGAACCGGCGTGCGGCATGCCACCGTCGAATCTGTGATGACCAGCCCCGTGGTCCGGGTTGCGCCCGAGACCGGCTTCCGGGAGATCGTCGCGCTGCTGACCGAGTACGACATCACCGGGGTGCCGGTGGTGGACGCGGAGGGGCGGCCGCTCGGGATCGTCTCCGAGGCCGACCTGCTGCGCACGCTGGCCGCGCAGGAGGATCCGGGCGCTCTGTTGCCAGCCCCCGAGGCGGCGCAGGCCGGCCCGGGCGGTGCCGTGACCGCGGCCGACCTGATGACCGGGCAGCCGGTCTGCACGACCCCCGGGACCAGCGTGGTCGCGGCGGCCCGGTTGATGAGCCGGCACGGGCTGAAGCGGCTGCCGGTGCTGGACGAGGACGGGCGGGTGACCGGCATGGTCAGCCGCGGGGACCTGCTGCGGGTCTTCCTGCGCGAGGACGTGGTGATCCGGCGGGAGATCGTCGAGGAGGTGCTCGGCCGGATCGACGGGGTGAGCCCGGCGGAGATCGGCGTCGAGGTCGATCAGGGCCGGGTGGTGCTCAGCGGTACGGTGCCCGAGCCGTACCTGGTCCCGATCGTGCTCAACCTGTGCCGCTCGGTCGACGGCGTGGTCTCGGTCACCGACCGGCTCGGTGCGGGCGGGACGGCCGCTCCGGTGGGCTGATCCGTCGATCCGTCGATCCGTCGATCCCGAGATCCTGCGATCCGACCGCTGCGCGCTGCTCCGGCCCGGGCGTTCCGCTCCGCATACTGCGGAGCGTATCGGGTAACTCACCCTGTGTGCCTGGCGGGTCGAACTGCCGGGGCGCCGGAGCACAGGGGAGGCGGCCGTGGCGGTCGTGTTCGACGCGGACTTCACTTCGGCCAGACAGTGGACCGCCGGGCGCAGCAGTGCCTACCCCCGGATGGGGCCGACCAACCGGAGCGACCACAAGCTCGACTATCTCGGCCGCGGCTATTGCCCGGGCGGCGTGTTCAGCGCCACCCGGCGGCTCGTCGGCGGGCTCTGGACGTGCAACCTGCTCACCACCGAGGGCAGTCCGGACGGCTTCCAGGCCCGCACCGGCGACCAACTGTCGGCACGCATCACGCTGCCCGTCGGGCTGGGTGCCTGGCCGGCCGTCTGGACCTGGCGGGGCGGCGGCAACGAGGTCGACCTCTTCGAGTACCACCCCGACCATCCGGACCTGTTGGAGTTCTCCAACCACGTCCGGGGCGGGTACCGGTACTGGCACGGCGCCGGCTCGGGGATCGCACCCGGGGCGACCTTCGACCTGCGGGTCGTGCTCGGCGCGAACTCGGTGGACTGGTACGTCGGGGACGAGCTGGTCTACGCGGACCTGCACGGGGTCGGTCCCGCCTGGCAGGCGTACCTGATCGTCAACCTGTCGGTCGCGGACGGCACGTACCACGACCGGCCGCCGCTGCAGGGGCCGGACCGGCTCAGCTGGGTCTGCCACAGCCTTCAGGTCGAGCGCTGAGCGTCCCGTCTCACGGGGCGAAGGTGGCGGTGACCGGGCCGCGCGGGCCGGAGCGCTGGAACCAGACCGTCCGGCGGTGCGCACCGATGTGCGCGGGGTGGGCCACGTACAGGTCGTCGCGCGGGGCGCGTTCGTTGCCGGGGGCCAGGGCCGCGTCCACGGCGCGTGCGGCGATGGCGCGCAACAGGGCGGTGGCGGTCGCTTCGGCCGCGGGCGGTGCGATGGCGAGCACGGTGAGTTCGGCCCAGAGCGCGGTGGAGACGTAGCTGATCGGGGAGTGGCCGAGCGCGGGGTGGGGGCGGTGGTCCCCGTGGTGCCGCAGCACCCCGGCCGCGACGAGCTGCTCGGGCGAGCGGTCGTCGGCCGGCGGGTGGTGGTTCATGGGCGGCAACGCTACCCCGGTGGGCCGGGCGCTGAGCGCCGGAACGTTTTCTCAGGCTTTCTTCAGGGCGCTTCGGTCCGGTGCGGGCGCACGATGGTGGTGAGGCGCTGGTCACCTCGGCGGGCCCCGGCTACGGGGCCGGAGGAGGAGGTCCCGATGAGGTACTGGCACGGACACGGCCACGTCCTGGGTGGCTGGGGCATCGGCGTGATGGCGATCTTGACTCTGCTGGTCCTGCTGGTCCTGGTGCTCGCCGCCATCGCCCTGTTCCGGTATGTGTCGCGGTCGCGCCGGCCGCTGCCGCACGGCCCGGCGGGTCCGGGTGCGGCGGCTTCGGGTGCGGCGGGGCCGGGGTGGGGCGCGCCGCACGGCGCGGTGGCCGGGCCGACGCCCGAGCAACTGCTCGCGGAGCGGTTCGCGCGTGGCGAGATCGACACCGAGGAGTACCGGCACAGGCTCGACACGCTGCGCTCGGTGAACGGGCCGGGTGACGGCTGAGCCGGGGCGCGGGCGGGCCCGCCACACGGTGGTACGTGTGGCGGGCCCGTCTGTGGTGGCGGCCTGGCCGGCGTTTGCGTAGCCCGTTCGGCCTACTCGGCGTGCGTGGCCTGCTGGGCCTATTCGACGACCAGCTCGACCGGGATGTTGCCGCGGGTGGCGCGCGAGTACGGGCAGACGTCGTGCGCCTGCTTGACCAGCTGCTCGCCGGTCCCGTCCGCGAGCGCCTCGGGCAGTTCGACGCGCAGCACGACGGCCAGGCCGAAACCGGCGCCGTCCTTGCCGATGGACACCTCGGCGGTGACCGAGACCTCGCTGGTGTCGACCCGGGCCTGGCGGCCGACCAGGCCGAGGGCGCTGGCGAAGCAGGCCGCGTAGCCGGCCGCGAACAGCTGCTCCGGGTTGGTGCCCTGGCCGCTGCCGCCGAGAGCGGGCGGCATCGCCAGCGCGAGGTCCAGCTGCCCGTCGGAGCTGACGGCGCGGCCCTCCCGGCCGTTGGCGGTGGCGGCTGCGGTGTAGAGCGCGTCCATGGTCGGTTCCCTTCGTGTGTTCCGGCGGCCGCCCGGGCCGCCCTCTGGAGATAAGTAGAGCACGCAATTCAATTGTGCACAACTAAATGGCGTGAGGGTGATCGGTACCATGGAGCCATGACCACGCTCCCCGGCATGGCGGACGAGGAACTGCTCCGCCTCGACCAGCAGATCTGCTTCTCGCTGAACGCGGCCTCCCGCGCCTTCGGTGGCGTCTACCGGGTGCTGCTGCGCGACCTCGGGCTCACCTACCCCCAGTACCTCGTCCTGCTCGTGCTCTGGGAGGACGGCGACCTGCCCGTCAAGCGGATCGGCGAGCGCCTGCGGCTCGACTCCGGCACGCTCTCCCCGCTGCTCAAGCGGCTGGAGGCGGCCGGACTGGTGCGGCGCGAGCGCAGCCCGGAGGACGAGCGGTCGGTCACCGTCAGCCTCACCGCCGAGGGCTCCGCCCTGCGCGAGCGGGCCGGACAGGTGCCGCGCCGGCTGTTCGACGCGACCGGGCTGCCGGTCGAGGACCTGGCCGCGCTGCGCGTACTGCTGGAGCGGGTGACCGCCGCGCTCGACTCGGCGGTGGTGGAGCCGGCGCCGTAGTCGCGGCATTCGCCCTGTCAAGTCGGACGGCCCGCAGCCTGTGACGTGGGTCACGTGCGCCTGGGTCCCGGGCTCCTGTCGGGGCCGAACCGGCAGGTCAGCGCCGGTGTTCGAAAGTGAACGGAAACGGTCGCCAATTGTCCGCCCGATCCGGTCAACAACCCGGGCCGCCCGGACGGTTACACCACGAGCCCCCAGGGGCCGTCGGCGTGCCACCCGGTGGGCCGGCCAGCTGACCCACGAAAGGGGGGCGCGTGTGCTGAACACCCCCGGGCCGGGCGAGAAGCGGGACCTGCGGGCGGACCCGCTCGGCGCGCTGCCGGCCGACTTCGAGGCCTTCTTCACCCGCGAGCACCCGGGCTACCTCCGGTACGCCCAGCAGCGCCTGCGACATCGCGAGGACGCGCAGGACGCCGTCCAGAACGCGGGCGCCACGCTCTACAAGAACTGGCGCCGCGCCCTGGCCAGCGCCGACCCGCAGGCCTTCGCCTTCAAGGTCGTCAAGGACGCGGTGGTGGACCTCCTGCGCGAGCGCCGCCGCGCCGAACGCAAACGGCTGCGCGTCATCGCGCAGCGCCGGCCCGACACCAGCCAGGACGAACTGGACCAGCTCGCCGAACTCGATGCGCTGGACTGGGCGATGGAGGAACTCGCGCGCGCCGCCCCGGTCCAGGCCGACGTCGTCCGGCTGCGGCAGGCGGGCCTGTCCTACCCGGACATCGGTCGCAGCCTCGGCATCGCGCACACCACCGCCCGCACCTACTACAGCCTCGGGCGGCGCCACCTGGAGTACCTGCTGGAGCAGCCGGACGACGGGCAGGCGCCGTGAAGGTCACCGAACTGCTGCGGGCGGACGCCGCCCTGCTGGAACGCGAGTTCCGCGACCACGACCCGGCCGCCTTCACCCGTCGGCTGGCCGAGCGGCTCGCCGCCGCCCGCCGGCCCGCGCCGCCCGCCCGCGAACGCCCGGCCCGCCCGCCCGCGAACGCCCGGCCGCCGCACGCCTTCGGCGAACCCCCGTGGGCCGGCGGCCGGACGGAGCTCCGACGCGACCTGCGGCACCTGTGCGCCACCGTGGCGGGCGCGGTGGAACCGGGCGAACTGGCGCTGGACCTCGAACTCGCCGAGAAGACGGCCTTCCGCACCCTCGGCTGCCTGCTCTACGGGATGGGCCGCACCGCGGACGGCGTCTTCTGGTGGCGGATCGCGACGCAGTACGGCGACCGGCTGGCCGTGCACTGCCTGGCCGTCCACTACGCGGCCGAGGGCGAGACCCGGGACGCGGCCCGCTGGGCCGCCCAGGCCGAGGACCTCAGCGCCCCCGGCCACCTGCCCGCCCTGGCCCCGGACGCCGGGCCGGGCGGCGCCGCGCAGCTGGCGCGGGAGCTGGCCGAGCGCTACGACGGCGAGATCCTGCTGACGCTCAGGGACGTGCTGGCGGTGCGCCCGGGGGCGGACGGCGGACGGCTGGGCCTGCGGTCGGTGCGGGGGAGAGGGGTGGTGCGCATCCGGTGAGCCGGGCGCTGGTGGGTGGAGGGCTGTGGTGGTGTGGGGCCCGGCGGCTCTGACAGCGGGCCGGCCGCCGAGGGGCGGCTCACGCGAGCCCGGTGATGAGGGAGGGCTCACGCGAGCCCGGTGATGGCGTCGCCGACGTACTCGGCCCCGATCACGGCCAGCACGGTGGTCGTGATCGCCGTGCTGTGGGTGGCCAGCCAGGCCTTCCACTCCCCGAGGGTCCGCGCCGAGCGGTCCCCGCGGAGCAGGTGGACCCCGAGCGGAAGCAGCGTGCACAGCGAGCCGATCAGCACCATCAGCGCGGCGGCCACCACCGTGCCGCCGATCCCGGCCGTACTGGCGGCGATCGAGGCCGCGCCGCCGACGGCCAGTGCCAGGTTCTTCGGGCCGGTCGTGACCAGGGCCACCGCGAGACCGGCCGACCGGCCCGCGCTGAAGCGGCCCACCTCCCGCATCCACCTCGGCGGCGCGGTGACGTGCCCCGCGCGGGGCCGGTCGCGCCACCGCTTCCAGGTCATCAGGACGAACAGGACGCCCAGCGCGAGCTCCAGCCAGTACGGCCAGTCCGGCCGGCCGCCACCCGAACCCAGTGCTCTGCCCGCCGCCACCACGACCGCCACCACCGCCGCCAGGCCGGCCGCCCAGCCGGCCGCGAAGGCGAGCCCGATGGTCCGCCCGCGCGGTGCGGCCAGCATCAGGACCACCGCGACCAGCGCCGGCGGGCTGATCGCGATGCCCACCGCCGACGCCAGCATCGAACCGACCGCCTCGCCCATCCCGCTCCCGCCTCCTCGCCGTCGCCCGGGCTCGCCCGGCGGGGCCGCCGTCCGGGCCCGCCTCCGGTGGAGCCGCTGCCCGGGGCGTCCGGTGAAGCCGTCGCCCGGGCCCTGCTCCCGCCGGGCACACGTCTGCCCCATTCAGCTACGCCCGGGGCCGCCGTGCACGGCCGGGGCCGCTGTGCGGGTGAGGCCCGGAGGGCTCAGGCCCGGAACGGCCGCAGCTCGCCCGGAACCGCCGAGGGCCGCCGCACCGGTGTGGTGCGGCGGCCCTCGGACGTGGTCACGGCAGCGGATCAGTCGTTGCCCGACTCGATCGCAGCGCTGTCGAGCGCGGTGGACTTGGCCGCCAGCGCCTCGGCGTCGGGGCCGGCGGCGGCGATCGGTGCCGCCCCGCCGGGCGCCAGCTCGCCGATCAGGCCGCTCCACGGCGCCAGCTGGCCGTGCACCGCGTACTGCTCCAGCTTGCTGCGCGAGTCGGCGATGTCGAGGTTGCGCATGGTCAGCTGGCCGATGCGGTCGTCCGGGACGAACGCGGCGTCGACGCTGCGCTCCATGGACAGCTTCTCGGGGTGGTAGCTGAGGTTCGGGCCCTGGGTGTCGAGCACCGAGTAGTCCTGGCCGCGGCGCAGTCGCAGCGTGACGCTGCCGGTGACCGGCTGGCCGACCCAGCGCTGGAGGCTGTCGCGGAGCATCAGCGACTGCGGGTCGAACCAGCGGCCCTCGTACAGCAGCCGCCCGAGCCGACGGCCCTGGGTGTGGTAGGTGGCGACGGTGTCCTCGTTGTGGATCGCGTTGAGCAGCCGCTCGTAGGCGGTGTGCAGCAGCGCCATGCCGGGGGCCTCGTAGATGCCGCGACTCTTGGCCTCGATGATGCGGTTCTCGATCTGGTCCGACATGCCCAGGCCGTGGCGCCCGCCGATCCGGTTGGCCTCGTGCACCAGCTCGACGGCGTCGGCGAACGCCCGGCCGTTGATGCGGACCGGACGGCCGAACTCGAACTCGATCGTCACGTCCTCGGTCTGGATCTCGACCGCCGGGTCCCAGAAGGCCACGCCCATGATCGGGCTGACGATCTCCATCGAGGTGTCCAGGTACTCCAGCCGCTTGGCCTCGTGGGTGGCGCCCCAGATGTTGGCGTCGGTGGAGTAGGCCTTCTCGGCGGAGTCGCGGTACGGCAGGTCGCGCTCGGAGAGCCAGGCGGACATCTCCTTGCGGCCGCCGAGTTCGGTGACGAACCGCTGGTCCAGCCACGGCTTGTAGATCCGCAGGCTGGGGTTGGCGAGCAGGCCGTAGCGGTAGAACCGCTCGATGTCGTTGCCCTTGTAGGTGGAGCCGTCGCCCCAGATGGAGACCTCGTCCTCGCGCATCGCGCGGACCAGCAGGGTGCCGGTCACGGCGCGGCCGAGCGGGGTGGTGTTGAAGTACGTCTGCCCGGCGGAGCGGATGTGGAAGGCACCGCAGGCGAGGGCGGCCAGGCCCTCCTCGACCAGCGCCGCCCGGCAGTCGACCAGCCGGGCCTGCTCGGCGCCGTAGGCGCGACCGCGGGCCGGGACGTCGGCGAGGTTCGGCTCGTCGTACTGGCCGATGTCGGCCGTGTAGGCGTAGGGGACGGCGCCGTGCTCGCGCATCCACGCGACGGCGACGGAGGTGTCCAATCCACCGGAGAATGCGATGCCGATCCGTTCACCGACCGGCAGCTTGCTCAAGACCTTCGACATGCATGCACCCTTGACCCGCGAGGCGCGGGCTCCTGACTTAGCGACGTGTGAGGGGATTCGGCGTATCCGATGCCCGCACTCTGGCATAGGTTTGCAGAGTATCGCAAGAGCATACGATCGGCTCGGCGAGGGGTGGCCGCTCCTGTTGCCGCCCCTCGCCGTGGCCGATCGGTGGTCGCCTGGCCTCAACCCGGCTTTCTCCCAGGCGCGTTGGGTGGCCGGACGCCGGGGAGAGGAGTCAGGAGGCGCTGTCGGCGTCCGGCCCCTGGGCGCGCAGGCGGCGGACGTTCTCCAGCGACTCGCGCAGTTCGGTGAGCCAGGTGTCGGAGTGGCGCTGCACCAGGCGGACGCACCAGGCGAGCGCCTCGCTGCGGCTGCGGGCGACGCCCGCCTCCACCAGGGTGTCGAGCACCTGCCGTTCGGGCTGGCGCAGCCGGGTCATGACGGGGGCGGAGACGGTGGTGAACATGCCCCTCAGGTCGCCGCACTCGGCGCCCCAGGAGACCTTGCGGCCGTAGCGGCGCTCGGCCTCCCGGGCGACGGCGATCCGGGCGTCCCTGGTCCGGTCGCGGAACTCGGCGATCCGGCCCTCGGACGCCGCTTCGCGCTCGGCGTCCGAGGCCGTCCGGTCGAGGGTGGGCTCGGTGATGCGGCCGACGACGGTGATCTCCTCGCGGTCCGCGGTGATCTCGACGAGATCGGTGAACAGGTCGGCGGGGAGGCGGCCGGTGAACCACCCCCGGAGCTCTTCGGGTGAGGTTGTAATCATGTAATCAGCATTACTCGGGGTGGGGGTGATCGCAAGACCCCGGGGAGGAGCGCCGGGGGGAGTGTCGGAAGGCCGTCAGCGTGCGGCGGAGACCGGCATCCGGGCCCGGGCCCGGATGCGCAGCCAGGGCGTCCGGGCGGCCAGTGCGCCGAGGCCTAGCGCCACCAGGTGCCCGGCGTCGGCCAGTTGCTGGTCCAGCGCCCAGGTCACGGCCAGCCCCAGCCCGAGCGCGGGCAGCCCGAACCGGCGCAGCGGGGCCGGGCCCAGGGCCAGCAGGCAGCCGGCGGTGCCGACCAGCCCGTAGCTGATCCCGACGTCACGCGCCCGGGACAGCGCCCCCGGGATCCGGGCGGTGAGCATCACCCACATGGCGCCCTCGGTGAGCAGGGTGGCGCCCAGGTGCCCGAAGACGAAGACCGCGCCGGCCCGGGCCGGGCCCCAGCGCCACTCGGCCAGGCCCAGCACCACGGCCACCGCCGCGATGCCCGCCCAGGCGGGCACCCCGTCGACCACCAGCCCGCTGGTGAACATCGTCCACCACTTGCCGACCTCCATGTGGTGGACGTTGCTGCTGTTGTGCCGGACGAACCGGGCCCGGGCGCCGTGGCTCTGGCCGGCCAGCCAGCAGGCCGTCGCGGTCAGCAGCAGCACGTACACCGTGGTCAGCCGCAGTCGGTCCGCCACGCGCAGCGCCGGGTGCCGCGCTCCGGGGCCGGCGTCGATACCCGCAGGTGCGGTCGTCGTGCCGCGCTCGCTCATCGTGCCCGTCGCCCTCGCTGTGCGGTCCCGGTGGTGCCGCCCGGCAGCCCCCGGCGGCCCGTTCCGGGCGGTCAGAGCGCCAGCGTACGCCAGCCCCGGGTGATCTCCTCGCGGACCGAACTCGCGTTCGGCGCCGGGACGCCCGGGGCCGGAGCGGCCGTCAGCAGCTCCAGCAGCGCCGCGCCGTCCGCCGGGCGCCCGGCCGGGTCGGCGTTCAGCGCGCGGACCACCACGGCGGCCGGCGCCGGGTCCAGGGCGTGGACGGCGGCCGGCGCGGCGGGCTCGGGCCCGGTGTCCACGATCCGCCGGATCACCGCGCCGGTGCTGGTCGCCGCGAACGGGCTGGGGCCGTGCGCCGGGTCGGCCTGGGTCGGGACGTGCGCCGGGGGTTGCTGGGCCCCGGCGGCCGGTGCGTAGACCGTCCGCGAGACCCGGTCACTCGAAGGGCGCACCGCGTAGACGCGCCGGGGGCCGCCCCGGGTGAGGGTGAAGGGAACCGTCGAGGAGGCGCCGATGACCGGTGGCACCACCAACGCGCCCGGACACCGGCGCCCCTGGTGGGCACGCCTCGCGCACGCGGTCCGGACCTACGTCCGCCGGGCCCCGGGCACCTACGTCTGGCTGGCGATCCTGCTCGCCACCACACAGGTGATCCGCCACGTCGACAGCGCGACCGCCGACCGGATCCTGGAACGGCGCTCGACCAACCTGCACCACCTCCAGGTCTCACCGGTGCGCGTGCTGATCACCAGTGCGCTGTGGATCGCGGGCGGCGGCTGGCTGAGCTACTTCCTGCTCTACAACCTCTTCCACGTACCCGCCGAACGCTGGCTCGGCACCCTGCGCTGGATCTCGGTGGCGATGATCGCGCACGTCGGCGCGACCTACCTCAGCGAGGGCCTGCTCGGGTGGGCGATCCACCGCGGCATCGCCCCGCCGAGGGCCGTCTACACCCTCGACTACGGCGTCAGCTACGCGCTCGCCGGGGTGGTCGCGGTGCTCACCTATCTGATCGTGCGGCCCTGGCGGTACCTGTACGTGGCCGGCGTGCTGGTCTTCTACGGCCTGGGCGTCGCGCAGAGTCGGGACTACACCAGCATCGGCCACTTCAGCGCCGTGCTGATCGGCCTGGCCTGCTACCCGCTGACCCGGGACCGCCCGGGCTCCTGGGACCCGGTTGCCATGGGCCGGCTCGTCCGACGGCGGCTGCGCCGGCGTTGACGGTGGTGGCGGCGGCGGCGGTGGTGCTTGGTGGCTGCTCCGTGGTGGTGGCGGCGTCGACGGATCAGCCGGTGCGCGGGGGGTCCGGGGCGGGCGTGCCCAGGTAGACGTTCAGCGGGGGCCCCTGGGCCAGCACCGCCCCCGCCGTGACGGAGAAGGTGACGGCGGCGCAGAGCGCGATCAGCCAGGACAGCAGTATCAGCACCAGCCCCAGCGAACCGTAATGGGCCAGACTGCGGTTCAGCGCGCCCGGCATGTAGACCCGGGCGGTCAGTGACATCGCGGTGGCCGCGGCGGCCGTCAGCAGCGCGCCGGGCAGCAGCGGCAGCCAGCCGACCCGGGCGCTCAACAGCAGGTGGGTGGTCCACCACCAGACCACCAAGGACGCCGCGAAGGTGAGCGGCAGGCCCAGCCAGAAGCCGACACCGAAACCGTCCCGCAACGAGCCCTGGAAGAGCAGCACCGTCAGCCAGGCCACGATCCACAGCAGCCACCGCCAGGCCGCCGCCCGGGTACCGGCCTTCGGCAGCCGCCAGGCGTGCTCGCAGACCCGGGCCACCGCGCGGCTGCAACTGGTCGCCGACAGCAGTGCCATCAGCACGCCGATGATTCCGGTGGTGCCTCGCAGGTCCCCGGTGCCGTACAGCGCCTGGCGCAGCTCCTGATCCGAGGCGCCGGAGACGCCGAACAGCGCGCGGAGCGAGGCCACCAGCTGGTCCCGCACATCGGGCGGGGCGAACGCGGCCACCGCGAACAGCAGTGGTACGGAGGTCAGGAAGATCTGGGAGGCCATCCGGGTGGCGGCGTCCAGCAGTCCGGGGGAGAGCAGCCGGGCCGTCAGCTCGGTGATCACCGGGAAGCGCCGCTCGGCCTCGACCCGTGCCCGCTCCCACTGCCCGCGGCCCCGGGCCAGCCGCTCCCCCCAACGGCCGGCGGCCTCCCTCACCGACCTCATCCCTCGGTCCTCCCGCAGCGGGGCAACGATCCGCCCCAGTCAAGGCCAGCCCGGCCCGTCCCGCCACCGGAGGTGTCCGTCCGCAGGCGGGTGGGCGGCGTCGGGCGGCGGCATCGGGTGTGGGGATCGGGGACGGGGACGGGGAACGGGTGTGGTGTGGTGTGGTCGTGGGTCTACCGTCGGGGCGGCGGGCTCATGGGGCTCGTGGGACTCCGCCCGATGAGCGTGTTGAGCACGTTGAGGGCCGCCTTCTTGCGCTGGGCCTTGCGCGACCAGACCGCCGGGCAGACGACCCCGAAGAAGAACAGCAACACCACGACGAGGCTCGGGGCCGCCGAGATGATCGCGATGGTGTTGTTGCTCTGGAATCCGGCCGCGACCGGGCCTGCGCCGGTCGCGGCGACTCCGGCCGGAGCGAGCCAGCGGGGGCCCGGTGCGGGCGGTGCGGTGCCCGTGGCCTGGGCGCTTCCGCCCGACGCGGGAATCCCCGTACCCTCGTGCATGTAGTTCTCCGGGTGTTGATGGGGCTACGAGTGATGACGGCTTCCTGTTGACGCAGGGAGCCGTCGCTCCGTTGTGGGGCGTACGGCTCGTACCGACAGTGGCTACGATGACAGAGCCGTGGAAGGCCAAAAAACCGCAGAAAACATCGCGGGACTTGAGAAAGTTGATGTTGGTCCAGGTCAGAGGCGCACTGGCGTCATCGATGTGACTCACATCACAGGAAATGGGAGAGGAACTGTGAGGAATCTCACGGTGGGGATATGGCGCGCAGGCTCCCGCTGAGTGGAACGGGCCCGCTGGTCTCCTTCGCCCGCGAGCTCCGCGAACTCAAGGAACGCTCCCGGGGCACGGTCGAGACGGTCGTCGCGCGAGGCGCCTCGCGGACGGCGGTCTACGCCGCCCTGAACGGATCCCGCCTGCCGAGCGCCAAGAACCTGGACGCCATGGTCGAGGCGTGGGGCAGCGGCAGCGAGCTCGAACGGCGGCAGTGGCACGACCGGCGACGTTCCGCCGAGGAAGGCCTCGCGGAGGCGGCCCGGCGGCAGGGCGCGGCGACGGCCGGCCGCACACCCGAGGAGGAGGACTTCACCCGCGCGCTGCGCGGACTGTGGAGCAAGGTCGGCGACCCGTCGACCGAACGGGTGGCGCGCCACTGCGACCTGAGCGCGCGAACCCTCGACTCCTACCTGGACGGACGGACCATTCCGACGGAGTCGCGGCTTCGCGAACTCTTCGACGGGCTGTCCGCGCTGCGCGCCGATGACAGCGCCTGGCTGGCGGCCACCCGGGACACCTTCATCGGGGAGGTGCTCTTCCGCGCCCAGACGGCGCGGCAGGAGGAGCGGGCGAGGGTCAGGGAACTGGCCACGGCCCTCCCGGAAGGGCAGGCTCCCGTCGAGTTCGGCCCGTTCCCCGACGGCATCGGGCCGGTGCCGGGCGTACGACTGGGCCAGGAGTTCGACAACCGGCGGACGCTCTCGCTGGCCGGTGTGCACCGGCCGCTCCAGGCCGGTATCTGCGGTCTGCGAGAGCTCGGCGCGGAATCGATCGTGGTCTCCGGTGGGTACGAGGAGGACGAGGACCTCGGTGATGTGATCCTCTACACCGGGGAGGGCGGGCGAAGCCCGCAGACGGGGCAGCCGGCCCGGAACCAGCAGCTGACGCGCGGCAACGCGGCCCTGGCGACGAGCGCGGCGACCGGGGCCCCGGTTCGCGTGGTCCGGGGAGTCACCACCGCGACCCGCTCCTTCTACCGCTACGACGGGCTCTTCCGGGTCGAGGACCTCTGGTCCGAGACCTCCTCCGACGGTTTCCTCGTGTGGCGGTTCCGCCTGGTCGCCCTTCCCCCGGCCGAACAGGCTGCGGCAGTCGCCCGGGTATCGGATCGGGTGACGGCTCAGGTAGCGGCTCCGGTGACGGATCGGGTGACGGCTCCGACGGATGAGGACGGTCGGGAGGCGGGGCCGGTCCGATCCGCGACATCGATCGAGCGCGTCGTCCGGAACACCGCGATCGCCACCCACGTGAAACGTGCGCACGACTACACCTGCCAGGTGTGCGGTGTCCGCATGGTGGTCCCGGGCGGCGCCTACGCCGAGGCCGCACACATCACGCCCCTGGGGAGACCGCACCACGGGTCGGACACCGTCGACAACGTTCTCTGCCTGTGTGCCAACCACCACGTGCTGTTCGACTTCGGCATGCTGATCGTCAACGACGACCTCACGGTGGTGAGCCGCGACGACAGCTCCGTGCTGGGCCGGCTGCGAGAGGCGGCGGATCACGTCGTCGACCGGAAGCGCCTCGCGGAGCACCGGCTGCGGCACGGGGTTCCCCGGCACGAGGGCATGCGCTGACCCCTGTCCGGGCAGGGCAGGAGCAGAACCGGTTGTGCTGGCCCAGCCGTTGCGGGTGGGGGCCGGTCGTCCGGCGGTCGCGAGGCTGCTGCCCCGCCCGCTCGTGGTGAGCGGGCGGGGCAGCGGATTCGGCCCGGGGGGGATGGGGGGTTGCGCTACCGGCTGACGGACTGGGCCAGGCAGAGGATGTTGCCCTCGCTGTCCTTGAACCAGGCGGCGCGCAGGTTGTCGCGTTCGGCGATGCCGTTGACGGTCTTCAGCCCGGGGAAGTCGTACTCCTCGAACGTGATGCCGCGCTCACGCAGGGCCGACATCGCGCCGTCGAGGTCGGCGACCTTGAAGCTGGCGAGGGTGTGGGCGGCCTGTCCGCCGCTGGGGGTGTGGTAGATCGTGAACTGGGTGCCGCCGCAGTCGCAGACCAGTTCCTCGTCGGTCTCCTCGGCGAGCTTGAGGCCGAGGGTGTCGGTGTAGAAACTCCTCGCGCGGGCGAGGTCGGCGGCGGGGATGACGGCCTGCAGTGGTGCGTCTCCAAGCATGGTGCTTCGCCTCCTCCTGCTTCCAGGCTAGGGACGTTGGCGGGCGGGCGCCCACGGGGGCGGGGGCGGCGATGGGTGGCGGCGGGCGGCGGCGGGGCGAGCCGGGCTGGAGCCGGCGGAGCCGGGGCGTGTGCGGGCGGTCGCCGGGTGTCGCCGCGCTCGGAGAGGTGCGGTCGAGCGGGACGAGCGGGGCGCGGAGGGTTCTGCACGGTCGTTCGTGTGCTTTCGCGGGTGGCGGCCCCGTCCGGCGATCGGGTTGTCGCGTCCCGCCGCCCGGTCTCAGCCGCGTTGTGGCCAGTCGTGTGGCACCCGCTCCAGCACGCCGGCGCCGAACAGCTCGTACAGCGGCAGGGTCTCCAGGTGGACGTAGCCGATGTGGCAGTCGCAGACCGGCAACGGGCAGCCGCGCGCCCGCAGCTGGGTGCGGTAGGAGCCGTCGTACAGGTTGCCGAGGACGTCCCGGACGAAGTGGCAGCGGCGGACGGTGCCGTCGCCGTCCACGGAGAGCACGGACTCGCCGGTTCGGCAGGGGCGGTCGGCGCTGGGGTGGGCGTGCCGGCTGTAGCCGAAGTGCGGGTCGACGGCTGCCCAGTCTGCGGCCTCGGCGTCGGTGTAGGTGCGGCCTTCGGCGGCGTTGACCCAGAGGTAGACGCCTGCGGCGAGTTCGGCGCGCAGCCGGCGGGCCTCGGCCAGGTGCTCGGGCTGGCCGACCACGCCGACGCTGTAGCGCACGCCCATGGCGTCCAGCTCCCGGCACTTGACGAGGAAACGCTCCCGGGTGACCTGGCCGGGGTGGTACGTCACCCAGAGCGCGAGGGTGTCGGGATCGGCGTCGGCGAGCCAGTCGGTCCGGCAGCTGAGGTTGGTCTGGATCGCCACCCGGCGTACGTGCGGGAGCCGACTCAGCTCGACCAGCGCCCGTCGGTACCAGGACCGCACCAGGCCCTCGCCCCAGGGCGTGAACAGCAGGGCGAGGGTGTCACCGCTGCCCGCCCGGCCGGCCGCCCAGCCGGTGAACCGCTCCAAGGCCGCGCGGTCGGCGCGCAGTTGATCGGGTGTGTCGCGGCGCTTGGCGAACGGGCAGTAGGGGCAGTCGTAGTCGCAGGAGGCGAGCGGGCCACGGTAGAGCAGGGTGAGGTCGCGCCCGCGGTCGGCCGCGTCGGTCGGTGCGCTCTCGGCGCTCGGTGTGCGCGGTGCGGGCGGGGTGGTGGACGGCAGGCCGAGGAAGGTCATTTCGCCTCGTAGGCCGTCATCAGGGCCTGGACCTCGGGCGAGAACAGCATCGGCCCGGCCGCGTCCGAGTGCGCCAGGCCCTCCGGGCTGAGCACCAGGCGGTCCCGGTCATCGGCGAGCCAGCCGCGCGCGGTGAACTCGGCCAGTTCCGCCGGGAAGTCGGCGGCCGGTGTGCTGCCGAACCGGGCCCGGTAGTCGGCCAACGGCATGCCCTCGGCCTGGAGCAGCGACTGCACCAGGTGCCGCCGGCGTGGTTCCCCGCCGCTCATCCGGTGCCCCACCTCGGCGTGGTGGAAGTCCTCGGTGGCGACGAAGTCGTCGATGATTCCGCGCACCTCGGTGGCGTTCACCGCGTAGTCGAAGGAGTAGTGCAGCCGCGAGGTGTAGGAGCGGGCGCCGCAGCCCAGGCCGACCATGCCGTCCGTCTGGCAGGCGTACTCGCTCGCCCCGGCCTGCGGGGAAGCGGCGCGGCGGAACATCCGCATCGACACCTGCTGATAGCCCTGGGCCAGCAGGTGGTCGCGGCCGGTGCGGTAGAGCGCGAGCCGGCGGGTGTCCCAGGCGGAGTGGCTCTCCTGCTCGCCTCGCCGGGCCAGGCCGGTGAGCGGGCGCACGTAGAGCGGGTAGAGGTACAGCTCCTCGGGCTGCCAGGCGAGCGCGGCGTCCAGCGAGTGCAGCCAACTGGCCTCGGACTGGCCGTCGATGCCGTAGATGAGGTCGATGTTGAGCACCGGGAACCCGGCGGCACGGATCCGGTCGAGGGCGGCCTCCACCTCGGCCCGCTTCTGCGGGCGCACGGCGGAGCGGGCCTCGGCGTCGACGAAGGACTGTACGCCCAGGCTCAGCCGGGTGGTGCCCCGGGCGGCCAGGACCTCCAGCCGGTCGGCGGTCGCGGTGGCGGGGGAGGCCTCCACCGAGAGCGGTATCGCCCGCAGGTCGGCGCCCATCCGCCGCTCGGCGATGTCGCACAGCCGCTCCAGCTCGCGGGCCGTCAGGTAGGTGGGTGTGCCGCCGCCGAAGGCGGCCAGCGCGAAGCGCGCGCCTTCGTCCAGCGCGGTGCGGACGTCCACCGCCTGGCGCTCCAGGGCGTCCAGGTACGCGGTGGTCAGGCCCTCGGGGCTGCCGATCCTGGTGAACAGGTTGCAGAAGCCGCAGCGGACCTCGCAGAACGGGATGTGCAGGTAGAGCGAGAGCGCGTCCTGCGCCTCGCCGGCCCACAGCTCGCGCAGCCCCGGGCGCTCGGGCAGCGGGCGGTAGGCGGTCTTGTGCGGGTAGGCGTAGACGTAGGACTGGTAGGGCGAGTCGGGGCGCGGGGGTGCGGTGGTCATGCGCGCTCCTCGGTGGCGGCGGTGGCGGCGGTGGCGGTGGTGGCGGTGGCAGGGACGGCAGCGGCGGCTGGGCTGGCCGCAGGAGCTGCAGGAGCTGCGGGAGCTGCGGGAGCTGCGGGGGCGGCGGGGGCGGCGGGGTCGGCGGGGTCGGCGGGGTCGGCATCGGGGACGGCCGCGGGGATGGTGAAGTGGGCGTACGGGACGGTCCAGACCACCTCGTGGCCGATCCGGTGCCCGGTGTAGCCGTCCTCGCCGTACGCCGTGCCGTGGTCGGAGCAGACGATCGCGAAGCAGGGGCGGCGGGAGCTCATCGCCGCGAAGAGCCGGCCGATGTGGGCGTCCACGTACTCCAGGGCGGCGGCGTGGCTGGCCCGGGAGTCGCCGTGCTCACGGGTGGCGCCGGGCAGGTGGAACCAGTTGGGCTGGTGCAGCGCCGAGACGTTCAGGAACAGGAACAGCGGTTGCCCGGCGGGCTGTTCGGCGGCGACCCGCTCCGCCCGGGCGACCTGCTCCTCGAAGGACGTCGGGGACGGCACGCCCATCCCGGGATCCCAGTGGCTCTCCTGGAACAGGCCGGGCAGCACCGAGCCGAGCGGGCCCTGCTTGTTGAAGAAGCCCACGCCGCCGATGCAGACCGTCCGGTACCCGGCGGCGGCGAGGGCGGTCGGCAGATCCGGTGCGTCGAACACCCAGGTGCGCGGGGCGGTGCTCTCGGAGCCGGCGAAGCGGGCCGCGAACAGGCGCGGGTGGGGGCCGTCGGGGGAGGCCGGGGTGGGCAGGAAACCGGCCAGGATCGCCTGGTGGGAGGCGTAGGTGAAGCTGCCGGGCGCGTGCCGGCGCTCCCAGCGGCCGCCGGGGAGGAAGGCGGCGAGGTGCGGGATCCGGCCTGCGGCGGCCAACTCCTCGGCGACGTCGAAGCGGAGCGTGTCGAGCGTGACGAGCAGCAGGTCGTGCGTGCCGACGACCGCGTTCATGTCGGGGGTCGGAGCGGGAGCCTGGGTGTGGGGGGAGGTCTGGTGGTTCATCGGGAGGGTTCCGTGATCTGGTGGTCCGTCGGGGTGGGGAGGGGCGTTCCGGTGGTGCGGCCGGTGGCCCCGGTGAGGGCGGCGAGCTGGGCGCCGTAGGTGTCGAGGCCCTCGGCGGGGCCGCCGGGCAGGCCGGTGAGGTTGGGGAGCAGGTCGCCGAAGGCGTTGACCTCGCCGACCAGGGCGCGCCGCCAGCCGGCCGTGGGCAGGACGTCGACCCCGACCATCAACGAGCCGGGGAAGCAGGCCGCCGCGCGCTCGGCCGTCTCCAGCAGGGCCGGCCATGCGGGCCCGGCGGCCTCCCGGGCCAGGTCGAGGCTGCCCCGGGCGCCGCCGAGGTGCAGGTTGGTCATCGGTTGCGCGCTCGTGCGCACCACCGCGTGGGTGGCCCGGCCGGCGACCACCACCACGCGCAGGTCGGCCGAGCGGCCGGACTGCGCGGCCTTCGGGATCCACTGCTCGACGTGCAGCCCGTCCGGTGCCAGCCGGTCGATGATCTCGGCCACCTCCCGCTCGCCGCGGTACTGGCGGACCCGCAGCGAGTTGTGCAGCAGTCCGTCGGCCAGCTCGACCGAAGTGGTGGCCAGGACCTGCCCGCGCGGCCCGAACTGCAGGGCCGTCACCCCGGAGGCGGAGGAGCCGTGTGCGGGCTTGACGAAGACCCGTCGCAGGCCGGCCGTGGCCAGCCGCCCGCGCAACTGCTCCCAGCCGGTGACCTCGCCGCCCAGCGCCCGGGGTACCGGCACCCCGGCGGCGGCGAGGAGCGCGTGTGCCCGCCGTTTGTCGAACATCACGGCGATCTCCTCCGGATCGCCCAGCAGCCGTACGTCGGGGCGCCCGGCCAGCTCGCGCAGCGCGGCCGTCACCCCCGCGTACCAGGCGGCCGTGCCCTCGACCCGGGTCGGTGCGTAGGACGGGCCGAGCGCCGGGCCGCGCAGCAGTTCGTCGACCAGGGCCTCCTCGCCGGGCGACTCGATCCGCAGCAGGCCGTCCTCGGGCAGCCGGTAGTCGCCGCGCAGCACGTCCAGCCAGGGCAGGACGGCGGGCTCGGGCAGCCCGGCGGCCCGGGCGGCGGCGGCGAACAGCGTCACCCGCCGGTGCCCGGGATTGCCGAGGACGGTCAGCCGCGGTGTCATCGTGCCGTCACCCGCCTACTCGGCGACCGCGACGTAGCGGTCCCCGTCGTCCTCGTCCTCGTCGGGGTCCTCGGCCTCGGAGAGGTCGAGCGCGACCCCGGGCAGGGCCTCGGTGAGGCGCTGCTGCATCTCCTCGCCGACGTAGTGGTGGTGCAGGTCGAGGGCGCGCAGGTGGGTGAGCGGCTGGCCCTCCAGCAGGGCGGCGGCGCCGTCGTCGGAGAGCACGCCCATGGACAGGTCGAGCGACTCCAGCCGGGCCACCACGGGCGCGTGCGCGACGGCCGAGGCGATCTCGTCCTGGAACTCGCTGTTGGCCAGCCCGAGGTGGCGCAAGCTCGGGAGGCGGGCGCCGTCCAGGAAGGGGGCGAGGTCGTCGATCGTGGCGTCACCGCCGTACTCGTCCACGCCGAGCCAGAGCGTCAGGCGCTCCAGTGCCGGCAGCTCGGAACCCGCCACCGCCCGCACCACCCGGGCCGGCAGGCCGCCGGCCTCGAAGCGCAGCGCGGCCAGCCGGTCGTGCCGCACGGGCTGGAGGCTCAGGTCCGTGCCGCCGCGGACGGTCAGCTCGGTCAGCCCGGGGAAGGCCGTCAGCAGGGGGGTGACGTCGCCCATCTCCATCCAGGAGATCTCGCACTCGTCGTAGGTCACGTCCCCGAGGAAGAGCGCTTCCAGGGCGGGCAGGCGCTCCGCTTCCGCGGTGATGGCGGCGACGGTGGCGGCCACGGAGACGTAGTCGCCGCGCCACCAGGGGCCGATCACCAGGGCGCGGACTCCGGCAGGGTCGACGGTGTCGAGGAAGGTCTGCCAGAGCTGCGCGAAGTCGTGCTTCGCGTCGTAGTCCAGGGCGAGCCGCCAGGCGACCGAGCCGGCGGCGGGCGGCGTGCGGGTGCCGTCGTCGGGGGTGAAGTCGTGGATCGGCAGGTCGTGGAAGCGGTCGGGGTGGAGGGAGACGGTCATGTCGGTTCCAGACGGATGGGCGTGGTGGGCTGGTCGGTGCGGCGGTGCGGCGGCGTCGGGCGCGCGCGGTCGGTGACGGCTACTCGGCCACGGCGACGTAGCGCCACCGGTCGTCGGGCTTTCCGGCCTCGGAGAGGTCGATCTCGACGCCCGGCAGGGCCTCGGTGAGGCGCTGCTGCACCTCCCCGGTGAGGAAGTGGTGGTGCAGGTCGAGGGCGCGCAGGTGGGTGAGGGGCTGGCCCTCCAGCAGGGCGGTGGCGCCCTGGTCGGTCAGCACGCCCATGGCGAGGCTGAGCGACTCCAGCCGGGCCACCACCGGCGCGTGCGCCACGGCGGCCGCGATGTCGTCCTCGAACTCGCTGTTCTGCAGGCCCAGATGGCGCACCGCGGGGAAGCGTGTGCCGTCCAGGAAGGGGGCGAGGTCGTCCAGCGTGGCGTCGCCGCCGTAGTTGTCGACGCCGAGCCAGAGTTCGAGCCGCTCCAGGGCGGGGAAGTCGCAGCCGGCCACCGCCCGCACCACCCGGGCCGGCAGGCCGCCGGCCTCGAAGCGCAGGGCTCGCAGCGCCTCGTGGCGCACGGGTGTCAGCTCCAGGTTGTTGCCGCCGCGCACCACCAGCTCGGCCAGCTCGGGGTAGGCCGTCAGCAGCGGGGTGACGTTGCACATCTCCAACCAGGAGATCTCGCTCTCCTCGTACGTGACGTCGCCGACGAAGAGCCCTCGCAGCGCGGGCAGCCGGCCCGCCGCCTCGACGATCGCGGCCAGGGCGGCGTCGAGTTGCTCCGGCTCGTCGGAGAACCACGGGCCGATCACCACGGCCGTCACGCGCTCGGTGTCGACCGTGTCGAGGAACTGCCGCCAGCGCTCGGTGAAGGCCTCCTCGGAGTCGTAGTGCAGGCCGATCCGCCAGGCGGCCGACGCCGGCTCCGGCAGGGTCACGGCTGCCGCGTCGCCGCCGTCGGCGGCCTCGTCCAGGGCCTGGACGAAGTCGAAGACCGGGAGACCGTGGAACTGCTCGATGTGGTGGTTGACGGTCATGCGCTGCTCCTCAGGGGTCGGGGCCGAACACGTGTCTACCAGTCGGGTCCGACAATCCGGTGGCCGGGTGGCGGGCCGGGCGCGTTGTCAGACCCATGCCCTACGTTCTGGTCGTGGCTCCGGAACGTGACCGCGAACAGCGCGGCGGAGCCCGGGATTCCGGCAGCCGCCGGGGTCCGGCCGTACGGCGAGGGAGGACTGATGTACCGCCAGGGCGATGTGCTGATCGTGCCGGTCGAGGAGGGCGCCGTGCCGCCCCGGGTGGCCGCGCTGGCCGTCCAGCCCCGGGACGGCCGGGGCCGGATGGTGCTGGCCCTCGGGGAGGTCACCGGCCACGCGCACGCCGTGGTCGGTCCCGGGGAACTGCGCCGGGAGGCCGGCCCGTTCGGCGCGGGCTGGCTGCACCTGCCCGAGGGCGGCCGGGTGGTGCACGAGGAGCATGCGGCGATACCGCTGCCGAAGAGCTGGTACCGGGTGGTGCGCCAGCGCGAGTACACCCCGGGCGCAGTGCGGGTGGTCGCGGACTGACGCGGGGCCCGACGAGCGGACCGGTGGCTGATGGGCGGGTGACCGGGCGTCGGGCGACGGCAGGCGGCGCGCAGACGGGTGGGCGGGCGCGGCGTGCAACGCGGAACGTGCAGCGTGGAACGCGCAGTGCCGAACGGAACGGAAGCAGGCGGCCGGGCGGGGAGCCCGGCCGGGAACGGAGCAGACGATGGAGACGACGATTCCCGACCGCCCGGCGGGCGCGGTGACGGCCGGGCCCGCCGAGGTGACGGCCCGCTGGCGGGCCGCTGCGGCGGCCACCGGTCCGGCCGACCGGTCGGCGGCCGAGCACGCGGTCCGGGCCGCCTACCGGGCGGCCGGGCTGCCCGAGCCCACGGCCGTCCGCTGGTTCGGCTCGCCGTTCGCCGCCGCCGAGGCGGCGTTGCAACTGCGGGCCGCCGGCGCGGTGAGCGTGCGCGAGGCCGTGCGCACCGGGCCCTGGGAACAGGCCCGGCGGCGGGCCGTCGAGGAGGTCGGCGCGGCCGGGTGGGCGGCGCACTGGGCACTCACCGGTGGCGAGCTCGGCCCGGTCACCACCCCGTTCGCCGACCGCATCCGCACGGCGGTCCTCGACCGGCTCGCCCCCGAGGTCGACCGTGAGGAGGCCTCGGACGACGTGGCCGCCGCCGCCCGCGCCCGGCGCACCACCGTACGGCTCGCCCTGCTCGACGCCGTGCGCGGCCAGCACGACGCTCCCTGGTTCGCCGCCTTCGAGGCCGCCTCCGACGCGGCCGGGGGCAGCGCCGAGGCCGTCGCGCCGCTCGCCGGGGTGGCCCGCGAGGCCGGCTGGTGGTGGCCGTACCAGGACGTCGCGCTGGTCAGCGAGCGCCCCGTCGCGCTGCACCGCGACGAGGCCGGGCGGCTCGACCGGGCGGACGGCCCCGCCCTGGAGTACGCCGACGGCTTCGCCCTGCACGCCTGGCGCGGCATGCCCGTGCCCGCCGAGTTCCTGGCCGGGCTGGCCGACGTCACCGTCGAGCGGATCCGCACCGAGGCGAACGCCGAACTGCGCCGCGTCCTGCTGGAGCACTACGGCTACGAGCGCTACCTGGCCGACTCCGGTGCCGAGCCCATCCACCGCGACGAGACCGGCGTGCTCTGGCGGATCACCCTGCCCGACGACGAACCGGTGGTCATGGTCGAGGTCGTCAACTCGACCGCCGAGCCCGACGGCACCTTCCGCACCTACTGGCTGCGCGTCCCGCCGAGCACCCGCACCGCCCGCGCCGGGGTCGCCTGGACCTTCGGCATACCCGAGTCCGAGTACCACCCGCAGCGCGAGACCTGACCGGCCCGGCCCCCGGCGCAGGCCGCTGAGCTGCGAATCTCGGCCGGCCGCTCCCGCCGCCGCCCTCGGCGGGCTGCGGGACAGGTCAGGGTGGGGTCGGTCCGACGTTGCGGACCCAGACGGGGAAGGGCGTCATGGCGTTGGGCGCGGTCTGGTCCGACGGGTTGGTCCCGGCTGGCCGTCGGTCGTTCAGGAAGCTCTCGACGACCGGAGCGAGGTCGTCGGAGGTCAGGTAGGTGCCGCCGAACGGCAGTTCATCGACGGCCACCGATCCGGTGGAGCAGCGGAGTTGATCGACCTGTTCGTCGTGCCACACGTAGAAGGTCGCCACCCCGGCGAAGCCCAGCGCATGGATACGGAGCCGGATGGCCTGAGCGGTCCGTTCGAAGGCGGCGACGACCTCGGTCACGGACAAGGATCGCTTGTCCTCGTCCTCCGCGCTCAGGTACCAGGTGTTGGTCCGCCACTCGACCCGCCGGTCGCTCGGCTCCAGTACCAGCGGTTCGTCCGCTATTTCGGCGATCCATGTCAACAGCACCCCGGAATTGTCCCGGCCGGTGCGGATCGCGCAGTCGTCGGGGTCGGCCGGGATCAGGGGGCGCGGGCGATGAGCACGGGTTGGAAGAAGCCCGTTCGGGCGGGTGGTTGCCAGCGGGAGGCGGTGAAGCCGGCCTCGGAGGCGAGGGTGGTGAGCTGGGACTGGGTGAGCGCCCAGTAGGTGGAGCGACGGATGTCGGTCTGCCAGTGGCCGGTGGCATCCGGGGTGAGGCGGAAGAGCTCCAGGTCGTAGCGCTCGCCGTCCTCGTGCCAGTGCCAGAGCTGGAAGATGACGGACCGCAGGCCGTCGCGTTCGCTGGTCTGGGGCGGGGTGGAGGCCGGGCGGGAGCGGCGCAGGTCGTCGTAGGGGCGGGTGGTGAGCAGGAGCAGACCGCAGGGGCGCAGCACGCGGCGCATCTCGGTGAGGGCGGTGCGGACGTCCTCGGGGGTGAGCAGGTGGGGGAGCGCGTTGTCGGCGCAGACGACGACGTCGAACCGGGCGTCGGCGAAGGGGAGCCGGCGCATGTCGGCGGCCGCGGTGGGGAGACGGAGGCCCCGTCGGGCGGCTTCGGCGGCGGCCCGGGCGGCGGACGCCGGGCTGAGGTCGGTGCCGGTGACGCGGTGGCCGAGGGCGGCGAGGCCGAGGGACTGGGTGCCGATGCCGCACGCGCAGTCCAGGACGTCGACCGGGCGATCGCCGAGGCCGGCGCGGATCAGGGCGTCGAGGCTGGCGCCCTGGCGGGCGACGGAGGCGTCCCAGTCGGGGTAGAGGAGGTGGTACCCGGCCGCGAACTCGTCGTAGAAGCGGCCGACGGGGGACTGTGGGGAGGGGGTCATGGCGTCGGAGGCTCCACGGTGGAGAGAGGGGTGAAGAGCGGGCACGACGGGCGTTGACGTGGGCGAGGTGGTAGGCGGGGCCCTCGCCTGCCCGTTCGTCACGCCGTCATCCTCGCCCAGTCGTACCGGGGGCGGACACCGGTTTTCCGAGGGCGGGGAACGATGGGGCGGCACGGTGGAACGAGTGCCGAACGAGTATCCGTCGGGCGGGACGGGATGCGTCGAGCGGCAGTGCGGGGAGGTGCCGGCTGTGCTGGCCGCCTTCGAGGCGGACGGCGGAGGTTCGGAGCCGGTGACCGGGCTGATCGCGGCAGGCGGTCTGCGAGTGGTCCGGGGAACCGCCCTGCGGTACGAGGGGATGACCCGGAGGGTGAAACGGTTCGCCGGGCGGGCGGGCCACGGGGATGATGCCGGTATGCGCACCTTCGAAGAGCTGATCGCCGAGGCCGAGGCGGTGTCCGTGGACGGCTGGGACTTCTCCTGGCTTTCCGGCCGCGCCACCGAGGAACGGCCGTCCTGGGGCTACCAGCGGCTGCTGGCCGAGCAGCTGGGCCGGGCCTCGGCGGCCTTGGACATCCAGACGGGCGGCGGCGAGGTGCTGGCCGGCGCGGCCCGGCTCGCCGCCGCGAAGCCCGTCGCAGGACAGCCCGTCGCAGGAAAGTCCGCCCCCGGCGCGCCCGCCCCCGCGCAGCGCGGAGCGCTTCCGGCCACCATGGCGGCCACCGAGTCCTGGCCGCCGAACGTCGCGCGCGCCACCGGCCTGCTGCACCCGCTGGGCGTGGTGGTAGTCGCGGACCCGGACGAGCCGCCGCTGCCGTTCGGCGACGGGGCCTTCGACCTGGTCACCAGCCGTCATCCGGTGAAGGCCTGGTGGTCGGAGATCGCCCGGGTGCTGCGGCCCGGCGGTACCTACTGCGCCCAGCACGTGGGGCCGGCGTCCGGCTTCGAACTGGTTGAGTACTTCCTCGGCCCGCAGCCCGAGGCACGCCGGGCCCGCCGCCCGGAGGACGAGAGCGCCGCCGCGCGCGACGCCGGGCTGGAGGTGGTGGACCTGCGCTCCGAGCGGCTCCGGATGGAGTTCCTCGACATCGGCGCGGTGGTGTACTTCCTGCGCAAGGTGATCTGGATGGTCCCGGGCTTCACCGTCGACGCCTACCGGGACCGGCTGCGCGAGCTGGACGCCCGGATCCGAGCCGAGGGCCCGTTCGTGGCCCACTCGGCGCGTTTCCTGATGGAGGCGCGCAGGTAGATCGACTGATCCGGTGTCCGCATCGTACAGATATGGAAGAGTCGAGGGAAGTCTGGAAGGTCCGGCTGGCCGCCCCTGCCAGTGTGAGCACCGTTTGTCCGGGAGACAGCTCGAAAAGTGCTCTGAACTGGAGAGATGTCCCGTGCAGTCCCGCGTCGAGAGCGATTCGATAGGTGTTGGGCGGCCTGCTCAGCCAGTGCGATGGGACCCATGGGCCTCCAGCTGGGGGCCTCCGCGGGTAAGGGTGCTGACAGTGGCCGAGTCTCGCGTCCGGGCTTGTTGGGCAGGGTCTGCTCGTACCTATGCTGACCTCTTGCTGACCATATCTGATGAACCATCAGATATGCGCTGTGGCTCACAACAGGCCGGGCAGGCCGGCGGTGGTGGCGCGGCGAGGATGGCGACCTGGCGGCCGTCGAAGATGCGTTGGCCGATGCCGGGGTGTTCCTCGATGTGGTGCAAGGCGTCCGTCCAGCGGCCGGTGGAGGTGAGGGCGCGGGTTCCGTCGGCGATGATGACCCGCCACAGCCACTGGCGGACTTCACTGCGCTGCTCTCCGGTCTCGGTGAGGTGGGCGGGGACGGTGATGCCGTCAAGGGAGGACTTGGTGGCGGTGGTGACGGCGCGGTAGAGGCCGAGGAGGAGTTGGCGGCCGCGGCGGTGGTGGCCGGCGCGGATGTGGAGGCGGGCGAGGTTGACGATCGGCTCCAGGCCGCGGATGGCGCTCGTCGAGGGGAGCGGGCCGCGGGTGAGGTAGAGGGCGGCGTGGCGGTGGCACAGGTCGCGGGCGTAGTCGGGCAGGGCGAGGTCGGAGGCGAGGAGCGCGGCCTGGTTGAAGACGGTGGAGGCGAGGCCCGGATCGTTCTGCCGGGGGCCGTGTCGGCCAGCCCGGTGAGTCGGCCGACACGGGCGTCGAGGGGTTCGAGAGGACACCGCATCGCGCCCGTACCCGAGGCCTGGCGGTGCACGGCTCCGTCACCGAAGTCGAGTGACGCTTCCACAAGCACCACTCACGGATCCTCGCGATGAGCTCTTCATCGGGCCACGCCGCGGATTCGGGTCACAACCGGCACGGTGGAAGCAGCCGGTGACATCGATCCGAGAACGTGGACCCGTCGAGTGCGGGACCGGCGGAAGTCCCGGCGCCGATGGTCTTGGTTGGGCTGCAGGCTGCGCTGGTCACCTGCGTGAGCGCTCCCGGTGGCGGTCCCGGCACGTCGGGCATTTCCTGGAGGGGGCGAGCCGATCGTCAACCATCTCGTCCAGGACAGTTGACCCAGGGAGTATGTGATGCCCGCCGATGCGTCAGGGCCGGATCCGGGGGGGATCGGGGGACGCGCGGCCGCCGGACGGCAAGGGCGAGCGGTCGGCTCACGGCGGGCGGCCCGAGCCGGCCGAGCTCTCGACGGGCGAACGCAGTGAGCTGGACCAGCTGCGGCACCGTCTCAGCGCCCTGGAGGCGTCCGCACAGCCGTCAGGGGACCGGCACCACCGGCTTCGTACGTCGGGCGCGGTCGTCCTGATCGTCATCTCCTCTCTACTGGCGCTGCTCTCGGTCATCGCGGTCTGGACGAACTCGATCGTCGGCGACACCGACCGGTACGTCGCCACGGTCGCGCCGCTGGCCGGCAATCCGGATGTCCAGGCCGCGCTCACCGATCGGGTCACGTCGGAGGTCCTGGCCCAGATCGACGTGAAGGCCGTGGTGAACGAGCTGTCCCAGGCAGCCGTCCAGCAGGGTGCGCCACCCGAGCTCGGCAAGCTGATCGGCGGCCTGAGCGGGCCGATCACCAGCGGCCTCACGCAGTTGGTCAGCACCACCGTGAACAAGGTGGTGACCAGCGATCAGTTCGCGACCCTGTGGGTCGACGCGAACCGGGTGGTGCACTCCTCGCTGGACAAGGCGCTGACGGGCAAGGGCGGGGGAGCGGTCTCGCTGGAGAACAACCAGGTCGCCATCGATATCGGGCCGATCGTCGCCAAGGTCAAGGACCAGTTGGTGAGCTCCGGCTTCGGACCCGCCGCGAAGATTCCGGAGGTGCACACCAGCTTCGTGGTGTTCGCCTCGAAGGACATCGGCAAGGTCAAGAGCTACTTCCGGCTTCTGGAGATCATGGGGTCCTGGCTCCCGGTCATCGCGGTGCTGATCGCCGCGGCCGGCGTGTTCACCGCCGTGAACCGGCGTCGCGGCCTGATCGGTGCCGCCCTCGGGGTGGCCGTCGCCATGCTCCTGCTGGGAGCCGTGCTGACGGTCTTCCGGTCGTTCTACCTCGATCACCTGCCGCCGGGGGCATCCCAGGCCGCCGCCGGCGCGATCTACGACGCACTGATCCGCTTCCTGCGCGCAGGCATCCGGGTCGTCGGCGTGACGGCGCTGGTGGCGGCTGCCGGCGCGTTCCTGATCGGCCCGTCCAGGGCCGCCGTCGCTGTCCGCAGCGCCTGCAGCTCGTCGATCGGCGCGTTGCGCGAGGTGGCGACGTCACACGGCATGCGCCTCGGGCCGGTGGGCCGCTTCGTGCACCGCTGCAAGCGCTGGATCGGCGCCGCCATCCTGGTTGTGGCAGCGGTCGTCCTCGCCACCTGGAACTACCCGACGGCGGTCGTGGTTCTGTGGATCGTCGTCGTGGTGCTGGCCGGGTTCGCGATCCGGGAGTTCCTGGATTCCGAACCGGGAGGCTCCCCTCCGGTGCCGTCGGCACCCACGGTCGAAGGCGGCCCATCCGCAGGTGGTTGAGGCTCCGGGACCAGGGACGCGACGCCGCGCCCAAGACGCTGCCGGCAGCGTTCAGCGCGGATCGGCACCAGTGCCGGGTGCGCGTCTGCCGCCTCCCCGAAATGCTGCCCGTGCAGTCGGGATGCGTCTCGGCAGGAGTGTTCCTAGAGTTGAAACAGCGGGTGCGACGCAGGGTTCCTTCTCGCTACTGACGCGTCGGCTCCGGCGCACCCTGAAGATGGCTCAGCATGACGACATCGTCCGAAACCCCCGTCCTCGACACCCTGGCCGCCATGACCCTCGACTCCGTCGAGCGGTGCGGGCTGCCCCCGGACATGCTCATCCTCACCCGTATTGCCGCACTCGCGGCCATGGACGCACCGGCGGTGTCCTACCTCGCCCACATCGATCCGGCCATCCAGACCGACCTGACCCCCGCCCAGATGCAGGACGTCCTGGTCGCGATCGCTCCGATCGTGGGAACCGCCCGGGTCATGTCCGCGGCCACCCACATCACCGAGGCCCTCGGGTACGTCATCGCCGTGGCCGAAGCCGAAGCCGGACTCGAAGCGTAGGCGGCCTCTCCGGAATCCGGGCCGCCTGGGCTCCCGACAGCGGTCCGGCCGTGCGCGCCCCGCGTGGGGCCGGACCTCGGCGTCGCCGGCGACGAGCTCACCGCCCGCTGAGACGGTTGTCGGCCGGGGTGCGGCGGATGAGGCGTCGCTCGGGGATTTCGGCCGGCGAGGCGGGCGTTCCCTGTGGTGCGGCGAGGCGCGGTCCGTAGCGCTTGGCCAGCGGGTCCGCGCTGAGGCCGTGCGCTAGGACGCTGAGCAGCACCGTGAAGGCGATCGCGGTGACAGCGGGCCGAGCCACGGGCCCGGCGAGGTCTTCCAGTGCGAGCAGTCCGAAGACGACGGATGCCAGGCCGCGTGGTCCGAACCAGCTCAGGAACAGGACGGCGGGCCGGCCGAGACGGGTCCCCGCCAGTGCGAGTGCCACCGGCAGCATCCGGACGACCGTCAGGCTAAACACTGCGTACAGCGCCGTCTGCCAGGTCAGAGCCTCCATCGCCGGTACCACCGCGATCACGCCGAAGATCAGCCAGACCAGCAGGGAGAGCAGGGCACCGGTCTCCTCGACGAAGGGGACCAACGCGGCCGCCGGGCCGCCCGCGGCGGTGAAGCGCCGGATCGACCATGACAGCCGCACCCAGAGCCGCGTCGGTGGGCGCCAGCGCCGAGCCGACGAGCAGGGCGAGCCAGACGGTCCCCACCCCGGGCAGGGCGAAGGCGGCAAGTGTGCCCAGTCCGATGGACAGCGGCAGCCCGAGGAGCAGCAAACGCAGGCACAGCCCCAGATCCGGGCGTAGCTGGCGCAGCCCGACCCGGGAGGCGTCGGAGAACAGCACCAGCGCCAGAGTCGCCTCGGCCAGGACCTTCACCATTTCCGGGCTGGGGGTGATCCCGAGCGGCGTCAGCGGGCCGTGGGTCAGCAGGACGCCGGCTGAGGTGAACACGATGGGCGCGGTCATGTCCAAGCGTTCCAGTCGTGCCGAGAGCATCCCCCAGACGAAGACCAGCCCGGTGATGATCGCCAGATCCGCGGAGGTCATCGCGTCACCTCGGATCTGCTGCCGCGATGGCCGACCGGACTGGACGCGCGACCGGTGCGGGCCGGTGGGCGGGCGGTGGGCGAACGGCGGCGGGGCCGATCCTGCTCCGTCCCTTCCTCTGTCATGGCTGCAGTGTGGCAGCCGCGCCGCAGGGCAGGTCGCAGGCGTACACCCACCGTGGCGGACGTGTCGGGCCCTCTCGGCGGCTGACCGTTCGGACGTCCGACCCGGGCCTTCCCGATCAGGGCCCGACGTGAGAAGGCGCCGCCCGTGCGCGGACGGACGGTGCTTCGCGGCCGAGCCGGTCCAGCGCCGAGGGCGGTCCGCCTCCGGGCCGCCGCCGAGGCACGGGGTGCGGGCTACCTCGTGGCCGGTGCCTTCGGGGCGGCGTTGTACGGGGTGTGGTGGTCGCCGATGTGCAGCTGCTCCCGGAAGCGGTTCTCGTTTCGGAAGCCTCTCCGTGACCGGCCTCCGCGCCTTCGGCCCGGTCAGAGCCAGCCGCGCCGGGCGGACTTCAGCCCGGCCTCGAAGCGGCTGGCGGCTTCGAGGCGTTCCATCAGGGCCGCCATCTGGCGCCGGACGGTGCGGACCGAGACGCCGAGCCGCTTGGCCACCGCTTCGTCGGTGAGTCCGGTGGAGAGGAGGCGCAGGACCTCGCGCTCGCCGGGGCTGAGGCCCACCGGCTCCCCACCGGCGCGGTCGTCGGCGATCGGGACGGCGGCCTCCCAGGTCCGTTCGAACAGGGCGACCAGTGGGGCGACGATCCCCGGCTCCCTGGTGCACAGGGCGCCGGCCCGGGTGTTCTGCGGGTCGATCGGTACCACCGCGGTGCTCCGGTCGAAGACCAGCATCCGCGGCGGCAGGACGGGAGCGGTCCGCACCTCGCCGCCGAGGCCGACCAGCCAGCGGGCGTAGCCGAGGGTCGCCGGATCGTCGTGGACGCTGTCCTGGTAGATGGTGCGCAGGCCGACCCCGCGCAGCAGGGCCTCCTCGTCCAGGGGGCGGGAGGCGGCCAGGCTGGCCGCGGACTGGGCGCCGCCGGGCATCACCGCCAGGGCCTCGGTGGTCAGCCGGGCGCTCAGCATCTCCAGCTTCTCCTGGATGGCGTCCAGCCCGACGAGCCGTTCGCGGACGCCGACCGGGGTGTCGGTGCGCAGCGTCGCGTACGCCGCCAGGGCGCGTGCGACGGCCGCCTTGGAGGCGGCAAACTCCTGCTGACGGCAGGCGAGTTCCTCTTCCTGTCGGCGCAGCAGGAGGTCGAGCCCGCGTTCCGGGCTGACCGGTCGCAGCGCGCCGGGCCGATCGCGGGAGGCCCGGAGCAGGGTGAGGTCCGCGAGCCGGTCGAGGGCGGTGTGCACGGCGGCCTCGGGAAGCGCGAGCCGGTCGCAGATTTCGGCGATCCCTCCGTCGGGGTCGGTGAGCATTTCCCGGTAGACCGCTTCCGCGGTGGTGTCCAACCCCAGCAGTTCCAGCATTCCGCGCCCCCGATCCCCGTGGTCGATTCGGTATTCCCGATCGGCCCGTTGTCGATCTTTCCGCCGGGTGGACACCCTTGCAAGGCATGATCCGGTCAACGCCCCCGCCCAGGTCGTCCGGGCCTCTTTGCAGCAAGCTGCCTGGCCTGATCCTGCCTGCCGGATCCGCTTCCCGTGACGGTTCGTGGAGGGGAGGATTCGCCGTGCGCGCTCTCTCGCCAAAGCCCGGACACCCAGAATTCCGGCGCCCTCGCCCTGGTTCCCGCACAGAACAGGACTCCGTCGTGTCCGTCCGCCCGCTCGCCACCGTCCTCGTGTCCCTCGCCCTCGCCGCCCCGGTCGTCCCCGCTCTCGCCACCCTCGCCGCCTCCGCCGCCTTGGCCCTCGCCGCCGGGGGTGCGGGCGGCGGGATCGGCTGGGACGGCCCCTCCGCCAGGTCGATCGGTTGGGACGCCCCGCCTGCCGCCGAGGCCTCCGGGCGGTCCTGACCTCGGTGTTACCGGTCCACCTGGCCCTGTCGGCCGGTTCCGCCTGGCCGTCGGGCGATGCGGTCGCCGCGAAGGTCCAGGCCGCCCTGTGGTCGTGTGCCGGTCCCGGCGGCGGCCTGGAGCACGCGCGCCTGCGCCGTCGTCGTCGGCGCAGGCCTGGTGCTCCACGTCCGCGCTCTTGACGGGACGGCGGCCCGTTCGAGGGCGTGGGCGCTGGTGGCCCGGGCACGGGCCGCCAGGGGTCGGCATCCGTTCGATCCGCGGTAGCCGGGCTCGAATGGTTTCCAATCTTCCGGACGGTTTTCGATCGATTTCGACCGCCTGGCAATTTGGCTGATTCATTGCGATTGCTTTGCTTCGCCATGACTCTCATGGGCTCGTCATGTCGATCCTTCCTCTCTCCTCCAACGACCGGCCCTCCCGAACCGCCGGCCCTCACCCGACGAACCGTCGACACCACAAAGAACCGTCACCCACACAGACCATCGAGGAGTTCCATGCCACGCCCCACGGGCGAACCGCCACGGCACCGGGCCGCAACCGGCGCGCCGTCCCCCTTGCCGACCCGCCGCCGTACCGCGCTGCGCAACACCGCCGTCGCCCTGGCCGTGGTGCTCGCCGCCGAGTCGGCCGTCGTCATCATGACGACCGGTCAGGCCGTCGCCGTCACCACGGAGCAGGCCCCGCGGCCCACCCGGTCCCTGGGCCCGGCCGAGGCCAAGGACCTCGCCACCGCCCACCTCAAGGCCCGGCTGGAGGACCGTCGGATCGAGGTGGTCGACGAGCGTACCGAGTCCACCACCACCTGGATCAACCCGGACGGCACCACCACCCTGGACGTCGCCTCCGGGCCGGTCCGCTACCAGGACGCGGCCGGTCGCCTGCAGCCGATCGACGTCGACCTCGCCCGCCAGCCTGACGGCAGCGTCAAGGCCAAGGGCCACCCGCTCAACCTCGCCCTGGCCGGCGCCACCCCGCCCGCCGCCGTGTCGGCGTTCAAGGCCGCCGGTGCCCAGGCCGGGGACCAGAAGGCCCCGAGCACCCCGCTGGTGTCGCTGGACAACGGCAACGGCACCGCCATGTCGCTGTCCTGGCGCGGCGCCCTGCCCGCCCCCACGCTGGACGGCGCCCGCGCCCGGTACGCGGACGCGCTCACCGCCACCGACCTCGTCATCGAGTCCACCCGCACCGGCTTCGAGCAGTTCCTGGAGCTCAAGGACCGCTCGGCGGTGGCCGCCAACGGCAGCGTCACGCTCACCCTCGACGCGGACGGCCTCCGGGCCCGGCAGAACCCGGACGGCTCGGTGTCGTTCCTCGACCCGAAGACCGGCCAGGAGGCCGGCCAGCTCCCGGCGCCGGTGATGTGGGACGCGCAGGTCGACGAGCGCAGCGGCGAGCACACCCGCACCGCGCCGGTCGGGCTGAAGGTCACCCAGGACGGCGACGCGATCGATCTGACGCTCACCCCGGACGCCGCCTTCCTGACCGACCCGAGGACCGTCTACCCGGTGACCGTCGACCCCGCGGTCAACATCGGCGTCGGCTTCGACACCTTCGTGCAGCAGGGTTACGGCACCGACGTCTCCGCGCAGACCGAGCTGAAGCTGGGCAACAACGGCTCCGGCCAGGTGGCCCGCTCCTTCCTGCAGTTCCCGATGGCGAAGATCAGCGGGAAGCAGATCACCGGCGGCAAGCTCAACCTGTGGAACTTCCACAGCTGGTCCTGCACGGCGAAGAGCTGGGAGGTCTGGGACACCGGCAGCGCCACCACCGCCACCCGCTGGACGGCGCAGCCCAACTGGAACCGCAAGTGGGCCACCTCCACCGCGACCAAGGGCTACTCAAGCTCCTGCAACGACGGCTGGGTGAACCAGGACATCACCGCCCTGGTCAAGGCCTGGGCCGGGAACGGCAACGCCAACAACACCCTGGGCATCCGGGCCACCGACGAGGCCGACCCGTACGGCTGGAAGAAGTTCAACTCCGGCAACGCGTCGTCCAACACCCCGTACCTGTCGGTGACGTACAACACCCCGCCGGCGGTCTCCACCCTGGTCTCCCCGGCGAACGCCGCGCTGACCAACGAGGCCAGGCCGACGCTGTCCGCCAAGGCGACCGACCCGGACGGCGGGAACATCGCCCTGGACTTCGAGGTCTGGACGTCCACCGGCACCGCGGCGCTCCAGTCCGGCCGGACCGGCCTCGCCGCCTCCGGCTCGACCTTCACCTGGACGCCGGGCACCGCGCTGGTGCCGGGCGCCTACAAGTGGCGCTCGCGGTCCTGGGACGGCACCGCCAACAGCGCGTGGTCGGGCTTCCGCACCTTCACCGTGGACACCACGGCGCCGGGCGCCACCACCGTCTCCTCCACGGACTTCCCGGCCGGCCAGTGGGCGGGCTCCCCGGACGCGAACGGCGACTACAGCGGCACCTTCACCTTCACCCCGCCGACCAGCGACGTGAAGGACGTCCAGTACCGGCTGGACGGCGGCGCCTGGGCGACGGTGGCGACCACCGGCGCGCCGGTCTCGGCCAAGCTCACCTTCAAGGCCGGGGCGCACAAGGTCACCGCGCACACCCGCGACGCGGCGGGCAACGTCTCCGCCGACAAGACCCACGCCTTCTACGCGGGCAAGGGCTCCGCCCTGGTGGCCCCGGGTCCCGGCGAGCGCCCGGCCCGCCGCACCTCGCTCCAGGCGGAGGGCAACAGCACCTACACCGGCGTGCGCTACCAGTACCGCCGCGGTGAGACCGACGCCTGGAAGGACGTGCCGGTCGCCAACGTAGCCACCACCGACGGCAAGCCGGTGGCCGCCTGGCCGTTCGCCGCCTCCGCCGGCAAGCCGGCCGCGCTGACCTGGAACATCACCGACACCCTGGCCGAGAACGGCCCGGTGGACGTGCGCGCAGTGTTCACCGACGGCACCGCCACCGACGCCACCGAGCCGACCACCGTCACGGTCGACCGGCACGCCGGCGACGCCCCCGAGACCCCGGTCGGCCCCGGCCAGGTCAACACCCTCACCGGTGACCTCACGCTCTCGGCCACCGACGCCCAGGGCTTCGGCCTGAGCGCCGAGCGCTCGTTCTCCTCCCGCCGGCCGCTCAACGGCTCGGCCCAGGAGGGCCAGGCGGCGATCTTCGGCCCGCAGTGGAGCTCCGGCACCACCGCCGAACTCACCGAGACCGCCTACTCCTACGTCCGCCAGACCTCTCCGACCTCGGTGTCGGTGGTCTCCTCGGCCGGCGGTGAGATCGGCTTCACCGCGACCGGCGCGGGCGGCTGGAAGCCGGAGCCGGGCGCGGCGGACCTCACCCTGAGCGGTGCGTTCACCGGCGCCTTCACGCTGAAGGACACCGCCGGTACCACCGTCACCTTCGGCAAGGTCGACCCGGCGGCCACCACCTGGCAGGCCACCGGCTCCTCGCTGCCCAGCGCCGACTCCACCACCTCCGTGGTCTCGGAGAAGGTCGTAGCCGGCGGCCGGACGCTGGCCCGCCCCAAGTACGTCATCGCGCCGACCGCCGGGACCGCCTCCGCCGACTGCGCCGCCGCGCCCGCCACCGCTGGCTGCCGCGTCCTGGAGTACGTCTACGCCACCGCCACCACCGCCACCCCGGCCGCCCTGGGCGACGTGGCCGGCCAAGTGAAGCAGATCCGGCTGTGGTCCACCGAGCCCGCCGCGAGCAGCGCCACCCCCGTGGCCGTCTCCCAGTACGCCTACGACGAGCAGGGCCTCCTGCGCGAGGTCTGGGACCCGCTGATCAGTCCCGCGCTGAAGACCGTCTACACCTACGACGCCGCCGGCCGGGTCGCCACCGAGGCCCAGCCCGGAGAGTTGCCCTGGACGCTGGAGTACGGCAAGGCCGGCAACGCCGCCACCGCAGGCGAGGGCATGCTGCTGGCCGCCTCCCGGGCGACCCTCAAGCAGGGCAGCAAGGACGTCACCGACGGCGCCGCGACCACCTCGATGGTGTACGACGTGCCGCTGTCGGGCGCCAACGCCCCGTACCCGCTGGGCCCCTCCGACGTCGCCGCCTGGGGCCAGAGCGACGCCCCGACCGACGCCACCGCCGTACTGCCGCCCGACGCCGTACCGGCGGGCCACGACGGCAAGGCCCTCGGCACCGCCGCCTACGCCCGCGCCTCGGTGACCTACACCAACGCCTCCGGGCGCGAGGTCAACATCGCTACCCCCGGCGGCGGAATCGTCACCACCGAGTACAACGCCCACGGCAGCCCGGTGCGAACCCTCTCGGCCGAGAACCGCATCCTGGCCCTGGCCGCCACCGGTGAGGGCCTGGGCAAACTGCGCGCCCTCGGCATCGCCGGCCGCTCCACCGCCGACCGCGCCCAGATGCTGTCCGCCCTGTCGGTGTACTCGGCGGACGGCAAGCGACTGGTCGAGCAGTACGACCCGCTGCAGCTCGTCACCCTGGAGCACGACCTGGCGGCCTCCGGCACCAGCCCCGCCCTGGTCGCGGGCGACGAGGTCCCGGCCCGCGCCCACACCGTCACCACCCACGACGAGAACCGCCCGGCGAACGCCGCGGTCAGTGACCGGGAGACCTCGGTCGCGGTCGGCGCCAGGATCGAGGGCTACGCCGCCGACGCGGACGTGCGCACCACCGCCACCGGCTACGACTGGGCCCAGGGCCTGCCCACCCGGTCCGTCCAGGACCCGATGGGTCTGAAGATCACCACCGCCACCGGCTACGACGCGAGCGGCCGCGTGGTCTCGCAGTCCCGCCCGAACTCCGACGGCTCGGACGCGGGCACCACCGTCACCACCTACTACGGCACCGGCGCCACCGGCTCGTGCGCGGGTCGCCCGGAATGGGCCGGGCTGGTCTGCTCCACCGCCCCGGCCGCGGCGGTCACCGGAGGCAGCGCCCCCGCGCAGCTGCCGACCAAGACGTACCAGTACGACCGCTGGGGCAACGTCACCGTCCTCACCGAGTCCGCCAACGGCGTCACCCGCACCACCACCCGGACCTACGACGGCGCCGGTCGCCCGACCAAGGTCTCCGTGACGGGCGGCACCGGCACCGCCGTGCCCGACACCGTGTACGGCTACGACCAGGCCACCGGCCAGCCGTCGACCACCGGCAACGGGACGGCGACCGTCACCCAGGGCTACGACCGGCTCGGCCGCCCCGTCTCCTACGACGACGGCGCCGGGAGCGTCACCACCACCGAGTACGACCGGCTCGACCGGGTGGTGAAGAAGTCCGACTCGGTGCCCTCCACCGTCACCTACGGCTACGACACCGCCAAGGACCCGCGCGGCCTGCCCACCAGCATGACCGATTCGGTCGCGGGCACCTTCACCGCCGGCTACGACGTCGAGGGCCGCCTGGTCTCCCAGACGCTGCCCGGCGGCAACACCCTCACCAGCTCCTACGACAGCCGGGGCATCCAGACCGGCAAGACCTACGCCACCCAGGCCGGGACCGTCCTGCTCGCCGACACCGCCGGCTTCACCGTCCACGGGCAGCAGGCCGGACGCACCCAGACCGACGGCAACAGCACCAGCGAGGACTACACCTACGACGCCGCCGGCCGCCTGTTGAAGGCCGTCTCCGGCAACGGCCTGGACTGCGCCACCCGCAGCTACGCATTCGACCGGAGCAGCAACCGCACCAAGCGCACCACGGTCGGCGACGACTGCGACCCGGCCACCGCCGACGCCGTCACCACCGCCGAGAACCACGGCTACGACGCCGCGGACCGGATCACCGACCCCGGTTACGCGTACGACGCCTTCGGCCGCACCACCACGCTGCCCCGGGGCACCCAGCTGAGCTACCACGCCACCGACCTGATCCGCAGCGAGACGCTCGGCGGAACCCGCAAGACCTGGGACCTGGACGCCGCGGGCCGCCTCGCGACGGCCACCACGGAGACCAGGGGCGAGGACGGCACCTGGACCGTCACGGCCCGGGCCACCCACCACTACGACGGCACCGACGACAAGCCGACCTGGACCAGCGAGGTCAACGGCAAGCTCACCCGCAACGTCACGGACCTCGGCGGTCAGCTCGTGGCCGCCACAGGTACCGACGGCGGCGCGGTCCTGGTCCTCACCAACCTGCACGGCGACGCCTCGGTCCAGATGTCGCCCGACGGCACCCAGGACCTCGCCGTCTACCACTACGACGAGTACGGCAACGTCGCCGACGCCACCGGCACCACCGAGTACGGCTGGCACGGCGGGGAACTGCGGGCCAGCGACTCGCTCAGCGGCCTGATCCTCATGGGGGTCCGGGTCTACGACCCGGCCACCGGCCGCTTCCTCCAGACCGACCCGGTCCTGGAGGGCTCGCCGAACGCCTACGGCTACCCGGTCGACCCGATCACCATGGCCGACCTCGACGGTCTGCGCTGGCTGAAGAGTTGGAGCGCCACCATGAGCAAGGCGGGCGCCGCCCGCGTCGCCAAGCTGCTGAAGAACACCGGCTCGATCAGCAGCATCATCGGCCTGATCGTCGGACTCTTCCCGCACTTCGTGGCGAAGATCATCGGCGGCATCCTCAAGGCACTCGGCTTCCTGGTCAAGAGCATGGGCAAGGGGATCGCGGAGGCCAACAACCGCCGGGGCAGCAAGGGGGTGATCCTCACCCTCGGCATCTGGCAGAAGCACTACTGGACGCTGCCGTACCCTCGGAGCGAGATCAAGACCAGGTACTGAGCCCGCGTCCGGACCCGACCCGACCCGACCCGACCGGGCCGGGCCGGGTCCGGACGCACCGCACCACGACGCTCCGCACCAGCAGGCCGGCCGGCCCGGGGATGCCCCCGGGCCGGCCGCCTCGACGTACTCGGCAGACGGCAGTGCCCGGCGGAAGGGCCGTCCGGTGTTGTCGACGGGCAGGATGCGGTCGCCGGTGCCGTGCAGGATCGGGACCGGTACGTCGATGCGTGCGATGTCGGCGCGGAAGTCTGTGTACCAGGTGGAAGGTGCGGCGGAGACGACGTAGGAGCCCCCGGCGGCCGCGGTGTTCCAGCTGTTGCGGACGGCCTCCTCGCTTGGCCTTGTCCTGAGTGGCGAAGCCGGATTCCTCCGTCTGGCGTCCTGCCGCGTTGCGGTACCTGATCTTGTACTCGTGCGGGTACTTGCTCCAGCGGGACTCGGGGTGCTCGCACTCCTTGCAGAAGCTGCCCATGCCGCGGGTGAGGTCTGTGGTCGCGATGGTGGTTGGAACCCCCGGGAGTCTTGCTGACCTTTTGCTGACTCCGGATGGTCGATCATGCCCCTGAGCTGGGCGGAAACGTCAGTCCCGCCATATCCTGCGGAAGGTGATCTGGATGGTCCCGGGCTTCACCGTGGCGGCCTACCGGGACCGGCTGCGCGAACTGGACGCCCTGATCCGGGCGGAGGGGCCGTTCGTCGCCCACTCCGCGCGCTTCCTGATCGAGGCGCGCAGGCCGTAGGGCGGTTCAGGCCCGGCTGCGCCCCGCCGGGGAGACCGGCGGGGCGCAGCCGCGCTGGCAGGTGGTGCTGTCACGCGACGGCGTCAGGCGGCGCCGCTCACGCCAGGGCGACCAGCTCCAGGTAGGAGTCGTGCCACAGGTCCTCGTCGCCGTCGGGGAGGAGCAGGACGCGGTCGGGCCGCAGGGCCTCGATGGCACCCGGGTCGTGGGTGACCATCACGATCGCGCCCGGGTAGGTGCCGACCGCCGCCAGCACCTCCGCCCGGGAGGCCGGGTCGAGGTTGTTGGTGGGCTCGTCGAGCAGCAGGACGTTGGCGCCGGAGTGGACCAGGCCGGCCAGCGCCAGCCGGGTCTTCTCACCGCCCGAGAGGACCCCGGCCGACTTGTCGGCGTCGTCGCCGCGGAACAGGAACGCGCCGAGGACGTGCCGCAGTTCGCCGTCGCTCAGGTGGGGCGCGGCCTGGGCGAGGTTGTCGCGGACGCTGCGCGCCGGGTCGAGGGTGTCGTGCTCCTGCGCGAAGTAGCCGAGCCGCAGGCCCGGGCCGGGCACCACCCGTCCGGTGTCGGGGCTCTCGTGGCCGGCCAAGACGCGCAGCAGGGTGGTCTTGCCGGCGCCGTTCAGGCCGAGCACGACCATCCGGCTGCCCCGGTCGACGGCCAGGTCGAGGCCGGTGAGCACCGGGCGGCCGGCGTAGGCCTTGGCGAGGCTGATCGCGCCGAGCGGCATCCGGCCGCAGGGGGCGGGTTCGGGCAGCCGGATCCGGGCCGTCCGTTCGGCCTGCCGGGCGGGTTCGAGGTCGGCGAGCATCCGGTCGGCGCGGCGGGCCATGCTGCGGGCGCTGGTGGCGGTGGCGACGTTGGCCCGCATCCGGTCGGCCTGGGCGTGCAGGGCGGCGGCCTTGCGTTCGGCGTTGGCCCGTTCCCTGGTGCGGCGGCGCTCGTCGGCGGCGCGCTGGTCGAGGTAGGCCCGCCAGCCGGTGTTGTGGACGTCGATCGCGGCGCGCTGCGGGTCGAGGTGGAAGACCCGGTTGACGGTGTCGGCGAGCAGACCGAGGTCGTGGCTGATCAGGACCAGCCCGCCCTGGTGGGACGCGAGGAAGCCGCGCAGCCAGGCGACGGAGTCGGCGTCGAGGTGGTTGGTGGGTTCGTCGAGCAGCAGGGTGCCGTGGTCGGCGAAGAGGATCCGGGCCAGCTCGACCCGGCGGCGCTGGCCGCCGGAGAGGGTGCCGACCGGGGTGTCCATGACCCGGGCGGGCAGTCCGAGGCCGGCTGCGACCCGGGCGGCCTCGGCCTCGGCCGCGTAGCCGCCCCGGGACTGGAACTCGGCCTCGGCGCGAACGTAGACGTCCATCGCCCGGCGCTGGTCGTGCGGTCCGTCGGCCTGCGCCATCGCCTCCTCGGCGGCGCGCAGCGCGCGGACGGCGGTGGCCAGGCCGCGGGCGGACAGGATGCGGTCGGTGACGGTGGCGGACGGGTCGGCGGCGCGGGAGTCCTGCGGGAGGTAGCCGACGGGGCCGGTGCGGGTGACCGTCCCGGCGGCGGGCGGCAGTTGTCCGGCGAGGGTGGCGAGCAGGGTGGTCTTGCCGGCGCCGTTGCGGCCGACCAGGCCGATCCGGTCGCCGGGGGCGATGTGGACGGTGATGTCGGACAGCAGGAGGCGGGCGCCGACGCGCAGGTCGACACCACGGGTGGTGATCATGGGATAACGCTCCGAAACAGCGAACGGACACACGGGTGGTGTGGAGGCGGGTCCGTCGGCTAGGAAATTCGGGGCGTAGACATGCGGCCAGGGTAGCGGGGCGGGTGAAGCGTCCGCATCCGAATTACCGGGGGAGCGCACCGCGTCCGCGCGGGTTTCGGCCAGTGGGGCGGGTGTTGGCTCGTGGGGCCCCCTTGCCGGGGCGCGGGCCCCGGGCTTCCATGACCCGCATGGGTCGACGTGAGCTCGTTCTCCTGACTGATCACAGTTCGACCGAAGGAAGCCGGGACGTCCTCGTCGCCGCCGCCCGGGCCCTCACCGGCCGGGCGCCCGTGCTGCTCGACGCCCGGCACTTCATGACCGGCGGGGGCGGCCGGATCCGCCCCGGCGACGAGGGCGGGCTGCGCCTGGAGGCGGACGGCCGCAGCGTGGCGGCCGACGCCGTCGTGGTGTACGAGATCCCGCCGCACCGGCGGCGCGACTTCGCGCCCTTCCAGCGGCTGCTGGGCGCGCACGGTGCCCGCTCACTCGGCACCGATGTGCAGGCCTGGCGGGCGGCCACCGAGAAGGACCTCACGGTGGCCCGCTTCACCCGCGACGGCGTCGCGCACATGCCGACCGTCTCGCTGTCCCGGCCGAGCCCGCGGGCCGCCGCCGAGGCCTTCGACCGGCTCGGCGGCGACGTCTGGGCCCGGCCCTGCGTCGGGATGGGCGGCGACGACGTCTTCCACGTCACCACCCACGCCCAACTCGCCTCCGCCGCACGGCACTACGAGCACGACGGGGCGGACTGGCTGATCGCCCGGGACGCCCGCAACTTCACCCCGGACGGCCGCCGGCACCAGTACCGGGTGGTGGTGCTCGACGGCCGGGTGGTCCGGGTCGTCGAACACGTGCAGGCGGATCCGGACGCCCCCTGCAACGAGAGCCGCGGCGCCGTCTCCGCCCCGCTCGCCGCCGCCGAACTGCCCCGGGGGCTCGCGGACCTGGCGATCCGCGCGGTCGCCTGCCTCGGCCTGCCGCTGGCCGGTGTCGACCTCGCCGCCGAGAGCGGCGGCGTGGTCTTCGAGGTCAACGTCCACCCGGCGTTCGGCCGCGGCGCCCTGGAGCAGGTCGCCGTGCCGTACGTGGCCGCGCACCTGGAGCCCGTCTGACGGTTCCGGCGGGGCGCACGGCGGGCCGGGCGCGCCCCTGGTCGGCAGCTGTGCGGAGCAGGCCGGCTCTCCTCACCCGAGGGCGCCCCCGGCCGGTCAGCTCCGCAGGATGGCGGCGAGGAGCGACGGGCGGAACAGCAGCGTCGGCGGGGCGACCAGCGACATCACCTCGTGGAACGCGGCGGTGACCGCCGGGTCGTGGGCGGCGCCGGCCAGCACCTTGTCGAGGAAGCGGTGCTGGAACGCGAGCAGGGCGCCGGAGGGGCCGCCGGTGGTGGCGGCGAAGCGGACGTCCTCGGTGCAGGACATCACCCACGGGTTCTTGGAGACGGCCGCGATCGCACGCCGGGCGTCCCGGGCCGTGGCGTGGCCGATGCCGCCGTGGCGCAGGGCGGTGCGGCGCAGCTCGCGGGCGCAGAACAGGGCGACGGTGACGCCCTGCCCGTACACCGGGTTGAAGGTGCTGGCGGCGTCGCCGACCACCACCAGGCCGTCCGGGGCGCTGCGTTCGTAGTGTCGCCGGATGCCGGGGCCGGGGACGAAGCCGCGCACCTCGCCGGCCGGCTCGGCCTGCTGGAGCGCCTCGCGGATGCTCGGGTCGCGCAGCCGGGCCAGTTGCTTGGTGAACCCGGCTTCGCCGGGCTCGGGTTCGGCGCCGCGCATGCCGGCGACGCTGACGATCCAGCGGTCGCCCTCGACCGGCAGCAGTACGCCCAGGTGGGGCGCGTCGGGGGCCTTGGTCTGCAGGTATATCGCCTTGTAGCCGATGTCGACGCCGGCCGGGCGGTGGAACAGCCGGGAGGAGTACGCGACGCCCGCGTCCACCCGCTCCTCGGGCACCGGCGGGTGGCCCAGCTCCGCCAGCCAGTCCGGCACCGAGGTCGTGCGGCCGGCCGCGTCCACCACCAACTCGGCCGGGATCTCCCGGACTTCGCCGCGCTCTGGCCCGCGGTCGCGGACCTTGACGCCGGTCACCGTGCGGGCCGACCCGAGCAGGCCGACCACGTCGGCGCCTTCCAGGAACTCGATCGCGGGATCGGCGCGGACCCGGTCCAGCACCGCCTTGTCCAGCACCGGCCGGGTGCAGGAGAGGAAGGCGAGCTGTGCCGGGTACTGCGCCATCCACCCCGCCGAGCTGAGCCACTTCAGATCGCCCGAGACGGCGACCCTCATCGCGCCCGCCTCCGTGAGCTCCTTCTTGATGCCGGGCATCATCTCCTCCAGCGCCCGGTGCCCGGCCTCCAGCACCAGGTGCGCGTGTCGGCCCTGCGGCACCCCGGCCCGGAACGTGGGCTCCGCCGGGTAGCGGTCCCGCTCCACCACCACGATCCGCTCGGCGAACCCGCGCAGGGCCCAGGCCGCCACCGTGCCGGCCAGTCCGCCGCCGATCACCACCGCCGTGCCCCGCCCGGGGGCCGTTTCCGAAGAAGTCATGACACGTAGCGTAGTCGGGCGGTGGCGGCCCCGTAGTCGCATCGGCGGGACGAACGGGCAGGGTGCGAGCGGCCGTTGGAGCCCGAACGCGCCGGGCGCACGACCGGCCCGGAGCGTTGCCGCGCGGGCCCCCGGGGGCGGGCGGTGGGAGGCACCCGGGAGCGGGTACTACACTCGGCGGGAGTTGTGCAGGCCCCCCTTTCGGTGCGCGGGCGCGCGGAGCCGAGGAGGTGAGAGCCGTGGAGTGCAGTAGTCCGGGTCGAAGTCGGCCCCGCCCCCGGTTGTCCCGCACCATTCGCGGCACCCGGCGTTCCTCCTCCCGTACGGCTCCCGCGCGGCGCTGACCTCGTCCTCGACGAGGTGCCGCCGGTCGCGCCGTGCGCGTGGTGGCCGGCCGGGCGCCTCCGGCCCGCTGTCCCCGGACGGCGGCCCGGGCACCCACCGTGGAGGTATCCGCCATGTCCGACTGGCGTGTGCGCGCCGTGCGCGCGAGCAAGCGTCCGTTCTCCCGCCCCGTCGGGGGCTCCGGCCCCGTCGACACGCAGCCGGCGCCGGAGCACTCGATGGATCCGCGGCCCGACCAGCCCGTCGAGCCGGTCACCCTGGAGCGCTCGGTGGTGGACGCGGCGGTCTACCGGGACGGGCGGCGGATCGACGCACCGGCGAACCTCGCCGACATCTACCGCGAACTGCCCGACCGGCCCGGCGCGATGGCCTGGATCGGCCTGTACCGCCCGGCCGAGGCGCAGCTGCTGGAGGCGGCGGACCGGTTCAACCTGCACGAACTGGCCGTCGAGGACGCCATCGTCGCCCACCAGCGGCCGAAGCTGGAGCGCTACGGCGACACGCTGTTCGTGGTGCTGCGTGCCGCGCGCTACCTGGACGAGGCGGAGGAGGTCGACTTCGGCGAGATCCACCTCTTCGTGGGCCCCGACTTCGTGCTCACCGTCCGCCACTCCCAGGCGCCGGACCTGTCCGCGGTGCGCCGCCGCCTGGAGACGGACCCGGACCTGCTCGCGCTCGGCCCGGAGGCGGTGCTGTACGCGGTGCTGGACGCGGTGGTGGACGGTTACGCGCCGGTGATCGCCGGGCTCCAGCACGACATCGACGAGATCGAGACGGAGGTGTTCGGCGGCGACCCGCAGGTCTCCCGGCGCATCTACGAGCTGTCCCGCGAGGTGATCGAGCTCCAGCGGGCGACCCGGCCGCTGCTGGAGATCATGAGGAGCCTGGAGGCGGGCTTCGGCAAGTACGGCACCGACGACGAGCTGCAGCGCTACCTGCGCGACGTCGCCGACCACGCCACCTACGCCGCCGAGCGGGTGGACGGCTTCCGGCAGATGCTGCAGAACATCCTGACCGTGAACGCGACGCTGGTCTCGCAGCGGCAGAACGAGGAGATGAAGCAGCTCGCCGAGGCCGGGCACGTGCAGAACGACGAGATCAAGAAGATCTCCTCCTGGGCGGCGATCCTCTTCGCGCCGACGCTGATCGGCACCGTCTACGGGATGAACTTCGAGATCATGCCGGAGCTAAAGTGGGCGTTCGGCTACCCGTTCGCGATCGGGCTGATGGCGCTGGTCTGCACCGGTCTGTACGTGGTCTTCAAGCGCCGCAACTGGCTCTGACAGCGGGGCGGGGCGGGGCGGGGCGGGGCGCGGCACGGTCGGTTCGGGCGCGGCGCTCGCGACCGGCTCCGCCGTGCGCCGAAATCCGGTGCGGGTTGACCGGCAGCCGCAACCGGCGTCGGCCGCACGGCTGTTCGCCCGGCGTCAGGGATTCGTCAGGGCGGCGGCGCGGCGCTTGCCCCGGTCCGCGCCCGCCGGTTGGATGAGGAGCATGAACCGCCCGGCACGCCACCACGACCGCCCGCCGCATCCGCGGCCGCCGGTCCGCGTCGCCGCGGCCGCCATCGCCGTGCGCTGATCCGCGCCTCCCCGCCGGAGGGCACGGCACGTGCCGCGCCCCGCCCCGTCGCCCGATCGGCGCGGGGTGCGGGCGGGCGCGCGAGTTCCGCATCTCATCAGGTCTTTTGAGCCCGCACCCCGGCCCGGACAGGGCCGGCGGTGCCCCGCACCCTGGGAACGGTCATGTCCGAATCCGCCCTGTCCGCTCGTACCGCCCTCGTCACCGGCGCCTCCTCCGGCATCGGCTGGGAGACCGCCCGGCTGCTCGCCGGGCTGGGCGCCACCGTGCTGGTGCACGCCCGGACCACCCCGGAGGCCGAGGCGGCCGTCGCCCGGCTGGTCGACGCCGGCGCCCGCCGGGACCAACTCGTCGAGCTGGCCGCCGACTTCACCCGCCTCTCGGAGGTCGCGGTGCTGGCCGGTACGGTCGTCAAGCACTACCCGGCGCTGGACCTGCTGGTCAACAACGCCGCCGCGATGGCGCCCGAGCGCTGCACGCTGACCGATGACGGCAACGAGGTCTCGCTGCAGGTCAACTTCCTGGCCGCGCACCTGCTGGCCAGGCTGCTGCGGGCGCCGCTCTCGGCATCCGGCGACGCCCGGATCGTCAACGTCTCGTCCTCGCTGCACCGGACGGCTTCGATGAACTGGTCGGACCCGCACCGGGTGAAGAGGTACTCGCGGGTGGCCGCGTACGCGCAGTCGCAGCTCGCGCTCACCATGGCGACCGCCGACATGGCCCCGGCCGGCTCCGGCATCACCGCCGTCAGCCTCAACCCGGGCCTGTGCGACACGGCGCTGCTGCCGCTGTACGGGCGGGCCGGCGCGCCGGCGGCGGAGGGTGCGGCGGCCGTCGTCCGGCTCTGCCTGCCGGACGTCGCGGTCGCCAACGGCGCCTACTACGACGGCGGTTCGGTGGCGCCGGTGGCGCAGGCCGCCCAGGAGGAGCGCTCGCTGAAGCGCCTGGTCAAGCTGGCAGACCAGTTGGTCGGCCAGGCCGCTTGAAGCCCTTCCCCGGAATCGGAGAGCACGCGATGTCCAAGCGCGCCCGCAAGAAGAGGGCCCGGCGGAAGAACACGGCGAACCGCGGCCGCCGGGCCGGGCAGGGCTGACCCGCCCACCACCGCGGGCCACCGCCCATCGCCACCGCCCATCGCCACCACCCATCACCACTCACCACTCACCACTCACCACCGCCGAGAACCACCGCGAACCGGCGGACACCGCCGGGCGCCGGGGACGGTCGCTAAGGATGCGTCAAGAACGGCGCCCGGCGGCGTCAAGGAGCCGTCAGGGGGCGGCTTCCCGCAGGTGGCGCGGCACTAGCGTCGCCCGGCGGAGAGAAACGGTTCTGCTCCGGTTTCAGCAGGAAACCCCGGCGGACCGTGCAGCGGGGGAGAGGAACGTGCGGCCATGACCACCTCGGCAGCGGGCACGACGGCCACCACGGGGGAGGCGGCCCCGGGGACGGAAACCGGTCCGGCGGGGGAACCGGCCCCAGCCGGACCAACGGCCAGGACAACGGCCACAACAACGGCCCGGACATCGGCCCGGACAGCGACTCGGACAACGGCCGCCCCGAGCGCCCTGGCCCGGCTCCGGCACGGCGCACGGACGGTCGGCGGCCGCGCCTACTGGACCACTCCGCGCCTGGTCCGAGGCCTCACTACGCTCAGCCTGGCCGCCCTGATAGGCCTCGGCGCGGCCGCCACCACCGTCCTCGGCGGGGCCCGCGACGGCACCGACACCATCGGCCACCGGGCCGCCCCGCAGGCCACCCGCGCCGCCGACCTCTACTTCGCGCTCAGCGACATGGACGCCCAGGCCGCCAACCTGCTGCTGGTCGGCGCCGACCCCGACTACACGGCGCTGCGCAAGCAGACCCTCGACACCTACGAGCAGCGCCGTGCGCAGGCCGACGGCGACCTCCAGCAGGCCGCCCAGGCCGCCGCCGCCGACCCGGCCGGCCAGAGCGCCGTCCAGCAGGTGCTCGGCCGGCTCGGCAGCTACGAGGCCCTGGTGGCCCGCGCCCAGCTGCTGGAGGAGCAGGCCAAGGCCCCGGCCGGCCAGCCCTCGCCCGCCGCCCTGGACGCCTACCGCCAGGCCACCGACCTGCTGCGCCAGCAACTGCTGCCCGCCGCCGACCAGGTCACCGCCGCCAACGAGGCCACCGTCGAGCAGGTCTACACCGAGCGCCGCGACGCCCTCGGCAGCGGCTGGTGGTGGCTGCTCGCGGTCGGCCTGCTCGCACTCGCCGCGCTGCTCGGGCTCCAGCGCGTCCTGGCGGTGCGCTACCACCGCGTCGTCAACCCGGCGCTGGCCGCAGTCACGCTGCTCACCGGCGTCGTGCTGGCGATCGGCCTGCACCTGGTCAGCCGCGCCGACGACCACCTGGTGACCGCCAAGAGCAACGCCTACGACTCGGTGATCGCGCTCAGCCGCGCCCGTGCCGTCGCCTTCGACCTGAACGCCGACGAGAGCCGCTACCTCACCGATTTGTCCCGCGCGGCCGCCTACGAGCAGAGCTTCCTCGACAAGACCCAGGCGATCGCCCGCCTGGACGGCGCCACCCTCGCCGACTACAACGCCCAACTGGCGGCCGCCGCCGCCCGGCACCGCGCCGACCACGCGGCCGTCCCCTTCGGCGGCTACCTCGGCACCGAACTGCACAACATCACCTTCCCCGGCGAGCAGGACGCCGCAGAGCGGGTGCTGGCCGCCTTCCAGCAGTACCAGCAGGACGACCGGAAGATCCGCGCGCTGCGCGACGAGGGCCGGCTCAAGGAGGCGGTGACGCTCAACACCGGTCTCTCCCAGGGGCAGTCCAACTACGACTTCGACCAGCTGAGCACGGCCATCGGGGACACCATCGCGGTCAACGCCATGGCGATGGACTCGGCGGTCGCCGCGACCGACGACGACCTCGACGCCAGCACGGCGGCCCTGGCCGCGGGGGCGCTGGCGGCGGCGCTCGCCCTCACCGCGCTGGGTGTCCGGCCGCGCCTGCGCGAGTACCGGTAGCCGCCGGCACCGACCCGCGGCGGGGCCCGGTAGCGACGCACACCGCCACCGGGCCCCGCCGCGGGGCAGCCGGTCATGCCCCGGGCGGGCGTCGGCGGAGCCCCGGCGGGCTCCGGTGCCCCGGTCTCAGCCGGCGGCGAGCCGGTCGTACTCGGCGTCCGGGTCCAGCTGGCGCCGGTACTCGGCGTGCAGCCGGACGTCGCCCTCCGGCCCGGCCAGACGGGCGAGCGGGCCCCGGACGCCCGGGAGCGGCCGGGCGCGCGGCCACTGCTGGGCGAGTACGGCGAGCGGGGTGCCGTCGCCGGAGCGCAGGATCCAGCTGGCGCGGCCGCCGCCGATCAGGGGCAGGTACGGCCGGGGGAGTCCGAGGGCGGCGAGCGCCTCCGGCAGGTCGAGGCCGTCGGGTAGGGCGAGCGCCGCGGCGTGCGGGGCGTCGGCGTCGTCGCCGGCCGCGACGCTGTCCCGGGTGAGGTGGATGCGCATGGCCGGACAGCATAGGGCGCGCCGACGGGCCCGCGCGCCCGTGCACCGGTGTGCCGGTTTGACAAACACCCTTGCCGTCCCGGCGAATGGCAGGCATGGCCGACGAAGACTTCGAGAACGTCCTCACCACAGTGGGCCCCCGGCTGCGCGCCCTGCGACGCGAGCGCGGCACCACCCTCGCCAAACTGGCCGCCGCCACCGGGATCTCGCTCAGCACGCTGTCCCGGCTGGAGTCCGGGCAGCGCAAGCCGACCCTGGAACTGCTGCTGCCGCTGGCCCGGGAGTACCGGGTGCCGCTGGACGAACTGGTCGGCGCCCCGGCCACCGGTGACCCCCGGGTCCATCCCCGCCCGGTGACCAGGAACGGCCAGACCATCATCCCGCTCACCCGCCACCTCGGCGGTCTGCACGCCTTCAAGCAGATCATGCCGCCCGGCCGGGGCACCGAGCCCGAGTTGGAGCTGAAGGTGCACGAGGGCCACGAGTGGCTGTACGTCCTGTCCGGCCGGCTGCGGCTGGTGCTCGGTTCGCACGACCTGGTGCTGACGGCCGGTGAGGCCGCCGAGTTCGACACCCGGACCCCGCACGCCTTCGGCAACGCCGGGCCGCAGCCGGTGGAGTTCCTCAGTCTGTTCGGTCCTCAGGGTGAGCGGATCCATGTCAGGGCGCGCCCGGGAACCTCCGTTCGGTAGGTTCGTTCCCTGACAGCGGGGGTTTTCCGTTCCGGTCTCCCGCCAGGCCGTCGGGAGGGGCCGAGAAGATGAGTGTCCAGCAGAGCACGGAGTCCGGCGAGAGCGGTGGAACCGGGGAGCGCGGTGCGGTGGGTGCGCCCGAAGTCCCGGGCGCGGCGGGGGCCTTCGGGGCCTCCGGCGGCGGATCCGGCCGGGCCGGCGGTGGTTCCGGCGGCGGCGACGGCAGCGGCGGCAGCGGTCCGACCGGTGGGGCCGACGGGACCGGCGGTGTGGAGCCGGACGCCAAGAGCGGGCGGAAGAAGCGCCCGTTCTGGCAGGAGCTCCCGATTCTGCTGGTGATCGCCCTGCTGCTCTCGCTCGGCATCAAGACCTTCTTCGTCCAGGCCTTCTCGATCCCCTCCGGTTCGATGGAGCAGACCCTGGCGATCGGCGACCGGGTGCTGGTCGACAAGTTGACGCCGTGGTTCGGTGCCGAGCCCGAGCGTGGCGAGGTGGTGGTCTTCCGTGATCCGGGCGGCTGGCTGGAGAGCGTGCCGACGCACGCGGACGGCTCGGTCATGAGCTCGGTCCAGAAGGTGCTGAGCACCGTCGGCCTGATGCCTTCGGCGGACGAGAAGGACCTGATCAAGCGGGTGATCGCGGTCGGCGGGGACACCGTCGAGTGCAAGGCGGGAAGCCCGCTGAAGGTGAACGGCGTCGCGCTGGACGAGCCGTACCTGTTCCCCGGCTCGGCGCCCTGCGACCAGGACCCGGTGGGCACCGTCACCGTCCCCAAGGGCAAGCTCTGGGTGATGGGCGACCACCGCAACAACTCGCGGGACTCCCGCCCGCACCACAACGAGACCGGTGACGGCTTCGTGCCGGTGGGGAACGTGATCGGCCGGGCGTTCGTCGTCGCGTGGCCGCTCACGGACTGGTCCACCCTGCCCGTCCCGGACACCTTCGGCAAGGTGCCGGCGGGCGCGGCCGCGCCGGTGCAGGCGCCGTCGGCGCCGGACGCGCTCGGGCTGGCCGCCGTCGTGCCGTTCGCCCTGTGGCGCCGCCGCCGTAGCGCGCGCCGGAGCCGCCACTGAGCCGGGTGAGGGCTTCGGCGGAACTCCTCCCGTCCTTCTCTACACGCCTGTAGAGTTTCCGGGGTGAGCTGCACGCCTGGTCGCGTGGCCGCCCGACCGGGGAGGCCGCGCGCCGGGGTCGGGTCGGGAGGCGGAACCGTGGTGGAGAGTCGGCGCAGTCCTGTGGCCGTCGGGGAACCGGCGGACCCGGACGTCCAGTGGGTGTACCAGCCGGTCGAGGTGGACCTCGGCGACGGCGCCTGGGCGTCCGGGCGGATCAGCGGCTGGTGGCAGGACTCCGCCGGGCAGCGGTGGTGCCGGTTGCGGGTGAGTCGCAGCGGGCGGCCGGCGGGCTGGGAGCGGTTCGATCCGGCGCGGGTCCTGCTGCTGCCGGTCGCCGGGCTCTGAAGAGACGTCGGCCGGTTTCGACGAGACCGGTTCCGATCGGACCGGAACCGGCCTGATCGGTACCGGCATGATCGGAACCGGACCGGTGGGCCCGGACGTCCCTCGGTGCGGCGATCACGAGGCGTTGTCCATAAGAGATTCACAAAATATGACGGCATGTGCGATTCTGTGCAGCGCCCCCGTGACCCGCCCCATCCGTGTCGGCACCTTGGGGGGCCCGGGGACTGCCGACATGCCACTTCATCGACCGGGGACGACGTGAGTTCCGAGATCTACTTCAGCAGCAACTACCGCGACCTGTGCGAGCAGCACGGCACCGGCGCGGGCTTCCAGTTCGAGTTCTCCTGCTACCGCTGCTCCGACACCTGGCGCTCGTCGTTCGAGGCGTTCACCACCGGTCAGGTGGCGGGCTGGATCGGCAAGGGCGTCAGCGCCGCCTGGAACCTCATCGGCGGCAACGCCAACACCATCAGCAACGCCGCCGACGGCCTGGCCGGCCACACCTGGGGCAACGCGCGCGACGCCGCCTTCCAGCGCGCGATCACCAACGCCCAGGTGCACTTCAACCGCTGCGCCCGCTGCACCCACTACGTCTGCGGCCGCTGCTTCGACCCGGGCCAGGGCCTGTGCCACAACTGCGCCCCGGACACGGCGGCCGAGGCGATGGCGGCGCAGCGGCGCGGCCTCAACGACATGGTGTCCGACCGCTCCTACCAGCAGGGCCAGCAGTCCGGCGCCGAGTTCGACGTGCGGACGCCGCGCCAGCTCGTCTGCCCGCAGTGCTCGGCGGAGACGCACGGCACGCCGTTCTGCCCGGGCTGCGGCCACCGGCTCGCCCAGCCGACCCAGTGCGGCCAGTGCCACCAGGACATCCCGGAGGGCGCCGCGTTCTGCCCGTCCTGCGGCACCAGGCGCTGACCCCGCAGGCCTCGTAGACCTCGCAGGCCCAGCACGCCCCGCGCACCTCGCGACGGCGGGGCGCCTCCGGATCGGGATCCGCAGGCGCCCCGCCGTCGTCGTGCGTCCCGTCCGGGTCAGCCGTACGACACGTTGGCGCACGGGTCGTCGTCGGCCGACCGGGCGGCGTTGGCGACGCTGCTGGGCACCGGGGCCGGAGCGGCCGGGGCGCCGGCCGACGCGGAGGCGGCCGGGTCGGCGGCACCGGCCGGATTGGCGGCGGCGAAGTCGTGACCGAGCACCACGCTGACACCCTTGCCGCCGGCCTGGACGGTGGCACCCGGGAACAGCTTCGCGACCGCGTCGGCCGCGGCGCGCTCGCCCGCGCCGTACTCGACGACCGTGGTGGAGCGCGGCTTGCCGGTCGCGTTGCCGACGCTGGTCACGGTGTAGCCGGCGCCCTTGACAGCCTCCGCGGCCTTGCCGCCGAGCCCGGTCGCGCCGGTGCCGTTGAGCACGGCGACCTTCACGTCGGCGGGCTTGGCCTCGCCGCCCTTGGCGTCCGGCACGGGGGTGGTGGCGGTGGGGCTGGGGGTGGCCTCGGCGGCGGGGGTACCCGGCGCGGTGGAGTCCGCGGCGGTGGCGCTGGCGTCCTGGCCGTCCAGGGTGCGGTCGGCCTTGAGCGCGGCCCAGAGCTGGTCCGCGTCGGGGTGGACGAGGGCGACTCGCGGGCCCTCGTAACGCCACGGCGCCGTCACGAACTTGACGTCGTGCAGGTTGACGTCCTTGAGCGACATGGCGAAGGAGAGGAGCTTGGCCGCCGAGCCGAGGTCGGGGTCGACGGTGAGCGACTTGGTCGCGGCGTCGGCGAGCGGCAGCAGGGTGGTCGGGTCCATGCCGCGGGACTTGACCTCCTTGATGAGCGAGGAGAGGAAGGCCTGCTGACGCTTGGTGCGGCCGATGTCGGAGCCGTCGCCGATGCCGTGCCGCACTCGGACGAAGTCGAGCGCGGACTGGCCCTCCACCTTCTGCTTGCCCTTGGGGAAGACCAGCTTGCCCTTCTTGCCCAGGTTCGGGTTGAGATCCCCCTCGTGGATGTCGTTCGGCAGGCAGACCTCGACGCCGCCGACCGCCTTTGTCATCGAGGCGAAGCCGTTGAAGTCCACCACGATGGTGTGGTCGACCCGCAGGTTGGTGAGCTTCTCGACGGCGTTCTGGGTGCAGGCCGGGTTGCCCTGGTCGCTGTCGCCCACCGAGAAGGCGCTGTTGAACATCACATTGGTCTGCTCCTTGGTCCACTTGCCGTTCGGGAGCTTGCACGGCGGGATGGTGACCAGGGAGTCGCGGGGGATGGAGATGCCGACGGCGTGCTTGTGGTCGGCGTAGACGTGCAGCAGGATCGCGGTGTCCGAGCGGGCGCCGCCGTCCCCGCCGCCGCCCAGGTCGCTGTTGCCGTTGCCGCGGCTGTCCGAGCCGATCAGCAGGACGTTGACCGGGGTACGGCCCTGGGCGTCCGGGGCCGCGGCGGCCGGCCGGTCCTTGCTGAGGGCATCGCCGTCGAAGGTGGTGAGGTTGCTGTTCAGGCGGTAGTAGACGGCGCAGCCGCCGAGGACGAGGAGGGCGGTGCAGCCGGCCGTCACCCAGAGCACCTTCTCCTTGGTGCTGCGCTTGGCCTTCGGCTTCGCCCGGCTCGTGCGGCCCGCCTGGCCGGCCCCGCCTGCCTGGCCGGCCCCGCCCGCCTGACCGGTCCTGCGTGCCTGACCGGTCCGGCCGGCCTGGCCGCCGTCCGCCGGGCGGCCCTCCGCGGTGCGGCCGTCGGGTATGCGGCCCTCCGGCGAGCCGCCGGTTGCCCGGCGCGGCGATTTTCCGGCTCCGGGGGAACCCCTGCGACCAGACACGTCGTCATCCTCCACAGTTGCCACGAAACCCCCGTCGAACCGGCGGGCGTGCGTGACCGGGGCCGGAGCCGATCCGGGCAGGCCCGTCGCTAAACTTTTACACCGCTGTAGAAACTCAGTGGAGCATACTAGGCGCAGATGAGAAAACCACCTGGTCAGACCAGCGGATCCGGTCGGCCAGGCTCCTCCGCGCTGCTCAGAACCCGTACGAGGAGCACGATGACTCACCGGATCGCATGTTCGATAGCCGGCGCCCTGGTGGCACTGCTGGCCGCCGTCGGCCTCACCGCCGCGGCGTCGAGCGCGACGGCGACGGCCGCACCCCGGCCCGTCGCGGCCGCCGCCACCACCGTTTCCGTCACCGGCTCCGGCCCGGCCGCCCCGGCGGCGGGCCCGGCCGTCTCCGTCAGCACCCGGAGCGGTCAGACCGCGCCGGCCGCCCACCTCGCGGCCAAGGACGAGAAGAAGAAGTCGGGCTTCTTCGCCAAGCTCGGCAAGTTCCTGATCGTCGTGGTCATCCTGATCATCCTGTTCTTCGTGCTGCTGATCGTCGGCATCGTCTACGCCGCGAAGCGGATCTTCGGCCGCCGCAAGTGAGCCGCGGTGGCCCGCCCCGGCGCCGCAGCGGCACCGGGGCGGGCCACCCGGGCGCGATTGGCCCTGGGCGCGGCGTGCGACCGGCCCGACGATGGGCGGCATGAGCGACTACCTCGGCCACCGGGCCCCCGACGGACAGCAGGCTTCTGGCGGACAGCAGACCCCCGACGGACACCGGGCTCCGGACGGACACTGGGCCCCCGGCGCGCTGCGCCCCGAGAGCCGGATCGTCCACCCGCCTCTCGCGGACATCACCGGCAGCCGCCCGATGGGCGTGCCACTGCACCAGAGCCACCTCTTCGCCTTCGACACCAGCGACGCGCTCACCCAGGCCTTCAGCGGCCCGGGCGGGGCCTTCTTCTACAACCGCTACGGCAACCCGACCGTCCGCTCGCTGGAGACGGCGGTGGCCGACCTCGAAGGCGGCGCCGGTGCGATCGCCACCGCCTCCGGCATGGGCGCGATCAACACCGTCCTGCTCGCCCTGCTGCGCTCCGGCGACCACGTGATCGCCCAGCGAAGCCTGTACGGCGGTACCTTCGCCGTGCTCGCCGACCTCGCCGAGCGCTGGGGGGTGGAGGTCACCCACGTCGGGGGCGACGACCCGGCCGAGGTCGAGGCGGCCCTGCGGCCCACCACCCGGCTGCTGCACCTGGAGACCATCTCCAACCCCACCACCAGGGTCACCGACCTGCCCGGGCTGATCGGCGTCGCCAAGCGGGCCGGGGTGGTCAGCGTCGTGGACAACACCTTCGCGACGCCGCTGCTCTGCCGGCCGATCGAGTACGGCGCGGACGTCGTCATCCACTCGGCCACCAAGTACCTCGGCGGCCACTCGGACGTCCTGGCCGGCGTCGCCGTTCTCGCGGACGCCGAACTGCACCGCAAGGTCTGGCACTACGCCATCGAACTCGGCGCCGCCGTCGACCCGTTCGCCGCCTGGCTGACCCTGCGCGGCCTCCAGACCCTCGCCCTGCGGGTCCGCCGGCACTGTGAGAGCGCCCTCGACCTGGCCGGTCGCCTCGCCGCCCACCCCGCGGTCGGGGCCGTCCACTACCCGGGCCTGCCCGGGCACCCCGACCACGACCTCGCCCGCCGGCTCCTGCCCGACGGCCACGGCGGCGTCCTGGCCTTCGACCTCGTCGGCGGCCGCGAGGCGGCTCGCACCTTCACCGAGTCCGTCCGCCTGGCCGCCCTCGCCCCCTCCCTCGGCGGCGTGCACACCCTCGTGCTCCACCCGGCCAGCACCTCCCACCGCCAGCTCGACGACGCCGAGTTGGCCGCCGCCGGGATCGGCCCGGGGACGGTGCGGGTGTCGGTGGGCATCGAGCACCCCGAGGACCTGTGGGCGGACGTGGAGGGTGCGCTGGCGAAGGTGTGACGGCCGCCCGACCGGCGCCGCCGGGCTGTCGACCGGTTGCGTGCGCGTGCACCTAAATGTATGGTGCGTGCGCACGCACACACTTTTCCCCGGAGAAGCCGGGGAGATCCGAGGAGAGACTTCCATGGACACCGACGCCGCCCCGATCGTCCTCATCACCGGCACCTCCTCCGGGATCGGCCTCGCCGCCGCCGTGGCCGCCGCCCGCGCCGGGTACGGCGTCGTCGCCACCATGCGCGACACCGGACGGGCCGAGGCCCTGTGGCGCGCCGCCGCCGAGGCGGGCGTCGACGGGCGGATCGAGGTCGAGCAGCTGGACGTCACCGATCCGGCCTCCGTTACCGCCTGCCTGGAGGCCGTCCTCGCCCGGCACGGCCGGCTCGACGCGGTGGTCAACAACGCGGGCGCCGGCCACGTCGGCACGATCGAGCAGGACGGGACGGCGCCGGTGCGGGCCGCCATGGAGGTGAACTTCTTCGGTGTGGTCGAGGTCACCCGGGCCGCACTGCCGCACCTGCGGGCCTCCGGCGGCCGGGTCGTCACCGTGACCAGCGTCGGTGGTGTGGTCGGACAGCCCTTCAACGAGGCGTACTGCGCCGCCAAGTTCGCCGTCGAGGGCTTCATGGAGTCGCTGGCGCCGGTCGCCGCCACCGTCGGCGTGCACGTCACCGTCGTCGAACCGGGCGCCGTCGCCAGCGAGTTCATCGGCAACCAGGCCATCGACCTCCCCGCGCTGACCGCCGCGGCCGGCCCGTACGCCCCCGCCCTGCGGGCCTATGTCGACCGCACGCAGAAGGCCTTCGCCCAGGCCCAGACCCCGGAGCAGGCGGCCGCCCCGATCGTCGCGGCCCTCACCGCCGAGCGGCCGCCGCTGCGGGTGCAGACCTCCGAGGCGGCCCGGGCCTTCGCCGGCACCAAGCTGGCCGACCTGGACGGCTCGGCGGTGCGGCGGATGACGGGCGGCTGGGTGGTCTGACGAGTCCGGCCCGGGTCTGACACGCCCGACGGGCCCGACAGGTCCGACAGGTCCGACGGGCCTGGTGGTCCTGACGGGCCCGAGGATCGCGCTGGGGGCGGCTCGGGGCGGCGCGGGGCCGGCAGCCGGGGTGGGAACGGAATGATCACCGGTCATACTTGGGCGGCGGCACCCGACACCGGACGCCGCGGGCCGTGCCGGCACCACCCGGCGCAGCCCGCCCGCCAGCCTTCCCGCCCAGACCGGAGGAACCGATGAGCAGCCACCTGCCGACCCACCGCCCGGCGGCCGGGGCCCCGGCAGTGCCGTGGAACCGGCAGCGGCTGCGCAGCAACAACGAATGGCTGCTGCTCGAACTGCTGCGCACCGGCGGCGGCTCCTCGCGCGCCCAACTCGCCCGGGACACCGGCCTGTCCAAGCCCACCGTGTCCGCCGCCCTGGCCGCCCTGGAGCAGGCCGGGCTGGTCCGCGAGGCCGGTCGGCTGGCCCCCGAGCGCGGCCGCACCGCGGTGCTGTACGAGGTCGACCCGGCCGCCGGGCACGTGCTCGGCGTGGACATCGGGCGGGCCAGGCTGCGGGTCGCCGTCGCGGACCTCGCCGGGACGGTCGTCGCCCGCCGCGACGTGGCCAACCGGGGCCGCTCGGCGAACGCCGTCGCCGACGCCGTGGTCGCCGCCGCCCACGAGGCCATCGACGAGGCGGGCCTGGCCGCCGACGACATCGTGCACGCGGTGATCGGCACCCCGGGCGTGTGGGACGAGCAGCGGCGCGGCGTGCGCTACGCCACCAGCCTGCCCGGCTGGGGCCGGCCCGGTCTGTTCGACCGGATCGGGGAGGGCCTGGGCGTGGCCGTCACCGTCGCCAACGACGCCAACCTGGCCGCGCTCGGCGAGTACACCCTCGGCGCCGGCCGGGGCAGCCGGATGTTCGCCTACCTGCTGGTCGGCACCGGCCTGGGCGTCGGCGTGGTCAAGGACGGCGAACTGCTGCTCGGCGCACACGGCGCGCTGGGCGAGATCGGTCTGGTGCCGCTGCCCGCCCGCCCCGGTGAGCCTCCGGCGACCATCGAGCAGGAGGCCGCCGCGGACGCCGTGGTGCGCACCGCCCAGGACCTCGGGCTGGGCGGCGCGCCCACGGCCAAGCAGGTCTTCGAACGGGCCCGGGCCGGCGACCCGGCGGCGGTCCGGGCCGTAGGCCATGAGGCCGGCCAACTCGCCTACGCCGTCGCCGTGTTGTCCGCCGTACTGGACCCGGACCTGGTGGTCCTCGGCGGCGGCATAGGCAACAGCGCGGACCTGCTCCTGGAACCGCTGGAGCAGGCCCTGCACCGGATCGCCCCGATGCGTCCGACGCTCGCGCCGAGCCTGCTGGGGGAGGAGGCGGTCCTCCTCGGCGCGGTCGCCACCGCCCTGGAGACCGCGCGCCCCGAGGTGTTCGAGCGCCGGACGGCGGGGCTGCCTTAGGTCCTGTCCTCACGGCGGCCCGTGGCTCGGTGGGCGGTTCGGCCGATGGCTCGCCCGGGTGCGCGGCTGCTCAGCCGGTCAGCCGCTCAGCCGGTGGCCAGGGTGAGGCCGTAGGCGCTCAGGATCGGGTTGACGGGCTGGAAGTAGGTCTCGCCGCCCGAGGTGCAGTCGCCGGAGCCGCCGGAGGTGACGCCCTGCGCCTGGTTGCCGGAGATGAACGACCCGCCCGAGTCGCCGGGTTCGGCGCACACGCTGGTGCGGGTGACGCCGTAGACGCTGCCCTCCTGGTAGGTGACGGTGGCGTTGACCTCCTCGACGGTGCCGCAGTGCCAGCCCGTCGTGGAGCCGGAGCGGCAGACCGAGGACCCGACGGGCTGCTCGGTCGAGCCGGCGACCGTCACCGCGCCGCCCGCGTAGTCGTTCACCTGCGGCTGCGCCGTCCAGCCCGGGCCGGCCTGCACCCAGGAGTAGTCGTTGCCGGGGAAGGTCGAGCCCTGGAAGGTGCCGATCGAACTGCCGTCGGAGGCCGTCGCGTTGGAACCGGGCTGCCCGCAGTGGCCGGCGCTGACGAAGCCGGGCCGGCCGTTCTGGGTGACGGGGAATCCGATCGAACACCGGGCGGCGTTGTCGATGTAGTACGCGTCGCCGCCGTGCAGGTCGGCCAGCGGCCGGGGCGTGGCGGTGGCCCGCTCGACCCGGACCAGCGCGCGGTCCACCCCGGAGCGACGCAGGAAGTCCTCGGTCCGGGCGGCGTCGGAGGACCGGACCACGACGGCGTTGGTGCGGACGTCCACGGACCAGAACGGCGTGGCGGTGGGTGTGGCGGCCCGGGCCGCCCGGTCGAGCGCGGCCTTCGCCCGGTCGAGGGCGGCCAGGGCGTTGCGGACGACGGTGGCCCGGCCGCCGTGCGCGGTGATCGTCCGGGCGACGGAGGCGTCCGTGGTGGCGACCACCAGGGCGGCGTCCGGCCCCTCGACCCAGGCCCCGGCCCAGCGGGAGCCCAGGGCGGCGGCGAGCGCGGTCCGAACCCGGGCGGCCCGGCTCTCCCCGGCCAGCCGGTCGGCGGCGGCTTGCGGGGAGAGTCCGAGGTCGCGCTGGAGCGCGGGGAGCAGCGCGGACGGGGCCGGGGCGGTCCGGGCCGCGGGGGAAGCGAGGGCGGCGACTGTGGACGGGTCGTCAGCGGGCGCGCTGACGGCGGGGGCGGCGGTCAGGGCGACGCCCGCGAGCGCGGTGGCGACCGCGAGCACACGGATGCGGAGCATGGGGGATCTCCTCGTTCGGCGTGGGGGTTGCCGGAACGGTAGCGATCCGCTGGCCATGTCAGGAACATGCCGAATTCCCCTGCGCTCCGGCGCTATACCCCTGTTGGGGCGGTCGGCGGTTCGGCACAGCGTGACGGCGGACCGGAGGGCGGCGACGCTCGGTAGCCGGCAGATCTCGATCTGCCAACGAGTGGGAGATCCGTGCGCGGATCGTGTGCGAGCTCTGCTTGAATCGCACACCTCATCCAAACGGAACGGAGCGTTCTCCACCCATGCCTTCACGCATACGCGGGCGTCGGTGCGCCGGCCTGGCCGGCTTCGCCGGACTCGTCCTCACCGTCGGTCTGGCGCTGACCGGTTGCGACCCGTCGGCCGCCGACGGCGGAGCCAAGGCCTCGCCCCCGGTGACCGCCCCGGCGGGCGCCACCACCCAGTCGACCCCGCCGGCCGCACCGCCTGCGGCGCCGCCCGCCGCGTCCCCGGCCGGCACGCCGCCGTCGGCGTCGGACCCCGCGCCGAGCACGCCGACCGCCCCCGCAGCGGCGGCCCCCAGCACCCACGCGCCGTCGCCCACCCCGAAGGCGCCGCAGCCGAAGACCACCACGGCCCAGCCGCCGACCGCCCCGGAGCCGCAGCACACCGCGGCGGCCGGCGGTGCGGAGTGCGAGCTCCGCTCGAACGCGGGGAACTGCTACGCGGCCGGGCAGTTCTGCCGCAACGCCGATCTCGGCAAGAGCACCCATGACGCCAACGGGGGAATGATCTACTGCCGGATGGTCAGCGGCAAGCCGCACTGGCAGGCCTGAGCGAGGCCGATCGGGTGCGGGGGATGAACGCCTCGGCCCCCCCGCGCCCGGTCGGCCCGTCGGCGTGACCCGGGAGACCCCGGACCCTAGTCGAGCTGTCCGAGAGTGTCCCAGAACAGGTGCTCGTACGCCTGGAGCAGTCGGCCGTACTCGCGGGCCACGGCCAGGGTCGGCCCGTCCAGCGGATCCGGCCCGAGGGCGTCGGCGGCCTGCTGTTCGAGCGCGGGAGCTGGCTGGGCGAAGAAGTACCCCAGTGACCACCCCCACCCGCGCCCCCTGGATACCCGGAGGCGGCAGCGCCCTGGGGTGGGGTCTGCGTAACCCCTGCCCGGTCGGCGTCGGGCCCGCCGGAACCGACCGGGTGCAGTGGTGGGTGGTCTGGTGCCTTCAGTGCGGTGACCGGTACGCCGGGCGCCCCGCCCAGGCCGGCGACACCCACGCCCACCGCGACGACGCCCGCCACGCCGCCCGCCTCCATGCCGACGACCACGAAGCCGACTTCCGCCGGGTCGTCGCCGCCGAGCGCACCCGGGAGGCCCGCGAGCAGTCCGGGTGGACCAGCAGGGTGTACAGCCTCGTCGCGGCGGCCAGCCTGCACCCCAGCGAAGGCGGCGTGTGGTGGGACGGCACCGGCTACCGCCTCGTCCCCGCCGGGGCCCGGCTCGACGCCAAGGGCCGCCGGGTACGGCGGAAGGTGGTCGAGCTGGTCATCGCCGCCGGCTTCCTCCAGCAGGAGGAGAACGGCGACGTCGTCGCCACAGCGGACGGCCGCGCCATGCTCACCATCTGGCGGCACCACCGCACCGACCTCGCCGAGCCCTGGCCAGCCCGCCACGAACCCCAGGCCCTACCCCCGCTGCCCGGCGGCCACGAAGCCGCCCGCCGCCGGGAAGCCGCCCGCCAGCGCCTCGCGGAGCTGGAACGCCAGGCCGCCCAGAGCCGCGCCGAGTTCCTGCGGCGTCGCGAGGAGGCAGAGCAGCAGCACCAGGCCGAGCGCGCCGCCGAACGCCAGCGCCGCGCCGACGAGCAGGCCGAGCGCGAGCGCGCCCAGCGGTCCCGCACCGGAGCAGACATCGGCCTCACGTGGTCCGCGGTGGCCGCCGGCCGCTGGAGCGTCACCGGGGCCGGCCACGACCGCCGCCTGGACGCCACCCTCAACACCACTGACTTCGCGGCGGAGATGTACAAGATCCGGGAGAACGGCTACTTCATCTCCCGCCACCCCTACGAGCACCAGGCCGACGCTGCCGTCCGGCAGCTGCTCGCCGACGGCGTCGAGATCGGGGAGCGGACACCTGAGCCCACCCCCGCCTCGCCCACCCAACGGGCCGTCGACACCCCCGCCGGCCGATGGCACCAGGCCCCACCCCCACCCACCCGAACGGAAGGCACCACCCCTGAGCATTCACCCCGACAACGTCCTGGCCGAGGGCCGATGGAATCCGCGGTGCTTCGAACTCGACTACGAGGGCCGCAGAGGCCACTACCGGGTCGTACGGGGCCTCGGCGAACAGATCGGCACCGTGGAGAAGCACGGAGGCGTCTGGATGCCCAAGGACGCATCCGGGGCGTGGGTGGCAGCCGCCGCCGGCCGACGGGGCTACCTCACCCGCCGGGTCGCGGCCATCGAGCTGTCCATCGCCGTCCCGCTCCCGCCGCCGGAGGAAGAGGAGAAGTATCGGGTGGGGCCAGGGCCCACCCTCTCTCACCCGAACGGAAGGACGTGACCATGCTCGAACAGGGGGAATCCGCCCCTTCTCTGTGTCACATGATCGGGCGAAGCATGGAGTCATAGCGGGGCGAGTCTGGGTAGGGCTGCATCGTGCCCATCCAGGTGTAGCCCCATCGTTCGTAGAGTGCTCGGACCTTCGGGTGGTCCTCCTCGACCAAGAGGTGGGAGCGATCCTCCGGCCTGTGCGACAGCAGTTCCTCGTGCAAGGTGCGTGCAACGCCCGTGCCACGCCACTCCTTACGGACCATCACCTCGCACAAGGCAAAAGTCCTGTTATCGGTCTCCTCCAGCAGGTCGGCTGGCACCGGAGTGATCAGTCCGCCCCACCGGTACGCCGCCGTGCGTCCAAAACCGTAGGCGTACCCGACCACCGAGCCATCGACCTCTCCTAGCGCGCAGCCCCAGCGCGGCCCGGCAGCATGGCGGTGAAGGCGTTCGGTGAAGCGTTCGACACGGAAGAACGGATCAGAGGCTGCCTCCTCCGCGTACACCTCGGCGTACACCTCGATCAGTTGCCCCTCGATGACGGGCAAGTCGTCGGCGGTGTAGTAGCTGACGGTCAGGGTGGCGGCCACGCGGGTGCTCCTCACAAGGTGATCAGGACGTCGTAGCGTTCCACGAAGGACTTCGTCGTCGGTAGACCGAGGTCGGCCACCTTTCCTCGGAACTTGCCGAGACGCGTGGCCCAACGGGGGCAGTTCACTGAGGGATAGAGGGCGAGGGCCCCATCCGCCATGTCGATCGCCCGCTCCGGTTCGTCAGCGGCAAGGTAGCACTCGGCAAGGTGCACGCTCTTCGCGAACCTGTTACGCCTGAAGGCAGGGTCCAACAACCGCATGCCCTGCTCCTCCTGGTCGGCCGCCTTGTCGGCCTGACCCAGGTCCATGTGTGCCATGGCCGCAGCGCCAAGTAGCTCACCCGGGCCGACAAAGGCCAGCCACGCTGGCGGCGTCGTGCCGGTGGCCCTGTCCAGCGAAGTCTCGGCCCGTGCGAGAGCGCCTGCGCACCGGGTGCTCTCTCCGGAAGCCGCGTAACCGAGGGCGAGCCGGCCATGCAGCAGGGCGCTGAGGCGGTGGTTGCGGCTGTTACGCGTGGCATCCAGGGCCGCTCGGGCGATGGTGATGGTCTCCGTCGCCCGGCCAAGCTCCCAGCTCTGGCGGGACATGTAGGCCCAGATGCGGGCCTGGAGCATGCGGTCGCCGGCCAACAGGGAGGCGCGCAACCCAGAGTCAAAATTCTGGCCCGCGCGGCTCTGGTCGCCAGTGTCGAAGGCGAACCATCCCGCGCTGGCATGTAGCTCGCCGATCACCTGGTAGAGCGCTGCTTCCACTCGGGGCCCGTAGACGCACCGGCCCATGGCGTCCTCGATCTGTTTGACGGCCTCTTCGGCGATGTCGGCGAGCTGCTCACCCCCGTAGGCGTCGTCCACGGCATGGAGTTCGTCGATGCTCCCCCGGATGCGCTCGACATCGGCCATCCCTATGCGCCCCGAGGTCGGCAGAGGTGCGAATGCAAAACCGATGAGGTTCCCAGTGGCGGCGATCATGAACTGACGACGGAGCACGTGATTCTCCTGAGGCTCGGCGGGCGTCTCTCCCAGCAGCGTAGATCGGGGCTGGACGGCCGCAAGCTGGCGGGCCCTCGCACCCGAAAGAGTGAACCCGAGCTGATCCGCAGGCAGGTCGAAAACATCCGTGAGTGCCACAAGGTAGTGCATCTGCGGTAGTCCCGTCTCGCCAGAGAGCCACCGCCGCACGTGTCGGTCCGTTGCACTCCCCGGCTGACCGAAACGCCGCTCCTCAGCGGCGTTAACGGCTCGCGCCAGGTCACTCGCGGACAACGTGTTCGTGAGCATGAGACCCCGAAGGACTTGGTTCGGGCGGGCGGCTGCCATAGGGGCTCCTCGGTCCGGTGAGGCGACGCTACCCCCCGGCACCCCGCCGTCAACCCTCAGAAATGTCCGGGGGCCGTGAAGACGACCACGCTGGAACGTCCTATCCGAAGTTGTGTGACCGACGGTTGACTGAATGTCAGCGGCCGACAGGCGAAGTGAGGACATTGGGGCCTCATGAACCCTGCGGCAGCTCGATCACACACCGACGCTGCCGGTCTTCGGCAGCTACTCAGAAGGGACGCCTTGATGAGCGACGGCAACAACAACCACGGTGACGACAGCGGCAACCAGCACGGGAACGACAACGAGAACGGCGGCGACGAGTAGCACGCCATCACCGTCTAGCCCTCGGGTAGCTCCTGGCCGGCACTCGCGTACCGGCCAGGAGGCAGCCCGATGCGGTCTCCGTGCACGCAGGCCGGGACTCCCTCCCGGTTGTACCGGAAGCCGTCGGCCGGGTTGAACGGGTACTCCCCGCTGGGGCGTTCGAGCACGTCGAACGCCCCAGCGGGGAGCCGAAGGCTTGGACAGATCCAGCAGGCGTCGTGGTCGTCGTCGTTGATGAACGGCTCGGCGGACATGAACGCAAAGTAACCCCCCACCGCCACGGCGAAGGAGGACAGACCGATGGCGAGACGCAACCCCAAGCGTGAGTACCGCGAGGTCGACGTGGGTCGGAGCAAGAGTGAGTCGAACCGACTTCCCCCCGGCTGGAGCCCGCTGGACGACTACAGGACGGCCAACGCCGCCAGCCGCCCCCTGTCCGGGGCTGGCGAGCTTCAGATCGCCGCCGTGCGGTCCTGGTGCACCTGCCCCGCCTGCGTCGCCCGCAGGAACGCCGCATGAGCACCGATGGAGAGGCGCAACTGTGAAAGTCAGTGTGATCCAGGGCGACCCGGTCCGGCACCGCAAAGACGGATGGACGGGCACCGTCGCGGAGACCCCGAGCAGGCTCGCCAACCACGCCTGGGTGAACCGGGACAGCTCCAGCGACCCCTACCCGGAGATGGTCCTGCTGGTGGACTTGGAGGCCGCGGATTGAACACGCTGCCGCCCTCCTGGCCTCCGGGCGAGGGGCGCGTCGTGGACCGGCCCGACGGCTACCGCGAGGGGACCTGCTGGGCCTGCTCCCGGGAGACGCTGGTCTGCGCGGGCACCTCGCTCCAGGCCCCCGGTGACCCCCGTAGCACCTGCCACCTGATCTGTAGCGACTGCATCAGCCGCGCCCGGACGCCCCACCGCCGTGCCGCGCTGCGGGCCGCGCTCGACAAGCGCCCGGCGTAGGTCCCGTGTCGAGCCGCCCGGAGGAGAACGCCGAGGACGACGGACAGGCGGTGGCCGACCTGCCTGCCCTACCCGAGGCAGCCGACGAGTCCGAAAAGTCGGCAGCCCTTGTGCCTGCCGAGTCGGACAGCATGCGCCTCCTTCGGGAGCGCACACGGGAGTTGTAGCACCGCCACGCCACGTGGCACTGGATCTTCGAGTGAGGAACACCATGGCTGACACCTCTGCGGGCCCGCCGCTCGCGCACACGTCCTGTCCCCCGGCGAGGCAGGACGCGGCCGACCTGCCCACCCCGCGCGAGGCCGCCCCGGCCCCCCGACTGCGCACGGTCTTCCGGTTCACGGACTGGACGCTGAGCCAGGCTGCCGACGAGCCCGACATGCCGCCGGCCCTGCACCAGTTCCGGTGCCGTGCGGAGGACGAGGACGGCACCGTGTGCGGGGCCGAGGGCCCCGAGTTGCAGTCGTTCAACCTCGCCCAGAGCTGGCCGTTCGTCCACGTCAAGGAGGACCCGGAGCACCGGTCCTACGAACACCTGGCGCGGGTGCCGTGGACGATCGGTCCGAAAGTCGAGCCCGGCACGGTGATCTCGTGATGGGGTACGTCCTGATCCTCGCCGCCATGGTCCTGCTGGTCGTCGGTGGTCTCGACTTCGACAGGGAGGAACGGGAGCCGGGCTGCCTGTGGTGGGTACGCGTGCTGCCCCACCGCACGATCGAGATCCGGCGACGCGGACGCTTCGGCCTGGACGTCGGGATCTACGACCAGCGCTAGCCACGCCGAACAGCCGTCGAACCCCAAGTAGCACCCACGGACCCCCGTCCCGGCCACCCTGGGGAAGAACGGCCGGGACGGGCCAGTAAGACGCACGACGGGCCAGGGGGCATCAGTCCCCGGCCTGACCGACCGAGAAGGGAACACCTGTATGCCCAGCTTTGGCGACAGCGGCAAGCACGGCGGCGGCTCCGGCCCCGGCACCGGGGGCGGCCAGCAGGACGACAGCAACAGCGGCAACAAGCACGGCGGCGGCTCGGACGAGGGCGGCAACAGCAGTGACGGCCAGCGCCCGGCGGGCGGCAAGTAGCCAGTGAGCGCCAAGCACGAAGCGGAGGCCGGTCGGACCCGGCTGGCCTCCGCGCTCATCGACAACGGGTCTCTCACCTCGGACTGGCTGGGACCGTACAACGCCGTGCCCCGCCACCAGTTCATCCCCGACACCATCTGGCCGGGCCAGGCCGACGGGGTCTGCCAGGGCCAGGCCGTCCACCGCTACACCGACCCGGCGCGGTGGTGGCACGCGGTCTACTCCGACGTCCCGCTCACCACGCAGTGGGACGACGGAACCCACGAGGGCGACGAACGGGGAACCATGCCCACGTCGTCCAACTCCATGCCCACGATGGTGTTCTCCATGCTCTCCGCGCTCAACGTGGAGGACGGGAACCGGGTGATGGAGATCGGCACCGGCACCGGATGGAACTCCGCCCTGCTGTCCCAGCGCCTCGGGTCCGGCAGCGTCGTCACCATCGAGGTGGACGAGGCCAACGCCGCCGCCGCCCAACGCCGCCTCGCGCGGGCCGGGTACTTCCCGACGTCCGTGGTCGGCGACGGAGCCGATGGCCATCCGGACGGCGCGCCGTTCGATCGCGTCATCGCCACCTGTTCCGTCGGACGGATCCCACACGCCTGGGTATCCCAGACCGGGCCCGGCGGGGTGATCGTCGCCCCGTGGGGGCCCCAGTACGGCGGGGAAGCCGTGGTACGGCTCACCGTCGGCGACGACGGGACGGCCAGCGGCCACTTCGTCGGGTCCTCGGCGTTCATGCGCCTGCGCCAGCAGCGAACGCCTCGCCCGAGCAGCCTGGAGTACCTGTCCGGGCCGTGGCCGGCCGACGGAGCGAAGTCCCAGACCGACCTGTCACCGCAGGAGTTGGGCGACTGGCTGGCCATGTTCGCCGTCGGCGTGCAAGTGCCCGAAGCGTTCCCGCTCACCGAGCGGTACGACGACGGCACGTACACGCTGTGGCTGCACGACACGGCCGTCACCTCGTGGGCCACCGCCGACTGGGAACCGGGCCGCACCGCCTACGAGGTCGTCCAGTCCGGCCCCCGCAACCTGTGGGACGAGGTGGAGGCCGCCTACCGCTGGTGGGACGACCAGGGCCGCCCCGGCTTCGACCGCTTCGGCCTCACCGTCACCCCCGACGGCCACACCGTGTGGTTGGACAGCCCCGACAACCCCGTCCCCACTCGGGACTGACACCTCGCACCCCCGCCGCCCTCAACCCCCAGCGGCGGGCCCACCCCCGCCCTGCGGCTGCCCCCGCTGCCGCAGGGCGGAGGACTCTCCACCCTCCTCAGGAGTAGCCATGTGGGCCACCACCGAACAAGACCGGCAGGCCATGCTCAGGGCACTCGTGATCGCCGCGCTGCCGGCCATCGCCCTCCGGTACGCCTCCGGCGTCGGCGTCAGAAGGCTCGCGACGGTTTACGGGTGCGATTCCAACTGGCTCCAGGCCCAGATGATCAAGGCCGGGTACCGCGTCCAGCCGCTTGAGGAAGCAACCGGTCTGCGCCCCGCCCCCTGGCCGTGGATGCCTATCAGCATGCCAGGGCGGAAGACGATGCCCTGATTGGGCGCCCCGCTCAAACCGGAGCCTCCAAGCTCACGCGACGAGCGCGTAGCTGGTGAGCTGTGCGTGTTTCCGCAGGCCAGGGGTTAAGTCTACGTCTGTATACTTACTCCAGGCCGCGAAGTTGGCGACCAGCGGGGCGGCCGCGGCGGCGGGCTCGCCGTTCAGTGCGAGCCAGGCGAGGTAGGCCGGGTAGGCCTGGCAGCCGGCCAGTGGTGGCCGGGCGGCGAGTTCGTCCGGGCCGAGGCCGCAGGCGGCGGCGAGGCCGGGCAGGGTGTGCAGCGCGGCGCTCTCGCCCTCGGCGAGGGTGGCGAACCAGGCGCTCACCGGAAGGTCGGCGCTGCGGGTGGCGAGCAGCAGCAGGCTGCGCCGGTCGGAGGCGATGATCCGGTGCTGCTGGGCGGCGAGTTCGGCCAGGGCCGGGCGGGGCGCCATGCCGTCGGCGAGCGCCGTGACGAGTGCCGGGGCGGCGTCGCCGGGCGCCAACTCGGCGCGCAGGTCGCGGATCTGGTCGAGGATCGGGTGGTTCACCGGTGCCTCCGTGGTGCGGTTCGGTCCCGGTGCCATTCCTACCGCCTGGCGGGGCCCGGTCGGTGGCGACAGGCCGGGGCGGGCCCCGGGTTGCTCCCGGCCCCGCGGGTGCGGGGCCGGGAGCGGGCGGTGCGGTCGGTGGCTCAGGACCCGGCGCAGGCGCTGGTCACGTCGCCGGCGGCGTCGGTGATCGCCCCGATGTCGGGCATCTTGCCCTTGGAGACGTTGTCCTGGGCGCTGGAGACGGCCTTGTTCAGCTTGTCGGTGGCCTTGTCGAGCTTGTCCCCGCTGTTGTGGTCGCGGAGCTTCTTGATGTCGTCGCCGACCTTCTTCAGGGCGTCGGAGGTGTGTTTGCGGCGATCCTGGTCGGTGAGTTGGCCGACGTTGATGGCCGATGAGGCGAGGTCCTGGATGTCGCCGGTGATGCTGACGGCCTGTTTGCCGCAGTCGAGTGCCTGGTCGACGTCCTTGCATGCGCTGAGCAGTGGAGCGGTGGCGAGCAGCGCGAGTGCGGCGGCGGCCAGTCGGTACGGTTTCCTTGTCATGTCTGTATCCCTCCCGCCGGCAACAACGCCTGATCGCCCGCTCGTGGTTCCGCCCGATCGGGTGAATCATGGGTGAACCTTTACTGTCGGCCAGGAAAGGGAGTTGATGGAACATCAGATTCCGGACTCGACTTCGCCGACTTCACGTCAGGGGTGCTGCCCATGACGTGAAGTCGGCCGGGACTGCTACCGGTTGGCCGGTCCGGAGAGGTCGCGCACCAGTCCGGCGAGGGTCGGGGTGTCGACCCCGTGTGCGGCGGCGGCCCGCAGGACGGCGCCGCCGATGGCGTCCAGTTCGATCGGACGGCCTGCCTCCACGTCGCGCTGCATCGAGGACTTCATCGACCCGGGCACCCGGTCGAAGGCGGCGAGCAGTGCCTGTGCGTCCGCCGGGGCGCCCGCCGCGCCGGAGACGGCCGCGATCTCGTCGAGGACGGTGAGCAGTTCGGACCGGTGCTCGGTGCGTACGACGCCGACCTCGCTGCGGTGGCGGGTGGTGAGCAGCGCGAACGGGGCGAGGAAGGAGAGCTTGCTCCAGAGCATCGCGGTCTCGTCCTCGCGAAGCGTGACATCGAGGCCGGTGCGCCGCAGCTGCTCGGCCAAGTCCGCTGCCGTTCCGGCCAGTTCGAGCACGGTGAAGGGGCTGGTGTGCTCGATCCGCCCGGGCGCGGTCCGAGTGGCCTCGACCCGGATCGTGCCGGCCGCGACCTGCCCGGCCGGGTAGCGCTCGCGCAGCGCCGCGACGTGGTCGAGTCCGTTGAGCAGCGGCACCACGACGGCGGAGCCGAGGGCCTGCGGCGGCATCCGGTCGAGTGCGTCGGCCAGCGCCGTCTCCTTGACGGTCACGAACGCGGCGTCGACCGGCTCGCGCAGTTCGGTGGCGGCTTCGACCCGGGCGGTGAACTCGCCGAACTGCCCGCTGCGGACGTGCAGTCCGTCCCGGTTGAGGACGGCGGTGGTCTCCTCGCCGGCCAGGCAGATCACCCGGTGCCCGGCGCGCGCGAGCAGTCCGCCGATCAGGCCGCCGACGCCGCCCGGCCCGAGGACGGCGATGGTCAAGGGGGTGGTCGCGGAGGTGGACGCGGGGGTGGTGGTCATGTCGACTCCTGGTGAAGGGGTGAGGGGTGGGCTTCCGGGGAGGAGAGGGAGACGAGGCCGAAGGTGAACGGCGGTTCGTGGCGCGGCTTCCGCCCGCCGGGGTCCAGCGCACGGGGGTGTTTCGGCTGAGGCGCAGCGTGTCGTACCGGACGTTGCCGTGGGCGGGATCGGGGACGGGCAGGCCCCCGGCGCGCAGCGCCTCGACCACCTCGTGGGCCGGCCGGCCGAAGACGTCGACGCCGTGGAGGCCGACCGGGCAGGCGGCCGCACCCTCCAGCGGTTCCACCGGGCGGCGCGAGAGGAAGACGGCCCGGAGGCGCTCGCCCGAGCCCGAGCAGAGGGTGACGCCGACCCCGGGCAGGGTGAAGTGCAGCGCCCAGCTGGAGCCGCAGACGAAGATGGGGCGCACACCGCCCGGGAGCGCCTCGTGGTGCGGGGCCAGCAGGCGGCGGACCGTCGCCTCGGTGAGGCCGAAGCGCAGTCCGGGCAGCGGCGCGGGCAGGCGGACGCCGTGGCCGGGCAGCAGGTCGATGGTCACCCGTTCATGATCCCTCGTCGGATGGGCGGCGCGGGGCCCGGGGGCGGGCGAGGCTCAGCTCGCGGGCGTACCGAGGCGGTGGCCCGAACCGCGTCCTGCCGTCGGGCGTCGCGGTCGGTGAGCGGCGGCACCGACTCGCCGGGCGGGAGGGGGCGGCGGGCCCAGCGCCCACCGTGCCGGTCAGCCGGCCGTCAGACCGTTCAGCGCGTCGGTGACCTGACGGGCGAGGGCGGGCGGCAGTGCGGCGTAGCCCAGCTGCGTCGCGGCCGGCTGGCCGGCGGCGCTCACCGCGTGGGAGAGCAGACCGGCCAGTGCCTGGGTCGGGCGGTTGCCGCGGTTGTCCGGTGCGTTGGTGTCGCAGAACACCGCGTAGCCGACCTGGACGAGCGGGTACGCGCCGGAGCCGGGGTTCGCGTAGTCGACGTCGACCGTCAGGCCGGCGCCCGTGCCGGTGACCTTGGCGCCGACCAGGGCGGCGGTGGCGGCCTCGGTGGTGGCGGCCACCGGGCCGGAGCCGGCGGACAGTTTTGCGGTCCGCAGCCCGTCGGCGTCCTTGAGCGGGAGGAAGGCGATCGCGCCGGACTTGCCGGTCACCGTCTGGCGGACGGCGCCGAGATCGCCGACCGCCAGACCGCCCGTCGCCTGGGCGGGCCAGGAGCGGGCGGCCGTCGGGTACGGCCAGGCGGCGGACGCGGCCTTGGCGAGGTAGCGGGTGAAGCCGAGCGTGATCGGCGATTCGGCCGACGGGTGGACCGCGGTGATGGCCGAGTCGGGCAGCACCCGGCCGGGGTTGAGCGTCGCGATCGCGGGATCCCGCCAGCTGGTGATCTGGCCGTTGAAGATCCGGGCCACCGTCGGGGCGTCCAGTACCAGCGAGTCGAGCCCGGGGACGTTGTAGACGACCGCGATCGGCAGGGCGGCGAGCGGGAGTTGGGCGGGCCGGGCGGCCGTGCACCGCTTGCCGAGGCCGTCACCCTCGTCGCCCAGGGGCGCGTCGTCGAGGGTGACGGCGTCGACCTGGCCGGCGACGAACTGCTGGTCGGCGGTGCCGCCCAGGTCGGCGGTGGCCACGTTCGCGGTGGGGCACGCCTGGTGGTAGTCGGCCGTCCAACGGCTCATGACGGTCTTCAACGGCCCGTCTCCGCCCACGACGGCGCGGGCCGAGGGGCAGTCGGGCGGGCCGGACCGGCCTGTCTGACCGGGAGTGGACGGAGCCGAGGCGGCCGGGGGCAGGGCACCGGCACCGCCGCTGTCCTTCTCCTGCTGCCGCAGCAGGACGGCCGCGCCGCCGGCCGCGGCCAGCGCGACGGCGACCGCGACGACGAGCGCGGCCGTCCGGCGGCGTGGCCTGGGGACGACGGGGTCGGTCGGCGCCGGTATGACGGCGGGCCCGGCGGGCGGGGGGAGGGCGGGTGCGAGGGGTGCCGAGCGGACGTCCGGCTCGGTCGGTACGGGCGGCACGGCGGGCCGCTCCCACACGGTCGCGGGCCGGGTGTCGGGCGCGGCCGGGGGAGGCTCCACGCCCGCGACGGACCACGTCAGCAACGTCTCCAGGGTGGGCCGTCGGGTCGGCTCCTTGGCGAGGCAGGCCGCGACCATGGGGAGCAGCTCCGCCGCCAGCCCGGCGAGGTCCGGCTCCTCGTAGACGACCCGGAAGCCCACCGCGTGCGAGGAGTCCGCGCCGAACGGACCGCGCCCGGTGCCCGCGAAGGCCAGCACCGAACCGAGCGCGAACACGTCGGTGGCCGGGCTGGTGTCGCCGCGCCGGAACTGCTCCGGCGCCATGAACGGCGGTGTGCCGACGGCGACGCCGGTGCTGGTGAGCTGGGTGCCGTCCAGGGCGCGGGCGATGCCGAAGTCGATCACGCGGGGGCCGTCCTCCGCGAGCAGGACGTTGCCGGGCTTGAGGTCCCGGTGCACCAGCCCGGCGCGATGGATGTCCCGCAGCGCCTCCGCGAGGCCCGTCGCCAGCCGCCGTACCTCCGGCGGGCTCAACGGGCCCTGCCGGGCGACCCGTTCGGCCAGCGAAGGGCCCGGGACGTACAGGGTGGCCAGCCAAGGCGACGGGGCGTCGGGGTCCGCGTCGACGACGGGTGCGGTGAACGCCCCGCTCACCCGGCGGGCGGCCTCGACCTCGTGTCGGAACCGGGCCCGGAACTCTTCGTCCCCGGCGAGCTCGGGGCGGATCACCTTGAGTGCCACCTGCCGCCCGGACAGCGACCGCGCGCGGTACACGACGCCCATCCCGCCCGCGCCGATCCGGCCCTCCAGCCGGTACCCGCCGATCTCGCGCGGATCGTTCTCCAGCAAGGTCACGTGACCCCCGTCCTCAGACACCCGTCCCCCGTCCCCCGGTCAAACGGGAGCCAGCCTAGTACCAATGCCGGTGACTTTAGGTTGCTCCTGGCTGGGTGATGGTGACTGTCGCCGGTTCTGGTTGCGGCCAGTTGCGGTGTTGGGAGCGTTTGAGGGG
>NZ_JBFBHW010000032.1:0-95945 GCF_040685395.1 Kitasatospora sp. NPDC088779 | reverse complement strand
TGCAACCCTCGCCGGCCACAGCCGCCCGCAGCCTCGTGACAAGCAGTCCTCTCAACCTCATGCCAAAGCGGACATCAACTCACGAACCGCCCTCTCAGATCGGCGCCCGTTCTCGGTCTGCCAGGTGTTGCTCTGCGGCGACCGTCGGTTGTGCGGTGGTGCACTGGGCCTACGGTGTGGGGTGTGGATCCTGCGGGCTACGGGCGTGGATGCTCGGATCCCGCTGTGCGGGAAGCAGGGGCCGGGTTTGGTTTGGGGTTCCCGTTGTCCGGGATGGCCGTTCCGCTTTGGTCGGACTCTCGGCAGCAGCGTCCCCATCGGCTCAACCGGGCGAAGGTTGGGCCGGGTTATCTGGAGCTGGACCTGATTCGAGGAGAACGGTCACAGCCGCTTCCAGGACGGCCACGTAGGTACGCAAGCGTTCGTTCTCTTGAACGAGGTCGTCGATGTCTACTTGGACTGGCGCGGTGAGTGGCCGTTCCGTGCCGGGTGGCGCGGTGGTCTGGCGGGCGGCGCGATCAGCGGCCAGTCGTTGGAGTAGGAGCAGGTGTTCGGGGGCGAGCTCTGCGGGCTCGGAGTCGCTGGTGGTCGCGGGTTCTGTCCCGGAATCGGTTGTCAGCGCGACGGCTTGTCCTTCCACGTCACGCCAACGGGCCGCACAGGGCCGGGCCTGTGGGTTTGGGCTGGCCGGACGACTTGGGCAGAACTCGGGCGCGGGGTCGGGATCCACAGATGCCGGCAGCGACCATGACCACGCCGGTCAGGAAGAGTGCGACGAGTGTCGCGGTCGGTTGCTGCCCCATGCGTTGCCTCCCTGAGGACGGCCTGTGATTTCGGTGTCCCAGGGAAGTACGTGGCGCAGTCCCGTCGCAGGCCGATGGTGATGAAGTTCCCGTGGGGCGGGATGAGATCGGCGTCGCCGTCAACGGTGTTCCGCCTGGCGGGATCCGCTGGCTGAGGGTCATGCAGCGAAGGTCCGACCGGGTGGACGGTGTCCGGGTGTGGCCGCGCCCGCAGGGCCTCGGGCCTTGCCCGTGGCGGGGCGTCGGAGCCGCCTGGCGGCTCGCTACCGTTGGCCCATGGACATCGGAATGAACCCCAACATGGCTTCCTCGGAGATGATTTCGCCGTCCCGGGCTGCGGGCACCTTGCGGAGCTTGGTCAAGGCACTCGCGCAGGAGGAGTCGTCCGTCATCGTGATCGGGCAGGAGGGTGTACCGCAGGCGGTGCTGGTCTCCTTCAACGGTTTTCGACGGCTGCTGGAAGCGGCGGGTGAGGCTGACGCCACGATGGTCGCGGATCGTCTGGCCTCCGCACCCGAGGCGGGCGAGGGCCTGAGCAACGCGGCGCTGGAGCAGATGGTCTTGGATGCCGAAGGCGCAGCCGTGGGCGGAGATACCTCTGCGGGAGGTACCGGTGGTGACGAAGGGGGGCCGGATGCCGACACCGGCACGGGGACATGACCTCTATCGCGCGGATCACCATCCGCAGGTCGGTCCGGACGGCCCTGGAGAGGTTGCGTCAGGCCCGGGGTCGACGACGGTGAGGTCACGGTAGTCGGTAGGTAAGCGTTTCACCGTCTGTCTGGGGAACCGCGCTCAAGGCCCACACCCACGACATCCGCGACTACCCGGTCCTCGCAATCGACGCCCTCCACCGGGCCTCGGACGAGGTCACCGGCCACGACCCTGTCGCGATGGTGAACGCCCGTGCGACTGAGCAGCGGATGCCCTTGGCCGGGTCCGACCTGGACCGCCTGACACCCCTGCCCGTATCCGTAGGTCGCATTACCTGGTCGTCGGCAGGATGGTCACCTGGATGGCTTGGCGGGCCTGCGCGAGGTTGGACAGGCACATGTCCGGGTCCGGTCCGGTGACGACGCAGCGGGCCAGAGCCGAGGCTGGCAGCGCCCCGACCGCTGCGCCCAGGCTGGTCTCCCAGTTCAGCTTGGTCATCCATGGTGCGTGCAGTTGGTCGGGGTCGGCGTACTGGCCGGTCACGGTGCCGGAGGACTCCGCACGGATGAGGGCGACGGCTGCGCTTGCGCTGCGGGTGGGTGTGATGTCGGGGTCCTGGCCGGTGGCGGTGTGGATGGCGGCGAGGAGGAGGTCCACGCCGGTGGCCAGTCGTACGAGTTCGGGGACGCTGTCGCCCTGCAGGTGGGCGGCCGTGTCGGTGACGACCGGGCCGAGCGGGGTCAACGCGATGTTTACGTGCCCTGCGCCTTGTTCGACTCCGATGGCCTGGATAGCGCGGGTCGCGAGCTGTGCGAGGTCCTGGTCGATGTCCTGGGCGGTGACGAGGTGGCAGGAGGGCTGGAGCAGGGGGTGGCCCGTGAACGCCGTCCGGACTGCTGCGGCCACCTGGGTTCGGTGCCTGGTGGTGATGGTCTGAAGGGTGATCAGGTCGCCGTCTTGGGCTTGCTCGAGCAGGACGGCGCCGGGTGCGGTGTGTGCCGCGAGGGCGACGGTGTGTGCGACGGTCCATGCGGTGTGGAGTTCTTCGGGGGTGTTGGCCTGGATTGCGCCGTAGTGGCCGAGGTTCGCGAGGGGGCGCAGGACGACGGGGTACCCGGTCCACTGTGCCGCGGCGGCTGCGTCCTGATGGGAGTCGACGCGGGTGCCCCTCGGGATGGGTAGGCCCGCTTCCGTGAGCAGGGTCCGTGCGATGGAGCGGTCTGCGGACGCGGCGGCCGACGCCTTGGAGGGGCCTCGGACGCCGAGTGATTCGGCCAGGTCGGCGGCCTGGGGCAGGGCCTCTGCGGTCAGGGCCAGCAGTCCTGCCGGCGGTTCGGCATCGGTGTCAGTGGCGATGCTGGCGGGCGTGGTCGCGTCGTATCGGCCCCAGTGCGCGGCCGGGTCGTGGAAGGTGATCGGGAGGGTCTCGGCAATGCTCCGCAGGTCAGCTTCGTGGTCCCGGCTCGGGCCGACGATGAGTACTGCGGGGGATGGGGGCACGGGTTGCTTCTCCTTGTTCGCCGTAGGGGTCCGTCGTCGCTTGCGGTCGTCGCCAGGTTTCCTCGGTGCCGGTCAGGCACAGGGGTTGTCGCTGAGGTGACGACGCCCAGGTGAGGGCTGGCGGTTGCGGTCACGGGTCCGGTGCTCTGTCGCCCGTGTCCGGGTTGTTCGGGTCAGGGCATCTGGTCAACTGGTTTGGGTGGGACGAGAAAGACGAACCGGTAGCCAGAGGCCGCGTCTAGGGGGCGGGTCATCAAGAGTGTGATCAGCGTCGGGCCCCACGTCGGGTGGTTGAACAGGCGTGTGTCGCCGTTCGGGTGGATGTACTCGTCGTCCATCGAGAGCTCCAGGAGCTCGCGCAGTGGCGCGTCGGTCGCGACCGCGCCCTCGAGTTCACGCTGAAGTTCGGCAAGACCCGGATCCCAGGGTGAGACGGCCAGCGCGGCGCGCAGCTGGCGCAGGAAGGGCAGTGCCCATCCGGTGTCCCAGTCCAGCAGAATGGTGTCCCTCACGTCCTTGTTGAGCAGGATATAGCGCATGACGTTGTCCGGCGGCTCCGTTTCGGCCCAGCTTTCCCGGAACGCCTGGTTGGTCAGTTCGATGTCCCAGGAGCGGTTGGACAGGTATCCGGGCAGGACGCTGGAGTCGAGTGCCAACTGGTAGGCCGGCACCGAGGTGAGCTGGCTGGTGAACGGCTGCGGAGGTTCCTGCCCGGTGGCCAGGAGGAACATCGCGTGCCGCTCGTGGGCACTCATCTGCAGCGTGGTGGCCACGCGGTCCATGTCCTCGGGCTCCCAGCGGACCAGGCCGCGCTCGAAGTCGCCGTACGACCGGACGGACACCCCGAGCATTGAGGCTGTGCGTTCCTGTGAGAGGCCGGTACGGCGCCTGCCCCGGGTCGTGATGGCTTCCGCCGGCGGGCCCGCATCGACGGCGCGCCGGCATCTTGCCAGCAAAGCCTGGAACAGTTCCTTCTGGTCCGGCAGAGCCGTTGCCTCGTTGTTCCCCTGACCTGCGGTCATCACTGACGTTCCCCCCTTTTCCCAGGCGCCGACGACCGTCGCCGACGTTGTTCCTGATCTTTCGGCGACGGCCGCCCGGCGCGGTTCATCGCCCAAGCATCGCTGTCTGCCAGGCCGCGACGGCGCTCAGGTAAGCCTTCCTGGCGTGCAACTTCCGGAAGGGTGCCTTCCTGGCCAACGGCGGCCAGTTCGACTACATCTTTAAGACCACGGGACGGTCTGGCAGCTCCTTTCGCCATTCGTCGCAATAACCGCACACGCTCACAGACCTGGGGGGCCTGATGATGCCGAAGCCGCCGCATGGGCTTCAAGCCCATGATCACGAACAGAACAGCTCTGCGGAACGCGCCTACAGGGTGCTTCAAGTACTGCTCGAGCTCGGCCCGGGCTCGCACACGCTCGCCGAGGTGATCGCCCGCAGCGGGCTCACACGCTCCACCGCCCACCGCATCCTTCAGTCCGGCGTGCGGACGCGCACCTTCGTCCAGCCGACCTACGGCTCCTACGCCGTCGCCCACTCCGGCGCCACCGGGCACAGCCAGGACTCGCTAACCGCCCTGCCCGCCGGTTCCCGGGCAATCTCCGAGGAACTTGGCCACCTGCAGCGCCGAACGAACCAGGTCGTCACCCTGCACAGCCACCTCCTGCTGGGCATGCCCAGCAGGATCTGCGTCGACATCGCCCACGGCAACCGCCACGACTTCGCGGCCGCGCTGGCGACCTCCGACGCGGGACCTGTCCTTCGTCGGGCACCTCTGCACCAGGACGCCGCGGGCCTGGTCATGCTCGCCAACCTCGACGACCTGAGCGCCGGCAACGCGGTCCTGAGGCGTATCAAGATCCAGGGTTACGCACGCACGCAGTCGCCTGTCACGGGGTGGGAAATGCTCTCTGTACCGCTGTGGCGCGGTTCCGTCCTCGTCGGCTCCGTCAGTCTCCTCGCCCCTGACGCCTACCTGCAGCGACGCGCCGAGCGCCTGGCCGACGCCACGATGGACGCCGCCGCGGCCCTGTCCCGGCGACTGGAGCACAACCGCGCACAGCGTCAGATCATGCCGATCATGCAGCACGCCAGCTGATTCATAGGCCTTGGGGGAACATTCAATGAGCCGTTCAGTCCTTGTCACCGGCGCAAGCCGGGGCATCGGCCTCGCCATCGCGCAGGCATACCACGCCGCCGGTGACCGGGTCGCGATCACCTACCGCTCCACTCCCGCTCCGGACGGCTTCCTGTCCGTGCCCTGCGACATCACCCAGCCCGACCACATCGAAACGGCGTTCGCCGCGGTCGAAGAGCAGCACGGCCCGGTCGAGGTTCTCGTGTCCAACGCGGGAATCACCCGCGACAAGCTGCTGCTCACGATGTCCGAAGACGACTTCACCTCGGTGCTGGACACCAATCTCACCGGCGCCTACCGGGTGGCGAAGTTGGCGGCCCGCAGGATGATCCGCCGCCGCGAAGGCCGGATCCTGTTCATCTCCTCCGCGTCCGCCCTCTACGGGCAGGCGGGACAGTCCAACTACACCGCCTCCAAGGCGGGTCTGATCGGCTTCGCCCGATCACTGGCACGCGAGCTCGCGCCCCGGGGCATCACGGTGAACACTCTCTCCCCCGGCCTGACGGACACTGCGATGCTCAACACGCTGGGCGCGGAGAAGGTCGAGGGCCTGGCCGCTCAGGTACCGCTGGGACGGCTGGCCCGCCCGGAGGAGATCGCGCGGGCGGCCCTGTTCCTCACGTCTCCGGACGCCGGCTACATCACGGGCCAGGTCCTGGCCGTCGACGGCGGCGTGTCCATGGGTCACTGAGTCCCGACGCCGACTGGCCGCAGCCGCCGGCTGGGCCACCTGCACCAGGATCTGGGACGAGATGAGAGGCTGATCATGATCTGACGCGCCGTGCGGCCCGCTCTGTGAGAGCACGGGCCGCTGGGCTGCCGCCTGCACACCGGTGTTACCAGCACCGGTTCCGGCGGCACGCCCCTCGCATCACCGCTGGCGGATGACCGAGTTCGCGCTCATGTCATCTCCGGTGACGACCCGGGCGGCCGTCCTCCAGAGAGGACCTGCCACCCGGTGTACCGCCCGGTCACGGGCGGGTCCAACAGGCCATGCCAGCCCTGGGAGCGATCGCAGGCCCCAGGGGTCGTGCTGCCTCCACCTCCAGCAGAGACACCTCGATGATGCCTGAAACCATTCCGGTTTGTCACGCAGGCGCAAGCGCGCCCGGTACCAGATCTACCGCCTGTGACGCCCAGTCAACACGCCGTATCCCGGATGAAGGCACTGACTCCGTCAGGTCCCCCGTGGGACTGGAACCTCTACGGCTGGACGAGCCGATGAGGCTGCGCCTTCGGGCGGCCGTTCACGCCGTCCTCCGCTCGCCAACGACGACACGTCTGAACGACACCGACCGGCTGCTGCGGATCGTCACCATCGCCAAGGCCGAACTCGCCCGGACCTGCGCCACCACCTCGGCCGCCCCCGAACTCGCCCGCTGGCTCGGTGTGTCCGCCTCCGCCGTCCACCAGTCCCTCGCCCGCCAGCGAGCGGCATCCACGCTCGTCACCCGCCAGCGGTTCCGCGAGGCCGGAACCGTACAGGGCCTGCTCGTCGGAGTCCCTGAGCAGATCGCGGCACTGCGGGCGGGCGACCGCCTCCACCCGCTCGCCCTCGACCGCCCCGCGCTGGCCACGCTCCTGCGCCTCATCGAGCGGCTCTTCGGCCCGGGCTGGCACCACCGGGACGGCCGCGAGACCCCGCCCGGGCTGCTGGCCTCCCGCACGGGCCGCGGCGCCCCCACCGACCGGCTCGCCCTGCTCCTCCTCGTCCTGGAGGCCCGGCCCGACGGGCGGGTCCGGCTGTGCTCCGGCCGGGTGTGCAAACGTGGACGGGCCGCGGCGACGCTGGCCAGGCTCCTCGGCAACAACTGCACCCCTGCGGGCGCTGCAGGGGTCCTCCAGCGCCTCCAGAGCGCCGACACGATCCGCCTGGTCAGATGGGCGACCCGTAGTCAGCTGCACCAGCGCAGCGCCATAGTGGTGCCGAACGTCGTGGAGGACTGGGCGACGCTGAAGGCCGCCAGGCGTCGAGCCTCCGTTTCCCAGGGCACCACCGGTGCTGCTGTCACGCGGCCACGCAGGCGCTCTGCCGCCACGCCCCCGCAGGTAGCGGGACCGGGCCTGCCCGGCAGCGCCGAGTTCGCAGAGAACTGCGCTGGTGAAGCCCTTCACGCCTCTCACGCCGGTCACCGCGGCAGCCCAGGTCAGGCTGATGTCGCGGATGGTGTTTCCGGCGAAGCCGAGACCGGGGCTCCCACCATTGCCGGTGGAGCGCGTGCGCACGCGAGGAAACCCGGTATGGTCCAGACGCGGCCTGGCAACGCCCCAACCACTGCGGTGCCGGCCACGTTCAGGCCCGCTCGCACGCCTGAACACCGGTCCAAGGCGACGCTGTCGCAGCTCAGCCTGTCGAAGACGGTCTACCGCGTGCTGCAGGAAGCCGCCGCTCTGCTGCCTCGGATGACCGCGTGGGAGCAGCGGGAGGCTGCTCGGGCCGCTGGTGCGGCGGTCCGGGACGTCGCGGGCGATGCCGGGCGGGTCGCGCGGCGCCTGCGGTTCAGGTTCGCCTCCGCCGCCTCGATCGCCAGCCCGTACGGATGGCTGGTCAGGATCGGGCTTCGCCGGATCAGCGATTGCCGGCGGGTCGAATGCGAGAGCGCGGTCGATGTCGTAACAGGCCTGGAGTGTGCCGCGTGCGGGTATCTCGCCGAAGGCCTGATCAGCCGGTCACGGCATGGCAGTACACCTGCCGGGAGCCGGTCCGGGCCCGCGGTCGCCGGGCTGGCTGCATCAGAAGCCGAAGGCCTGGAGGTCCGGCAGATCGGTGCTGTCCGGGCGGAGCCGGCCCGACTGGCCGCGCCCTGCCCGGACTGTGGTGCCTCTGACGCGGCGGGGCTGTGCCCGGGCTGCTCGCGAGGGCGGGCCATCAAGGCCGGTATCAGCGAGTGCATCAACCTCGCCTTGGCTGCCCACGCCGACCTGCGCGACTACACCAGCGTCCGCACGGTCTGGGAGCGGACCCGCTCGGAACTGAGGAGCGTCCGGCACGAGGCCCGGAACGACACCGAGGACATGCAGATCGCGGAAGCTAGTGAGCTGCTCGCCGTGGCCTTCATGCGCGACCGCTACCGCCAGGACGCCCTTCTCCGATTCGCACACTCGCCTACCGTGGCTGCCGAGTCCCGCGGCGCCTACGCCGCCATGATGCGCTCCAGACACCGCTTCGGCTCTGTTTCCGCCGCCCGTCGGGCCGCTGCGGCAGCGGCTACGGCAGCGGCGGACCGGGCGGCCAGGCTCCTACTCGACCACCGCATGGCCACGGTGACCAGGATCCGCTCGTCGGTGGCTGCCCGGTCCAGCACAGCCGCAGCCCACCGTTCCTCCGCCTGTCCGACCTGGCGTACAGCGGTCAGTGCACCATCCACGCCGCGGTCTACCGGACCCGACGAGGATGGGATGTGCAACGCCGCTCCTGTGAACGAAGACTGACTGCCGAACACTCACTGCCGATGCTCGGGAGGCGGCTCTGGCCGACACGGACGCGGTGCGCGCCCTGCTCTGGCTGGATCCCCTGTGCGGTAGGGCTGGGGTGCTACGTGGTGGTTCGTGCCAGAACCCCAAGGCGGGCAGTTTCAGCCGAAACCGCAGTGTCCCCTACGCGAAAGGGAAATCGCCGTTACGGTATGCATGCCCTCAACTACTTGCTGTGGGAGTCTGCTTGGGATGCCGCTTCTGGCCGGCGGCACCGCGTGGAGGAGGACGGGATTGACCCGAGCATCTGTACCGCCATGGGGTACCACCCGCATGGGGCCCTTTCAGGAGACCGAGCCCGTGCCCCGGCTCACCGCCGTAATCGACCCGGAGACCCAGGTAGCCGTGTACTTCGACGACCAGGGCCGCAAGATCGAACTCGGGGCGCACGGGACCAGCACGAACGCGACCGGTCCGACGAGCACCGGCGGCGGTGACGGCAAGAGCGGAAAGCAGAACCAGCCGACCGACGTGGACACCATGACCTCGAACGACCAGGACCAGGGCACCCGCTGATGCCGGAGGACCGGCAGCGGGCCGTCCTGGTCCTCACCGATCCCTACGACGTCACGGCCGACGTGGTACTGCGTGTCCTGGCCGGGCGGGGTGTTCCGGTGGTCAGGGCGGATCCTGGTGTCGATCTCCACACCGGTGCCGTGCTGTCCGCCCGTTACCTCGCGGGCGGACAGCACGGCACCCTCGTCACTCCCACCCGCACGCTCCACCTCGACCTGGTCCGTTCCGTCTGGTTCCGCCGTCCGTCGGCGTACGAGGCGCCGGAGGGGATGGACGGCCAGGACGCGGTGTTCGCCCGCTCGCAGGCGTACTGGGGTGTCGGCGGCGTCCTCGCGTCCCTGCCCGGTGCCCACTACGTCAACCACCCGTGGCGCGTGCGTGAGGCCGAGCACAAGGCGGCGCAGCTCGCCACGGCTCTGCGTGTGGGTTTTCGGGTGCCGGCGACGGTGATCACGACCAGCGCGCGGGAGGCGCGGGAGTTCTGCGCGGGTCAGGCCGGTGGTGCCGTGTACAAGCCGTTGTGGAACTCACCGTACTGCGGGGAGGGCGGGGAACCGTTGCAGGCGTGGGTGGCCGAGGTGCGGGCGGAGGAGATCACGGATGCCGTCATGGCCTGCCCGCACCTGTTCCAGGCAATGGTCGACAAGGCTTTCGATGTCCGGCTCACGGCGGTGGGCGGGCGGTTGTTCGCGTCCCGGATCGACAGTCCGGACCTGGACTGGCGGCGGCGCCAGGACCTGATGACCCATACCCCGGTGCCGGTGCCCGAGGACGTCGCCGAACCGGTGGCACGCTACCTCGATGCGTTCGGCTTGGTCTTCGGCGCGTTCGACTTCGCCGTCGATCACGGTGGCGCCTGGCATTTTTTCGAGTGCAATCCGAACGGGCAGTGGGCCTTCCACCCGGCGGCGACGACCGACGCCATCGCGGAGGCCATCGCCGACGAACTCCAGAGAGGCCGTACCCCGTGAGCAGCCCTGCCGAACTGCGTGCCGCCCTGGCCGACGAACTCACCGAGGACGGCGTCCTCACCGATCCGAAGTGGCGGGCCGCCGTCGCGGCCGTACCGCGCGAGGCGTTCGTCGATCAGTACTTCCTACCGGTGCCGGAGAGCGTACCGACCGCCTACGCGCCGGTCCTACCCGGTGCTCCCGGCTTCCTGTCGACCGTCTACTCGGACGAGACGCTGGTGACCCAGCTCGACGGCCATCTTCGGCCGGCCGATGCCGAGGGGCCGGTCACCGGGTTGCCGTCGTCGTCGTCCACGCTGCCCTCCCTGGTCCTGGAGATGTGGCAGCAGCTCGGTGTCGAAGACGGCCACCGGGTACTGGAGATCGGCACCGGCACCGGCTACTCCACGGCCCTGGGCGCCCACCGTCTCGGGGACGGCAACGTGGTCAGCGTCGAGGTCGACGAGGGGGTGGCCGCGCGCGCCGCGGCGTCGCTGAAGACCGCCGGCTTCGCGCCCACCCTGGTCGTCGGTGACGGCTTGGCCGGGTACCAGGACGGCGGCCCGTACGACCGCCTGATCGCGACCTGCTCGGTGCGCACCCTCCCCCTGCCCTGGCTCTACCAGGTCCGGCCCGGCGGGAAGATCCTGGCCACCTTCTCCGGATGGAGCTTCGGTTTCGGCCAGGCCCTGCTGACCGTCACCGAGCCGGGGTGCGCCAGCGGCCGGTTCCTGCCCGGGTACATCAGTTTCATGATCGCCCGTCAGCACGACCGGCCCCCGCGCGGCAGCCTCACCCTCATGGCCGGGGACGAACAACCGGCTGGGGTCGATCCTGCGATCCTGTCCGACTGGACCGGCAAGTGGGTGGCGCAGCTCGCCGCCCCTTCCGCCGAGATCCTGGGGGCCGGCGGCCACCAGATCCTGATGGACGTCGCCACCGGCTCCCACGCCCGTACCACGCCGAACCCCGACGGCGGCTGGACTGTCGTTCAGCGCGGGCCCCTGCGGCTCTGGGACCAGGTCGAGGCCGCCATCCAGCAGTGGCAGCGTCACGGCGCCCCGCACCAGGAGGGCTTCGGCATCACCATCGACGGCGACGGCCAGCGTGTGTGGCTCGGTGCCGAGGACGGTCCCGCCTGGAACCTCCCCGTCTAGCGGCGTTCCTGGTCGATCAGTTCGATGTAGCGGTGGTACTGGTCGTCGGCGGCGGGTTTGTTGCTGACGAGGGTTCCTTCTTCCATGCGGTAGGTGCGGTCGGGGTCGCCGCGGAAGGAGAGCCAGTTGAAGCTGGTGGCGATCCAGGTGTCGTCGAAGATGAGGATCTTCGCGTGGGTGGCTTTCAGACGGGCGACGGTGAGCTTGGCGGGGTAGCGGTGGGCCAAGTTCTCAAGCTTGCGTACGGCGGTGGGGTCAGTCTTGGTGTCGTTTTCCTCGTAGCCGTAGGCGATGTGGACGGTGGTGCCGCGTTTGAGCCGGGCCTCGAGTTTGCTCAGGAAGTCGGTGGTGATGATGGCGTTCTTGATCCATGGGGAGATGATCAGGATCCGCTGGCGGGCTCGGGTGAGGGCTTCGTCCAGCAGTTCGGGGTGTTCGAACACGCTGATGGCGCGGACCTGGTCTCGGTGTATGGCGAGTCCGGCTTGGCTCTGGCCCTGCAGCTGTTCGGTGTCGAGTTGGGCGGCGGCCTGTTCGGCGCGCAGCCGGGTGACTTGTGGCAGGTCGATGCGGGCGCGTTCGAGTTCCGGGGTCAGGGCGGGGCGTTCGGGTGCGGGTTCGACCTGGATGCCGAGGGCCTTGGCGCCGCCGTGGTTGAGCAGGGCGATCTCGTGGGTGTGGCTGAGCTCGCCGTCGACGACGACGCCGAGTTGGATGTCGGTGCGCTCGGGGTCGGCGTACACGAGGAGCTTGGCCGGCATGACGCGGCGGGCTTTGGCCTGGGTGGCCTTGCGGACGAGAAGGACTTCGCGGTTGGTGGTCCCGCGTTCGCGCAGCAGTGCGTTGATGTCGGTGACCGGGATGTCGCTGGCCTCCACGAGCCCGGCTCGGGGCGCGGGCAGCAGCAGGACGCCTTCTTCCTCGGCCTGGCGGTGGGGGATGATCGTGTGGCGGTCGTAGGGCTTGGCCTTGCCGAGGAGCTGGTCGTAGACGAGTGGCTGGTCGACCCGTACGGGGGTGATGGCGGCCATGTCGCGGGCGGTCTGCTGGCCTCGGGCGGTCAGGCGTAGTCGGCGGGCGGGTGGCTGGTTACCCGTCCCGAGCCGGGGCGCTGCGTAGGTGAGGAGGTCATCGGAGAACTGTCCGGCGATGGTGTGGTTGACCATCCGTTGGGGCAGGCCGAGGATTCCGGCGATGGCGTCCTCGGTGTCGACGTTCTCGCCGACGAGGTGGAGGACGAACTCCTTGAGCAGGGGCAGCGGTTTGCGGTCCTGGGCAAGGATGTCGGCGGTGACCAGGGCGACGGGGATGCCGGCGTCGACGATGGCGACGAGTTCCAGGCCCTGGCGGTCGTTGTGGAGGCGGATGTGCAGGAGGCTGTTGTCGCTATAGGTAGGCATCGCGGATCTCGCACTCCTGCGGGTGGCTGGACATGTAGTCGAGGACGTCGCGCAGCGCGCCGGGCTTGCTGCGGCAGAACGTGGCGTCGCCCACCACGATGAGGCCGAATCGGGCTCGGGATAGTGCGACGTTGATGCGGCGCCAGTACGGCTGGCCGAGGAAGCCGAAGTCGGAACGGTCGTTGCTGCGGGTGACGGAGAAGACCGCGAGGTCGCATTCGCGGCCCTGGACGGCGTCGACGGACAGCACTTCGACGGCGAGGTGTTTGAGCCTCACCTCGGCCAGCTGCCGGTTGAGTTCTTCGACCTGCCGGCCGTATGGGGCGATGGCCAGGACGTCCAGCTTGTGGCCAGGTGTGGTCTTGATCAGCTGCCGGTCGATGGCCTTGTCGATCGTCTCCAGGCGCCTGACTGCGAGCTTTGCCTCGGTGCGGTTGGAGATGCTGGTCTCGGTGCTGGTGCGTTCGGATTCGCGGCGGGTGGGGAGCTTGGCGGTGTCGAGCCACAGCACCGGTTTGTTGATCTGGTCGTAGCCGGGCAGTGTGTGGGGGTTGGGTGACAGGAGTTTCTCGCCGTAGAAGCAGGTGGAGATCATGTTCCCGATGGCCGGGGTCATTCGGTACTGCTCGCGCAGCAGGTGCTGGACGGGGTATTTGGTGTGGGTCGCCAGGTACTGGAACAGGGTCGTGGTCACCAACTCGGGGATGAGCTGGTAGTCGGCCATGATCTTCTTGTCGCGCAGAAGGTCCTCGTCGATGGGCGGCAGCTGGCGGGTGTCGCCGACCAGTACCCAGCGCTTGGACCGGGCGAGTGGGACGAGGGCTTCGGTGGCGGTGGCCTTGGAGGCCTCGTCGAAGATGCACAGGTCGAACTCGAGGTCCCGTGCGGCCGGGTGGCCCAGGAAGCCGATCGCGGTACCGCCGACGACCTGCCGGGTGCGCAGGAACTCGGCGAGCAGGTCCTGGTCGGTGCCGATACGCTGCAGCCACTGGCCCTGCAGCCGAAGCAGCCGCATCAGGTCGCGGCCGCTGCCGGCGGGGCCGAGGAGTGCCTCCACAGCGTCGCGGGCCTCTGCGGGGGTGAGGTTCTCGCGCAGGGTGAGGTCGCCGGCGAGAACGCGCTGGGCCTCGGTGTACAGCTCGTGGCGCTGGTCGGTGAGCTGGTCGCGTCGGGCCCGGACGGTGACGAGTTCTTCGCCGAGGTCGCGGGCGGAGGTGGTGCGTTCGGGCGCGGGCCTGTTGTTGAGCTCTTCGAGCTTGAGGGTGACGTGGTTCAGATCGGCGGCGACCGAGGCGAGTTCTTCCAGGGTGAGGGCGGCCTTGAGGTGGCGTGCTTCGAGGCCGCCGCGGGTGGCGACACCGTCGAGGTAGGACTCCGCGCGGGCCCGCACCTGCTGGGTCCACTTCTTGACCTGGCGGTCCAGCAGAAGGTGCTGGGCGCTGTCGGCGACCCTGGGGTCGTCGGGCCGCCCGAGGCGCACGAGGCCCTGGACGCCAGCCTCCTCGATGCGGCGCAACGCGTTGTCGATCGCGATGTGGGTCTGGCTGACGATGAGAATGCGGGCGGTTGGGTCGCGTTTGAGGGTCTGTTCGACGATCTCGGCGATGACGGTCGTCTTCCCGGTCCCGGGCGGTCCTTCGACGAGCAGGAGGTCTTGGGAGCCGAGGGCATGGAGGACCACGTCGCGTTTGCTCTTGTCCAGGTCGGCGCGAAACCAGTGGGTGACGTCGGCGGGCGGGCGTGAGGCGATGGCGGCGGGGCTGTCGATGATGTCGCGCAGGAGCCGGTTGGTGCTCTGTCCGGCCATGATGGTGGCCAGGGCGTCCCGTTGTCGGTTCAGGGCCTGCTGGCTGGGTCCGAGGAAGGGCAGCAGTACGCCGCGGTCGGGCACTCGGATGGTGGGGCGGGCGAAGCGGATCGCCACGGTCTCCTCGGACTGGACCGTCACTTCGCCGCGTTCTACGGGCCGGGCCTGCGCGAACGGGGCGATGGACCATTCCTCGCCGACCGGCGGTGCGGTGCCGGGCTTGGCCAGTTGGAACACCCTGGTGCGGCCGTTTCCGGTGACCCGGTCGTACTCCAGGATCTGGCGTCCGCCGGCGGCGACCTCCTCGCGGGCGTCCAGGAGTCTGCGCCACCCTTCGAACAGGTCTCCGAGGCTGTGTTCCTGGTCGTCGTGGTCTGCTTTCTGGGGCCGGGCGAGGTGGTCGTCGAGGTGGTCGAGGAGCAGGTTGCGGCCCTGATAGGCGGGTTCCTCGCCCGGGTCGTCGAAGGTCCAGGTGAGGATCGGCGGCAGTGCCAGGACGCGTTTGCGCTGCCGGGTCATCCACTCTTCTGACTTGGTGAGTGCCTGGACGACGACGACGCGTTCGGGGTACTGGTCGTCGGCGCGCAGCCGCAGGAACCACGAGTTGCCGAACAGGCGCAGCGTGCTCTGGTCGGTCTCCTCGGTCTGGGGGTTGTAGCCGTAGTCGACGTGTACGGTGCCGGACAGGTCGGCGAGGACGGCGGCCTTGGCGCGGGCCCAGTCCGGTTCGGCGTCTTTGGGGGTCTCGCTGAGGTTCTCGGCGGCGGAGCGGGTGAGCTTCAGCCACAGGAAGTTGCTCCTGCGGGACTGGCGGCCTGCGCAGATGTGCTCGGCGTCCAGGAGCCGTTGTTCGAGGACTGCAGCGTTGGCCGGGCGCTGCCGCGGGTCGAAGTCGATGCAGGAGCGCAGGATCTCGCGGAATTCGGTGGCGAGGTCCAGTTCGTCCAGGGCTGGGACGAGGTCGGGGTAGTCGCGGGCCTTGCTGCCGGACAGCGTCTGGATGGCGAGGACGCCGTAGCCGAACACGTCCCGGACATAGGGGACGGCGTCCTCCTGCTCCGGTGGGGAGTACAGGTTGGAGCGGTATTCGGCGACGGTCTCGTCGTTCACGGCGACCTTGGAGCGGATCTTGGCGATTCCGAAGTCCGCGAGCTTGGGCACTCCGGCGTCGGTGAGCAGCACGTTGCCCGGTTTGAGGTCGCGATGTTCGATGTTCAGGGAGTGCGCGTGCGCCAGTGCGCTCGCCAGTGGCTTGCCGATTCGCTCGAAGAAGGAGTCCCAGCCGACGGGTCGGCCAGCCTGCAGATCGTCCTTCAGGCTGCGTTCCACCCACTCCAGTGCGATGTAGTAGCGCTCCAGGAGCGGGTCCCAGCCTGAGTCCAGCATCCGCACGATATGGGAGTGCTCGAGGGCTTTGAGCGCGGTGGTCTCTCGTTCCAGGAAGACTTTTGTGATCTCGTCGTCGCGCCGCTTCAGTAGCTTGACCGCAGCGAACTGCCGGTCGCTGTCGCTGCTGGATGTGTCGACCGCCTTGCGGACCTCCGACAGGCCGCCGCTTCGCGCGCTACCTCCCAGTAGCAGGAATCGACCGTTGATCACCTGTGATCCCACGCACTCTCCTTGTCCAGCACCGGTGGCAACACGCCGGTCCCGCCATCCTGCCAGCCAGGGCCACCTCGGTTGGACGATTCGGCCGATCGGCGCTTCATCGTGCTGGTGCGCGCCGGTTCCGGCCCTGATGCCGCAAACCCTGGCCGGAATCGGCGCGGACACCGAATCCGATGGCAGGAGCGAGACGAGGTGGTCCAGGGTGCGGGAGCGGGCCTGCCAGGACGTTGTTCGGTAGAGATCGAACGCGGCCTTTCGTACCGTCACGCCCGGCGTGCCGGTTCCTCCCGCTCACCGGACTGTCCTAGGCATCTGGCAACATGCGGTGGAACCCAACTCCGTGATCGAAAGTGAGCAGCACGATGAACCGTACCGAGGTCGTAGCAGCAATCGCAGACCGTGCCGAGGTCTCCAAGAACGATGCCGACGCAGTGCTGTCGGCGTTCGCCGAGATCGTCGGCGAGGTCGTCAGGAAGGGCGACGAGAAGCTCACGATCCCCGGTTTCCTGACCTTCGAGCGCACCCACCGCGCCGCCAGGACGGCCCGCAATCCGCAGACCGGTGAGCCGATCGAGATCGCTGCCGGCTACAGCGCCAAGGTGACGGCCGGCTCCAAGCTGAAGGCCGCCGCGAAGTAGCAAGCCGCGGCCCGGGCGCGCCTCGCCGACCCGGGCCGCCTTGGCCGCCGCCAGATCAACCGCCGACCGAAGCGCGGGGTGTCACCGCGACGGAACCACCGGCGCAGCCAGCTGGCTCCCCCACCAAGCCCTCCGCTACCTCACGCAGCGACCCCGTGCAGTCCGACAGTTCCCGGGCCGGCCGGTGCTCGCCGAGCGACTCCGCCCGCTCCAAGGCCCGGCCTCCCAGCCCGGGCGGCCGGCACTGGTCCCGGCCAGGTACAACGGCGGACTGCCGTCGGCGGTGTACTGGCGTGGGTACTCGATCAGTCTCGCCGCACGCCACCGGATTCGGCGAGGTCCGGTCGGCTGAGGAGGAGGACTGTGACGACGGCGTGGGTGCGACTGCCGGCGCCTATCGCGGTGACGGCTCGGGTGATGACGCTGCCGATGGTGTCCTGGCTGATACCGGCCAGGCGTGCGACGGTGCGGACTTCGTGGGTGGCGAGCAGGGTGAGGACCTGGAGCATGCGCGGGGGAAGGTCGGGGAGCTTGTCGGGCAGCGCGGCGCGCAGCTCAGTGGTGTCGAGCAGCCCGGTGGTGATGAGGTCGGCGATGGTGCGAGTGCGGTCGCTGCGGCCGTGGCGGTGCATCAGCCTGGACATGGTGTTGGAAGCCCTAGCGATGGAGCAGCCGAGTTCCTCGGCGGCGCTTTCGTAGGTGTGTTCGATGGCGATCAACTGGGCGAGGGCGTGTTCGTATTCGTTCAGCCCGGTGATGGCCGTGGCGGAAGTGCTGAGGACTCCGGTGCGGCTGAGCAGTACCCGGCGTGCACCGCTGGCCTTCGCTGCGGGCGGTGCGGAGTCGGTGGTGATGTTATGGGGGCCGTTCATTCTGTCCGTTTGTCCGCTCTGGGCCGCGCACACCACCACCCGGGAGGCCTTACAGCGGGCCTGCACCCGCGATGGTGCAGGCCCGCCCTCTTCCCTCTTCTCACTCAGCGTGATCTTTGCCGTAGACGTGCTCGTGGAGCTGGAGCTCCCTCTGGACAGCTGGCTTCGAGCGATCCGGGTACCCGCCGCCGCCCGGGTGGCTACCTTCAGAGCCATGGGTCTTGACGACGCGATCAGCCAGGCGAGGCGACAGCAAGAGTTGCAGGACGAGTCGAAGCGGCAGGAGGAGACACAGCAGCAGCGCGACCAGGAAAAGCTGGGCCGGCTTCTGGCGGAGGCAGCGCAACGCCTGCTACCCCACCGCAGCGAGACGTTCCACCGGATGCGACTCTCGCCGACCGGAACATTCGTTGGCCAGGACCGGCGCCGATACCAGCAGGTGTCCGGCCACTGGTGCTGGGTGATCAAGGAAATGACGAAGAACCCGACGCCCTGGAACCACCCCGTGATGCTGCTCGTGCTGGAGGGCACCACCCCGCACGCGGTCCGGGCAGAGCTCAACCTTCGCAGTGGCAAGGCCGGCCAGTACGTGAGTTCTTTGCCCCTGACGCCGGTGGGCCCGGGTGACTACTCGGACCGAGGCTTCACCGCGCTCTTCTTCGGCGAGTGGATCGGCGAGCTGGAGAAGGATCTGGCTGCCGCGATTGTGCGCTACGAGCGCGGTACGTGACGTACCACGCTCGATCCACCGGACGAAATGGCTGAGGGCCCCCGGCATTCCGGTGGCCCTCAGCGTTCGCGCCCAGTAGCTGGGCTGCTGGAAGCGTCTCCTCACAGGGCGAGGGCGTGCCGGTAGGCGGTCCGCAGCCTGGTGCGGAGGGTGGCGTCGGTGATGGTCTGCAGGGCGGTCTCGTGGTCGTCGGCGACGATGCGGAGCTGGGTGCGCTGGCGGTCGAGGTAGGCGGTGAGGAAGGTGTGGGTCTCACCGCTGGTGGTGGGCAGGACGGCGGCGGTGTAGAGGGCGACCAGGGAGAACGACCAGCAGCCGTGGAGGAACGCGTAGGCGGGTCGGTGGGTCTTCTTCCAGGGTGAGTAGAAAGTCTGGGTGTTGTCGATCTCGCAGGCGGTGGCGGTGAGGGCGTCGTTGAGCCAGTTGTGGCCGGCCTCGTGGACGAGGTCGCGGGCGACCATGACGGGGTTGTCCGGGACGTAGTCGAGGAAGACGGTGCCGGGCATGCGGCTGATGGTCCAGGAGCGTAGGGGGCTGCCCAGCGGCTTGCCGGTGAGCAGGCACACGATGGGGGCGTGGGCGTCGACGAGTTCGCCGAAGCCGTGTTCGGCGGCGAGGCCGGCCGACTTCAGGGTGAGTTTCTGTAGGTGCTCGGGGGCGGCCTGGGTGGCGGGGCCGAGCACGTAGTACGGGGTGTCGGAGATGGGTGAGGTGATTAGGTTCGCCTCGTCGGGGGCGACGGTGAGCGGACCGGCCGGGGCGAGGTCGGCGGTGCCGGCGTCGGGGTGCTCGGTGTACCAGGCGAAGGTGTCGGGGTTGTCGGTGCGGGCGGCGTGTTCGGCGCCTTCGAGGACGTGGTGCGCGAGCGCGTAGGCCGCGGCGGTGGGCTTGGGCGCGATGAGGGTGCGGCCGGCGCCGCGTTGGAGGGCGTGGTGGATGCGCTGGGTCTTGGCCAGGTGGTGGGCGTGGATCGCGGGCATGCGGAAGACGGTGCTGAGGTCCATCGCAGTCTCCTTGGCGGGGAAGGGGTGGGGCCAGGGCTTGCGGCCCTGGCCCCGGCTGGGTTCAGCGCGTCGGATCAGGCGTGGACGGTCGGCTCGGTCGGCCAGTCGTCGGCGCCCTCCCGGGAGGAGTGCATGGTGAAGCGGACGGACCCGTCGTCGTCGCGGAGCTCCTCGACGGCGTCGAGGAAGTCCTTGGCCCAGGTGTCGTTCTTCATCGCCGGTTCCTTCTCTGCTCGGGCTTCTCGGGGTTGGGCTGGGGCCGTACGGGTTGGTCGGGGGTGCGCGCCCCCGTGGTGTGGGGCTCACGCGACGGCCTGCGGGAGCGCGGCCGGCTGGGTGCCGGGCGGGAGGGGGCAGGCGCAGGGGCGCTGGTCGGCGGGGGCTTCGGTGTCGAGGGCGGCCAGGAGCTGGTCGGTGGCGTCGTCCAGCGCGGCGAAGTAGGCGGCGCCGGGCGTTTCGGAGGTGGGCAGGAGCCGCAGGTCGAGGACCGGGTGAGTGCGGCCTGTGGTCTCGCAGGTCAGGTTGTTGCGGGCGACCAGGAGGCGTACGGCGGGCGGCATGGCGTGCGCGCATCGGGTGGCGGCCCGGCACAGGGCGGCGGCGGTGGCGGCGTACTCGGCGCCGTCGCGTGGGAGGAGGCCGACCTCGCATGTCTGGCTCTTTCGGGCGCCGTCGTTGTAGTGGTGGCCTTCACAGCTGTCGTAGGTGACGAGGTGCCAGCGGCCGGTGAGGTGGTCGACGAGCGGTTTGATGCCGGGCTCGATCGCGTCGTTCCACTGCGGGTGGGCGGGGTCGAGGTCGTCGGCGCTCTGGGCGGTGGGGCCGGGCAGGCCGGTGGTGTTGATGTTGCCGAAGGCGCTGGTGACCAGTTGGGCGGGGTGGCGGGCGGCTTGGGGGTTGTCCCAGGTGGCGAGGAAGGTTTGGACGTCGCGCATCCGGTTGACGGGGGTGGGGCGCCAGCGGGCGGTCCGGCACCAGGCGCCGTCCGGGTGGGCGGGGTCGGCGAGGAGGGCTGCGGTTCCGTCGATCAGGCGTATGCGGTGGTCGCAGTAGGCGTCGTGGTGGCCGGCGAGGTTCATGCGCCAGCGGGTGGCGATGCAGCCGCCGCCGCAGGTGCCGCGGTAGTCGCAGGTCACGCAGGCGGTCATGAGGCCCTTGCCCTGGCGAAGGAGGTTGGAGCCGTGCTGGGCGGTGGTGATGTCGGCCGGGCTGGTGGTGGGCGTCAGGTGGGTGAGTTGGGCCTGGGGCCAGGGGAGTTCGTCGCAGCTGCCCAGGCGGCCGCCCGGGTAGAGGGTGAAGACGTGGTCGCACTTCATGTCGGAGAAGTGGCAGAACGATGTTGCCAGGCCCCGCAGTCGGCGGATGGTGGGGACGGCCGGGGAGAGCCTGAGGCGGCGGAACAGGCCGGTGGTGATCCAGTGCTGGGTGAGGCCGAGCACGAAGTCGGTGTACTGGTCGGGTGTGATCGCCCAGGCCGGGCCGCCGGGCCGGTCGAGGGCCGCCTGCTGCAGGGTCCGGCTGGGCGGGCGGCGGCTGCCGGTGTGCGTGGTGGGCCGGGTGACGGTGGTGTCGAAGCACGGCACGACGCTGACCGAGGTGACGGCGGTGAACGCGGCCAGGTGGTCGAGGGTTTCGGCGGGCCGGCCGAGGAGCGCGGGGGTGACGGTGGTGATGATGCCGCAGGTCCGGCCGCGTTCGGCCAGCAGTTCCAGGGCCTTGACCACGAGCGGGTAGGTGGCCTCGCCGTCGTAGCCGACGCGCCACCTGTTGCCTTCCAGGTCGCCGTCCAGGGAGATCCCCAGCTCCAGGCCGGGGTAGTGGGCGTCGAACAGGTCGAGCCACTCGGCGTCGAGCTGGACGCCGTTGGTCTGCAGGGACAGGCGCTTGACCTGCGGTATGCCGGCGAGGGTCCGCAGCAGCTGGGCGATGTGCTCCTTTCCGGCGGTCAGGGGTTCGCCGCCGTGCAGTTCGATGGCGAGCGGGCGGCCCGGGAAGAGGTTCGGCAGGAGCTGGACTTGGTCGTCGCTGATCCGCGCGCCGCCGGGGCCTTCCTTGCGCTTCTCGTAGCAGTGCAGGCAGTCGATGTCGCAGGTCTCCCCGCGGACCTTGAGGATGAGCGAGACGGCGTCGACCTCGGACGCGTCCAGCGTCCGGTACAGGTGGCCGATCAGCTCGTTCGGGCTGGTGGGGTGCATCGGGTGCCTCCCAGGAGAGGGGCGGGCTCGGGGCCCGGTCAGGAGTGAAGCGCCTGGTGCCACGCGGCCAGTTGGCCGGGGGTGAGGCGGATGGTGTCGTCGGAGAACTTCAGTCGCCAGCCGTCGCTGTAGCGCTGGGGCAGCCACCCGGCCTCCAGCCAGTCGTCCGGCACGTGGCCGTCCGGGGCGGCGGTTTCGGGCCATACCGCCAGCAGCGCGGCCAGCAGCCGGGCGCGGGCCTGGCGCAGGGCCTGGTGCACAGACGCCGCGGGCGGCGTCGGGGCCCCGGCGAGGACGGGGGTCCACTTGTCACCGAGGAGCGGGTGTCCGGCGGCGGTGTTCTCGGCCTGTTGAACAGCGATGTGCAGTTGCCCAGTGACCAGATCCACGGCGTCACTCAGTCCGGCCTGGAACAGGCCGTCGAGGTCCTCGACCAGGCTGATCGCGTGCTGGACGCGGTCGGCCAGCGCCCACCGGCGGTAGACGTCCCGCTCGGCCTGGTCGAGCACCGGTTGTTCCCCGTCGTGCATGGCGTGGGCGGTCCGAAGCACGGTCAGCGCCGGAAGACGGCGCCTCACGGTGCGGAACAGGTCGACGTCGTCGCCCAGGATGTGGAAGCACCGCAGGTAGCCGCGCAGTTCGTCGGCCTCGGCCACGGCCTGGGCCTCCAGGTCTACGCGGATACCGTCGATGATGCGGGACTGCAGCACCGGCACCGGGCCCTCGGTGAACAGCACCCGCAGATCGACGTCGCTGCGGGCGTGGGCGATCCCGCAGGCCACGGGCCCCGTCATCCACACCGGCGAGTGCGGGTACTCCTCGGCGAGCTGCCCGGCGACCGCGCGGGCCGCCGCACGTCTCTGTTCCACCCACGCGTTCACCGGGTCGCCTCCCCTCTCAGGAGGGCGCTGGCGGTCTGGGTGACCCAGGCGTCCAGGGCAGCCCGGATGTCCGCGCGCTGAGCCCCGATGTGAGGGGTGGCGAGCAGGTTCAATGGGGTGGGGCCGGACTTGAACAGGTGCGCATCGGCGGCCTCGATCGGATCGACGGCCAGGCCGGTCAGGCCGCCGTCAGCAAGTGCCTCCAGGCACGCGCTGGCGTCGATGGTGGCCAGGCGCCCGGCGACGACGAGCAGGGGCCGGCGCCCCGCCGCCGAGCGCAGGAAGCCGGTGCCGAACGCCCCGATGTTCTCTGCGGTGGCGGGCAGCGCGACGATGTGGGCGTCGGCCCAGCCGGGCAGTTCAGCCGCGGGCATCTGCCGCAGGCCGTCGGTGATGCTGGGCCGGGCGGCGAAGGCGACCTCCGCACCGAATCGCGCGGTCACGGCGGCAGCGGCCCGACCGATAGGCCCGGCGCCCCAGACGGCCACGCGCATTGACACCACCGGCGTCCCCAGGCAGGCCGTCTTGAGGTGACAGCCGAGGGCCAGGCCGTGGGCGCCGAGCGGGATGCGCCGGGCCAGGGCCAGCAGCGCCGCGAGGCACCACTCGGCGACGGCCGGGGCCGATGCCTCGGGGTATCGGTACAGGCCGATCCCCCGCGCGGCCAGGACGGCGGTGTCGATGCCGTCGAGCCCGGAGCCGGCCCGGATGACGTGCCGCAGCTTCGGCATGGCGGCCAGCCGGTCCACATCCAGCCGGATACCGGAGCGGATGACGATCAGCTCCGCGCGGCGCGCCGCGCCGCCGAGCTCGTCGAGGCCGGCGACCTCGTAGACGTCGTACCGGCTGAGGGCGCGGACCAGGGCGTTCGGGTCGCCCGCGCCCTTGGCGACGAGGATCGTGGGCGCCCTCATCGCGTCGTCTCCGTCTGGGCGCGGTCCACGAGGACGTCACGGGTGTCCGTGAGCGCGGCGAGGATGGCGGGGGCGACCTGCGGGATCAGGGTCACCGCGGTGAGCTGGGCCAGCGGCAGCCATGCGAAGCCGACCTGGATGGGATCGCGCGGGTCGGAGAACCGGGGTGTGGTGCGGCCGTCGGTGATCTCGGCGAGGAAGTTGTGCTGGGTCTTGTGCAGCGGGCCGAGGTCCTTGCCGAAGTGTCCGGGGACGTACTCCACGACGAACATCTCCCGCACGGTTCGAACGCTCAGCCCGCTCTCCTGGTGGACCTTGCGCACGACCGCCTCGCGCAGCGGCTCGCCCTCGATCGCCTTGCCGCCGGGAAGGTTGTAGTGGAAGCAGCCGCCGTCCGCGCTGTCGTCGTAGGACAGGAGCAGGATCCGGTCCTGGTGGATGATCGCGGCCTTCACCGACACGCTGATGCTGGGCAGGTCGCTCAAGGGTGCCTCCGTACTGGTTGTCGGAGCAGGGGTGTCACAGGCAGGCGCGGGCGTCGGGGTCGCCGACGCGCATCAGGTCCTGGACGTCGGCGAGCTGGCAGGCCTCGAAGACGCCCGTGGCGCGGAAGCCGGCGGCGGCTCTGTGCATCGCGGCCAGTGCGGCGCGGGTCAGCTGGTTGGCGTAGATCGCCAGGGCGAAGCCGGCCTCCCCGAGGAGGCGGCGGTCCAGGTGCGGGAAGGCGGTGGGGACGGTGACCAGCGGCACGCCGGACCAGCGGCGGCCCACCTCCAGCGCCTGGTTACCGGTGGTGTCCTTGGAGTGCAGGAGCACGGCGTCCGCTCCGGCCGCCTCGTAGGAGGTGGCGCGGGCCAGCGCGTCGTCCATGCCGCCGCCGCAGATCAGCGTCTCCGTGCGGGCGATCAATAGCAGGCCCGGGGCGGCGGCCTTGAGTTCCTTGATCTGCTCGCACACCGTCTCCGTCTCCGTCATCGCCTGGGCGCGGTGTTCGGAGAACGAGTTGCACTTGGGGTAGCGGCTGTCCTCCAGACAGACGGCCGCCGCCCCGGCCGCCTGGAGGTCGAACCCGAACCGCGCGGCCGACGCCCCGGTACCGGCCGCGTTGTCGACGTCCACGATCACCGGCAGGTCGGTGACGCGGCGAAGCGAGGTGACGACGTCGGCGAGGTCCCGGGAGCCGAGCAGGTTCTCGTCCGCCAGCCCGTAGGCGGCCGACACCTCCAGGCCCGACACCCACAGCGCGCCGAACCCGGCCTCGACGGCGACCCGCGCGGCCATGGCGTTGACCGCGCCGATCGCCTGCACGGGCCGCCGGCAGGCTGCAGCGTCACGCAGCGCGGCCCGCAGGCGGGCGGCCGCGGATATCTCGGACATGGCGGCGCTCACCGGATACTTCCTTCCAGGTCGGGGGTCAGGCCGCGCTCGATCAGCGCGGTCCAGGCGTTCGCGAGCACGTCGGCCCGGGGCTGGTTGGCGTCGATCGTCACGGTCGGCCCGATCTTCGGGAACGAGGTCGGGTCAGCGGTGATCGCCTGGTAGGTGGCGCGCACGGAGGTCTGCACGTGGTCCACGTCCCAGTCGTCGCGCACCGAGTCCCCCGCGCTGCGGGAGGCGGCGCGCCGCATCGTGGTGCCGGTGGCAGCGTCCAGGATGAGGGTCAGGTCCGGCACCAGGTCGATCGCGTCGGCGAGCCCGGCGTAGGTGTCCTGCGGGTCCTGGCCGTGCTTGACCTGGAAGAACGCGAGCTCCGACAGCAGCCACCGGTCCGCGACCACCGGCCGCAGCGGCAGTGAGGGGGCGATCAGGCGCTCGACGGTGGCCTTCTTGTCGGCCCGCAGTGCCCGCAGGTAGCGGTCCCGGTTGGCCTCGGTGGGCGCGTACTTGCCGTCCACCAGGTCCGCGGCCACCTCGGGGGCGAGGAAGTTCGTGGTGAGTACCGACAGCGGCGTCACCCCGTAGAGGCTGTCGAACAGCCTGAACAGGCCCTTGCGCAGCGTGGTCTTGCCGCTGCCGTCCAGGCCCTCGATCACGACGAACGGATACTGGTCCATCCCTACTCCACCTGCCCCGCTCCGGTGCCCGACTGGTACTTGGTGAACTGGCCGCGCCACGGCACCGAGGTGGTCACCAGGTCGGTGAGGCGCATCCCGCCGATCTCGCCGAGCAGCTGCGGCAGCGACGCCTCCAGCACGACGACCTCGGCGACGGCCCGGCAGTACGCGGCGCGCAGAACCGCGCTGTCCTCGCCCCGGGACCGAAGCGCCGCCCGCAGAACGCGCGTCCCTGCGCCGAGGGCGACGGCCCGCACGGCGGACTGAAGCATCGCCAGGGAGGCGGTCCGGCCGCTCTCGTGGTGGATGACGGAGAGCACCCCCACCCACCAGACACTGGAACGGGTCGCGCCGTGCACGGCCGCTTCAAGGCTGCTGTCCAGATCCTCGGCCAGCATCCGGCCCACCTCGTCCACCGCGAGGGTCAGCGGACCGTCAGCGGTGCGGTCGTGGCCGAGCCGGTACGGCACGTCGATCCACGACGTGAGGCCGGCGGCGCGGATCAGCACGTCGTCGCACGGCACCACGAGGGCTGGCCTCGACACCAGGTCGACGGGGTCCAGCTCGGCGGGCAGCCCGAGCTGTTCGGGCGCGAGCGTCGCGGCCTGGCGCCACTGCTCCTGGTGCAGGTGCACCCGCTGCACGTGCAGTCCGTCGGCGAGCGCCTGCCAGCTGTCCCGGACGCTCGCGGGCCTCAGCACTCCGGGCGGTCTCATGGCGGTGGTGGATCCTTCCACGCGGTACTCCTTGATGGTCGAACCGAAGCGATGAATCGTAGTCGCGCAGTGACGGACAGCAATGGAAGATGTCGTGGCCGGTTACCGGCCGGTTGACGTGGTGTCGGGCGGTCAGGAGACCGGAAGGTCGGCGTGCACGCTCTTGCCCCAGGGGTCGGGGGTGGTCCCCCACCGGCCGCCGGTGAGTTCGTGGACCAGGGCCAGGCCGCGGTGGCACTCCTGGTCCTCGCCGGCCGACAGCAGCACCGGCAGTTCCGGGGAGCCGTCCCGCACGCAGACTCGGACGAATCCCGGGGCTGGGCGCCGGACGGCCACCTGCATGAAGGTCAGGCAGCCGGTCTTGCAGGCGTTGGAGACCAGCTCGGTGACGATCAGCTCGGCCGGGTCGACCAGTGCGTCCAGGCCCCATTCCTTGAGCTTCCCCCGGACGAGCAGGCGTGCGGCCCGCGCCGACTCCGGGCGGTAGCGCAGGGATGCCGTGGCGGGGCGGGAAGGGAGAGTCGGCTCGGCTGGAGCGAGTTCGACGGCCGTCATACCAACCCCCGGTACCGCCTGAGCCGCCGTCCGCCCTCCAGCCGCCGCAGGACCGTCTCGCGGCGCAAGGCGCGCTCGAAGCCCCGACGAAGACCTTGATACCGTCCGACCGTCGCCACGGGGCGCCCCGAGAGGCACCGACGGGATACACCCGCTTCAGGAGCTCGTCCGGGTCAGCACGCGCCGGCCGCCCCGGCAGGCCCGCCGCGATGTCGGCCGACACCCGGCGGCGAAGCTGGTCGTCAGCAGATCGGCGCACGAAGACCTCCGCAGTCCAATGGTGGAGGTGGCGGCCGTCGGCGTCTCGCGGGCCTCGACTGACCGTCTCTGATGCCCCGTCAATCAGGGCGTGCCACCAAGGTGGCGCGTCTACGCTGAATCTGCAACGGCATCGGCACTGAATCCCCCGACGAAGAGGAAATGGCACATGCCAACGCAAGCGCATGGCCTGGCACCACGCGCGCGTGACGTGCAACACTGCGCGGATCGATACGGACGGTAGACGCATGCACTCCGGAGGTGAGCACGTGGCAGCACGGCCAAGGCCGACAGCACGGCGGATCGAACTGGGGCACGAGCTTCGGGAACTGCGTCAGCAGGCCGGCATCACGCTGGAAGACGCTGTGAAGGGGCTGGCGTTCAGCTCGACGAAGCTCCAGCGTGTGGAGACCGGTTTTCAGGATCTTCGCAACGCCGGGGATCTACGCAAGCTCCTCGCCCGGTACGGCGTCGACGACGAGGATGAGACCGAGCGTCTGGTGGATCTCCAGCGCACCGCTTCGCGCCAGGACTGGTGGACGCCATACACGGTGGCGACGATGGCGCCCTCGATGCCCCGCTTCCTCGGCGTCGAGTCCGCGGCCCAGTCCGTCCGCGCCTACCACCCCACGTGCGTGCTCGGATTGCTGCAGACCGAGCGGTACGCGAAGGCTCTGCACGAGATCGCCAAGCCGATCGAGGAGTCCACGTCGGAGTTCATACAGAAGAGCGTGGCCCTGCGGATGAAGCGCAAGGAGCGGGTGGTGGCCCCCGACGATCCTGTCAAGCTGTGGGCGATCCAGTACGAGCCGGCGCTACGGTACGTGGCTGGGGACGTGGACATCATGCGCGAGCAGTACGAGGAGATCGCCCGGATCGCGACGCTCGACAACGTGACCGTGCAGATCCTTCCGCAGTCGGTTCGCGGCTACCTGTCGCTCTCTGATTTCACGCTCCTGGACCTGGGCGACAAGCTGCCCAAGACGGTCCAGCTGGACACGGGGGCCGGCATGTCCCTCACGGACAAGTCCCGCGAAGTCGGCCGGTTCACTCGGATGTTCGAGGCGCTGTCCCGCTCGGCCCTCCCCGCTGAGGCGACACCGGAGTTCCTGAAACAACTCACCCGAGAGATCACCTCATGACCCACCACATCACTGCCCCCGAACTCACCGGCGCGGCCCACTGGTTCAAGTCGTCCTACAGTGGAGGATCCGGCAACAACTGCGTCGAGGTCGCCGACCTGACCGGCACTCGCTTCGAAGCGGTGGCCATCCGCGACTCAAAGGACCCCGCCGGGCCGGCCCTGCTCGTCACACCGGAGGCATTCGCAGGTCTCGTGGCGTTCGCCCGCAGCTCCCGCGCCTGAGTCAGCGAGGTGCCGTCTCCCCCCGCCCAAGCGGGGAGAGACAGCACTTCCCCGCGCGGTGGTCACGAGAACGCCGCCATCGACGACCTGCGGCGGCAACTGGCGTCCGTCGGCGCACCACGCCGCTGGCTGCGCCGCGTCCTGCCGCCCGCCGAACCGACCCCGCCCGGGCCCGTCCTGGCAGAGCGCCTCGCCGCGTGCACCGGCGAGGACCTCCCCGGGACGGCCCGCACGGCTGCCGCGCACCACGTCACCGCGTTTCCCAGGGTTTCCCACGCCCAGATGCGGTTGGAGCGTGAGATCTCGCTGGGCCTGGACGGCCGGTGGGGCCTCACCCGCCACCCACTCGGCATCCGCGTCGTGCACCCCGCCGACCACTTGGCCGTCGAGGTCGAGGCCCGGACCGCCGTCGCCCAGCAGTGGGCCGCCCTCCTGCCCGCCCCCGATCGTTCCGACGCCGGCGGTCCCGTCCCCGGACTGCGGCACGAACTGCGCCCGTGTCCTCGTCACCGGCGTCCCAACCGACCTGTGGCGGCAAGCCCTTGCCCCGAAGCCCCGCGCGGCCACACCGGGAGCACCGTGGAGCGGTGGGGAGAGTGCCCGCTTCGCGGCCGCACCGCCCACGGGCATCGGCCACTGGACCTGCAGCGGCCTGCCGCGGATGATCCCGGCCACCACCGAGACGGCACCCGCGGCCGCCGTCCGACTGCGCCTCGATGCCACACCCCAGCACGGGCCCTGGCAGTGGAGACTCGACCTGAGCCACGGCCCCGACCACAACACCCTGCTGGACCTGATCACCGACACGGACCTCGCCCTCGGCACGGAGCTGGTCGAACGGGCCTGTACGTGCACCACTGACGCCAGCGGCTGCATCATGGTGCTCGCCCCGTACGGGCACACGCTGCTGATCTGTGGCCACCGGGTCCGTCAACGGGCACGCTGACAGTCGGCGTTCACGTCTCCGGGGCCGGCGCGAAACCTGCACCGCTGGGGCCCCGGGGACGGGCGCAGCGGATCAGATGGTGTGTCGGCGGGTACGGCGGCGGCGCGGTTCCTTGGGCCGGGCTTCGTCGTAGGCGAGCATCGTCGGGTACTTACGTGGGTTGAACCGCAGCTGCAGCCGACCCGGACGGTCCCGGGGGCCTGCGAGTTCGACGGTGCAGGTCCGCCCCTCGCTCGTGCCGCAGGCGCAGTCCAGGCCGACGACGTCCATCGGGAGCCCGACCTTGGGGGCGGTGAGCAGAGCGACGGTTTCCTGGTGGTCGCGCGAGGGCCGGTGGCAGAGGACCTTCATGACCCACTCCTCACCCGGCCGGGCCGGATGGTGCGGGTCACTCTAGGCCTCAGTGTGGGCTGGCGCGTCCGCTGCGGCGAACAGCGGCGTGCGGCGCAGCAGGCCACTGGCCAGCCAGGCCCGGCCCTCGCTGCCGGAGGGGTCCTTCCAGCGGGCGTTGAAGGCGTGTTCGCCGGCCGTGGCGGCACGGGGGTGGGTCGTCCAGAACTGGCGGGTGAGGGAGATGTCGTCGAAGTCCTGCTCCCACAGGGCGAGTGCGGCCTTCCAGGTCGTGGCGGGCAGGTTGGCGAGGACCACTTCGCCGGCCCGGCCGGGAATCGTCAGGTGTACCCGGCCGCCGTTCCATGGTGAGATCCGCAGGCCCGCGACGCCGCAGATCTCACCGGTGGGATCCGCGAGGTCGGTCCAGGGCGGCCGCAAGCGCTGGCAGTGGCGGCTGGACCTGAGCGCGGGACCGGACCACGACCGCCTGCTGGACCTGCTCACCGACACCGCGCTCACCCTCGGCATGGAACTGTGGGAGCGCACCTGCACCTGCCACGCCGGCTGGACCCCTGGAACTCGACCCGACCCGGGCAGGGCCCGAGCAGGGTGAGGCCCTTTGGAACAGGCAGCACCAACCGCAGGGGACATCGTGGCAACGGCGTTCCCCTGCAATTCCGCGCTGAACGGCACCCGCCGACCCGAGGGACCCGCCAGGCGGAGCAGCCGGCCCTGTCAACCTGGTCTTCCAGCTCCCTTGCTTGCTATGTCTGCTCGTCGTCGATCTCCTGGTGGATCTGCCGCTCCAGCCCGCTCTGCCCCGCCACGATCGGCCTCGGCTGGACCGCCACGGGAGTGGGGGTGACAGCCAGGTCGGGGTCATCGAGTGCGGCGTCCGTCGCCCGGTACCACGCCGAGCGAGGGCCTCTCGTCAGAGTTGACGCTGTCGGCACGCTCGGCGGGATCGCTGTACGTGCTCTCATCGCGCTCTGGCGGCGTGGCAGTCGGGTCGGTCGACCGCTTGGCATCGCCGTCCCGCTCTGTCATCCTGCGGGAACGGCCGGGGAGGGCCGTCGGGTGGTCGGTGCTTCAGGGGGTCCGGTGGGATCGGTCGGTGTGGTGTGCGCGATGGCCGCGCTCCTCGGGGCGGGGCTTCTGCGATGGCGGCCGGCCCGGGGAAGGACCGACGGCCTGACAGCCACGGCAATCGCGGGGGTACGTGGGGGATCGAAGGCCGCGCTGGTGGTGGCCGTCGTCGAACTGCACCTCGCGGGGGTGCTCGACACCGACCGGCGAGGCCGCCTGCGGCGGGTGGTGCACACCCACTCCGGGCAGGACGCAACTCCGCTGCACCGGGCAGCGCGGACGGCGTTCGGCCGGGACCTGTCCTGGGCCGACGCCGTGACCACCCCGCCCGTGCGGCGCGCCCGCGAGGAGATCCGCACCGACCTGGTCCATCGCGGCCTGCGCTGCAGCCCGGCCCGGTTGGCCACGTCCAGTGTGCTGGCCACGGCCACGTGCGCCACGGGCACGCTCGCCACCGCGCGGGGCGTCTGGTGGACAGGCCTGCCCATGACCGTACTCCCGCTCATGCTGCTCTGCGCTCCGGCCCGCACCCTCGCCGGACACCGGCTGCTTCGCGAGCTGCGCCGCCGGCACCCCCTGAGCGGGGCGGCAGCATCAGGTGACACATCATCGGAACCCTACGGGACAGGACTGCTGACCGCGCTGTACGGACGCCGGGCGCTGCGCCTGCTGCTGCCGGACTTCGCCGCCCAGGCCGCGCTGCTCGGCAGGCGCGGCACCCGGGAGACCGTCGCCCGCACCGGCAGCGATTACGGCCCGTACGAGGGGGCCGGCGACGCCGCGAGCTACAGCGGCGACCTCTGACGTCGGGTGACCCCGGCTGCCGCTGCTGGTACAGGCGCCCGTCGGCGGACTGCGGGTCAGCACCGGTGCCGGGCCCTCCTGCCGCGGTCCGAGCCAGAGCGGACCTGTGGCTCACCGGTTCACACCGCTTCGGCAGACGCCCCGCCTGTGGTGGTTCGGGGACGGCGTCCTGGGTTTCGCGGGACCGCGTCGGCCGGGCCCGGGGACGAGGGATCTGCGCAGCACCAGAGCCCCTGCCCCTGGCGCCACCCCGGAGGTCCGAACGCCAGCAGGGGTCCGGCAGTGGTACCGGCAGGTCCACCCGGGTACCGTCTCGGCACGCACGGCTATCCCGCCGACAGCGAGTCGATGTCCAGCCCCGGTCCCTGTCCCTGTCGGTGGAGGAGCTCGTCAACCGAGCTTCCGGCTCGATCGTTCGCACCGGTGATCCGTGCACAGTACGGGCGCTCGTCGACGAGTTGGAGCGGTGGCGCGCTGTGGGAGGGGCGCTCTTCTGCCGGGCGGTGCTCTCCAGCCCCCCGATCAACGGCCGACTGAACGAGTACAGCGGTGTCGCCCCGCTGCGCCAGGCCACGAACGCGACGCCGGACCTGGTGCTGAAGCTACTGGCCGCCCACAGGGAGCTCGGTGTCCAGGCGGCCCGGCTGGTATGGAAGAAAGCCAACGAGGTGCTCCGGTCGGTGGCGGTCGCACAACTGCTGGCGAAGTAGAGGTCGGCCAGGCGCAGCGGGTGGGCCCAGTCTGCGGCGGCCTGGCGTTCCTGGGCCGCTGTCTGCGCGTCGAAGCCTTCAGACCGGAGCGCAGGTCCGCCGTCAGGCCCGTCGGCGACAAGCCAGGCGGCGAGTTCGGCTCGGATCTCCGGGGGTCGTGTGGGTGGATGCCGGTGGGCAGGGGGATGGGGAAGGGCGTGGTGCTCATGGGTGCCCCGCGAACTTCGGCGGGCCGTGATGGATCGCGGCCTATCGGCGCGGCGGATGCCACTTGATCGGCGGCAGGTGTCACCCTGACCGACGGGTAGGTGGGGCACGCCACTACCATCGCCCTCCGGCCAGGTCGGCCTCGGCGCAGGCGCCGGGGTAGTGCCGCTCGGAGCGGATCCGGCGACGCACGAAGGTGCAGCAGGTCGGCTCTAGCGGACGTTGTTCGATCACCGGCGGAATCTCTGGTGCGTCCGTGTCGCAGTCGCATGTACGGTCCGCCGGTGACCCGTCGAACCCCACCGCGCCCCTTGAACGTCGAGGAACTGTTCCCCGAGATCGCCCCGCTCCGCAGAGAGGCCGTGCGGCTGCACCCGCGTGCGGGTGAGCCGACGTGCCGCGACAGCTCGGTGGGTGGCCCGCTGTTGTGGCCGGCGCGGGAGCCCTGGCCGGAGTGCCCGGAGCACCCGGGATCGCCGATGATCCAGGTTGTCCAGATCTACCGCTCTGACCTGCCGGGCCTCGTACCCTTCCCGGACGGGTGCGACCTGCTCCAGCTGCTCTGGTGCCCGCGACGCCATGACGGCCAGTGGGTCGTGCCGCTGGTCCGCTGGCGGTCCGCGGCAGCGGTCGGGCAGGTCCGGCAGCCTCCACCGGTCCCGGCGGAGGCCGGATACGGAAAGGTGCCGCGGCCGTGCGTCGTGCACCCGGAGCTGGTGACGGAGTACCCGAGCTGGGATCTGCTCGCGGCGTCCAACCGGGGCGACCTACGCCGCTTCGGTGTAGGTCGTTGACGTTGCTGCACAGTCGGCAACTGAAGAGCAGAGTGGGTTTACGCTGCCCCCAAGAAGGTGTTGTGGTCATGGGTGCGGGCGTCGTTCAGGTGCCGTCCGCAGTGCTGACAGGATGAGGGCGAGTGCACGGTTCGGGTGGTCTGGCGGGTCTGCGGCTGGCCGTGACGGGTGGTTCGCGGGGGTTGGGCGGCGAGATCGTAAGGAGAGCGCTAGCGCAGGGGGCGGTGGTCGCGGCGTGTGCGCGAGGTAGCGAGCACCTGGCCGTTCTGGCGCGCGAGGCCGGCGAGGCGCCGCTGTTCACTACGGTCACCGATGTGGCGCAGCCGGGGTCGGTGGAGGAGTTCGTGGGGTTCGCGGCGGAAGCGATGGGAGGCATCGACGGAGTGGTGGCCTGTGCCGGCGGTGCCCGGGGGCGTGGGCTGGCGGAGGCGACGGCCGAGGACTGGACGTGGACGTGGGAGGTGAACGCGGGCCACAGCGCGCGACTGTTGGCGGCCGCGGCTCCTTATCTGCGGGCGGGCGGTGGTGGTTCAGCGGTGGTGGTCTCGTCGATCTCGGGCTGGAAGCCTGGTCCGCAGTCGCAGTACGGGGCTGCGAAGGCGGCCCAGCTCCACCTGGTCTCCTCGCTCGCCCGGGAGCTTGCGCCAGACGGGATCCGGGTCAACGCGGTCTCGCCTGGGTCAATGCTGATCGAAGGCAAGCGCTGGGACCGGTTGCGGCGGGAGGAGCCAGAGGAGTTCGCCAGGCTGGTGGCCGAGGTTCCGGGTGGACGGCTGGTCACCCCGCGGGAGGTGGCGGAGGTGGTGCTGTTCCTGTTGTCGGATGTGTCCTCGGGGGTGAGCGGCGCGAACGTGCCGGTGGACAGGGCGCAGAATGCGCCCGGCCCGCAGGGGTACTGATCCGGCTGGCGGTCAGGCTGTGCGGCCGAGGACGGGCCGGGCGGTGCGGCGGAACTCCCTGACGGCGGGGACGGTCGCGAACGGGGTGAGGCGGCGGTCGAGGTCCCGCAGTGCCTGGATCGATCGTTCGCTGTTGGTATCCGCCAGGTGGTCCAGGGCCTGGTCCGCGGCGTGGAGCGCGGCTGCGACGCGCCGCGGAGAACCTGCGCGCCCTCCAGCGCCCCTGCCCTCGCTGCGAAGCCCAGCCCGGGAGCGGCTGCACCACCCGCAACGGCAACCCCTGCGACACCCACAGCCCCCGCAAGCGGGACCGCCCACAGACCAACCGGTAGCCGACCCCGAGCCGCCCCGGGACAGCCCACGCTCCCAGGGGGAGATTCCTCCGGCGCAGGCCAGCCCGAGCCTGCGGATCAGTGCCCGCCAGCCACCCGCGGAGAGCCCCTGACGGACACGGCCGTCAAGTCCGCGACTTCATCCTCACCCGTCTCGGGCAAAGAGGCCCGAACCACCCTCCGGATCGGGCACGATGACGCCATGTCTGCCCCGATCACCGCCCCCCTCCGATGCTCAGGCTGCGGGCGCAGCCACGCTGCGGCGAGCGACCAGTCCGAGTGGAACGGGGACTTCGACAAAGGCGTCCTCGGAACGGTGACCTGCCCGGGATGCCAGACCCCGGCGCAGTCAATCGAGGCACTGGTCAACGCGGCGATGATCGACCCGGACGCCATCAGCCACACCCCCGACGGACGCGCACGCATCATCGAGCCGGGGATGTGGACCCGAGTCGAGGCGGCCTCCCATCCCCTCGTCCAGGACGATCCGGGCGTCCACCTCGCCATGGCCGTGCGCGACGGCAAGTTGCTGATCTCCGTCGCTCGACACAGCGACGCCGCTCTCGTCTCCGCGCTCGCCCCCGGCCCCTGCGCGGACGTCGCCGCGGCCGCGCTCGCCGCAGCCGGCGCCACGCGTACCGGGTGGCGGGTGACGGTCAGCGCCGAGGACGGCATCCCGGCCGACACGGTGCTCCTAGTGGCCGACCACGCCGTCCTCGAGGACGGTGAGGACCGCGGTGAGTTGATCCTGCTCTTCAACCCGGACATCGACCCGGCCCTGCTGCGCGCCGTCGCGCCCGACATCGCCGCGGCCATGCGCAGTCAGCTCCACTCCACCCTCGACGCTTCGGACGGATCCCGCGCCTTGGGCGACGCCGACCTGACAGCGGTAGGGCTGGTCACCAGCGGCCCGGCCTGGCAGCAGTTCTGGTACGGCCCGGACTGCTCCGGCTTCGACCTGGAGGTGGGCCTGCGGAGCTGGACCGAGCGGGTCATGGCCGACAGCGGCGCAGCCGCCCTCCTGGCCACCCGGTACGGACTCAACTGGTCCGATTTGCCCGGCGACCAGCGCGCGCAGCTCCACATCCCGGAGACCGGAGACGGGCCCGGCCTCAGCCTGGCCACCCTGATGCTCGGCACCCGTGAGAGCGACTGGGAGTGGGACCGCCGCTTCGCCCGCGTCTGCCCCGACCGTCTCCCGCCTGACCTGCGGGGCCTCGTGCCCACCCACCTCAGCGCGCTCCGCTCCGGTCTCGTTCCTCCCGCTGCCTTCCAGCCCGACCGCCGGCGCAGTCCCGCCGCCCGCCTGGCCCACCGCGTTGCGGCGCTGGCCACCACTGCGGCCTACCTCGCCATCGACCACGCGCACTTCGTCCCCGCGAGCCTCGCCCTCGACGTCGCCACCACCGCCGAGCCCGACGCCGGCACCCTCCGGGCGCTGCGCCTGCCAGGGCCGTGGAATCTGCTCCTCCACGAGCCGGTGCCGGTTCGGGCGATCAGCGCCGACGACGACGAGCTGGAGGTCATGACCGCCCACGGGGTGGTGCTGGGCCGCGAACAGGCCGTGCTCGGCGCGGTGCTCGCCGCGCACCCCGACCACACCGTCGACACGAGCATGGGCCTGGTCCTGGTCACCGACGTCGACGACCGCGGCACCCGCCGCTGGTACCTGCAGCCTGCCGCCTACGGCAGCCACCCCGCCGGCCGGCTCCTCTACTCCTACGCCGCCCAACTGGGCTTCGCCGCCTGGCTGAACGCGCCCGAGCCGCCTGCCCGCGGCACCTCCGGCAAGCCGGACTCCGCGAACCAGCTCAAGCGCCTGGCCAGGGACCCGGCCGTCAGGGCCGGCGCCCTGCACCGCATGCGCGTCCTGGACTACACGCCACCGCCGGCCGAGCCCACCACGTCCCAGCCCTCCGACGGCACCGGCACGCCGCTGAGCCACTCCGGCACCCGCCGCGCCTACTGGAAGCCCGGCGTGCGGATCGGCATCCGCGACGGCGCTGGCCGCAAGGTCGGCCCCGTCTACAAGGACGGCGCCGTCGAGGGTGAGACCTACACACGAGAGCGCCGATGGATCCGCCGCGCCGACGTACGACCCGACCTGCCACCGCGACCGGACCGCCACGTCTACGACCTCACGGACAGCCGGATCACACCGGACGGTGCGCCCGACCCCCCGGCCGGCCCCGGATAGGTCCGATACGGGCGGTGCTGAGCTGGTCCAGGGCTGCCCGGAGCTCGGGGAGTGTGTCTCCAGCGCGCACGCATTCGGTCAACCGTCCAGAGAGAAAACCACAACATGCGAAGTTCGGAACTCGACGCGGTGATCGCGACCACGGATGTGCACTCGGCGCTGGGGGCCTTCTTCTCCGCGGTTCCACACCTGCACCGTTCCCGCTCGGCGTCGTTGGTGGTCGACTGCGGTGACTTCTTTCACGGCCCGGCCTATGCCGTCACGGCCGGCGACGTCGAACGCCGCACTCTCACCGCCCTCTACGACGTGCTCGCCGTCGGGAACCACGGATACGACCACCATCTCGTCGAACCGCTGCGCGGGCTGACGGTGTGCGCGAATGTCCGTTTGACGAGTGGCGATCTGCTGTTCCGTCCCGTCCACGTCGCGGTGGTGGCCGGGCGCAGGGTCGGGGTGACGGGGGTCATCGGCGAGCGCGCGTTCGCGTCGGTGCCGAATGCGCAGCGGGCCGGTCACCGCTGGTGCGATCCGGCGCAGGCGCTGCGCCGCGTGCACGAGGAGTACCAGGGGCAGGTGGACTCCTGGATTCTGCTCAGCCACAGCGGCTTCGCCGCGGATCTGGAGCTCACCGAGCAGCTTCCGTTCCTGGATGTGGTGTTCGCCGGGCATTGCCACAGCGCCTCCTACGGGCCCGAGCGGGCCGGGCGGGCCGTGGTGGTGAAGGGGCCGGAGCGGGGGCGCGGATTCGCCCGCGCGGTGTGGACCGGGGACGGTTGGGACGCCGAGTCGTGCGTCTTCCCGCCGCAGAGCGGTGAGGTGCCGGACGAGGTGGCGCCGCTGCTGGACGATGCGGCGGCCGTGCTGCAGCGGCTCCAGGCTCCGCTCGGGCCGGTCGATGGCCGATGGCTGAGCCGTCCGCTGGAGGCCCCGGTGGTTGCCCAGGCCGTCGCGGAGGCGGTCGCCGCGGTGAGCGGTGCGGCGGTAGCGGTGAACGAGAGCGCGTTCCGGCCGGTCGAGCTGGGGCCGGTGCTGCGGCTGCACGACGTGGTGCATCTCGCGCCCTACGGCAACGAGCTGCTGCTGGTCGACGCCGACCCGGTGGGAGTCCGGCTGCTGATGGAGCGGGCGGTCGCCGCCACACCCTCGGCGGCGGTCGCGGCCCCGGCCGGCTCCCAGACCGGGGGCGTCGTGGTGACGGACTACCTGGCGACTCGTCTGGGGGTGGAGGGCCAGCCGGCCGGGCTCGGCTTCACCGAGGTGGTCGGCCGCGTCCTGCGGTCCTAGATCAGGGGTGGGCCGGGCAGGTCCATGGCGGCCCGCAGGTGGGCGTGGGCCTCCCGGGAGAACTCCTCGTGACCGGAGGCCTTGGCGCTGACGGCGATCGCGGCCGCATCGCCGATGCCGCACCAGTGCATGAGGTGCCGTTCGGGCGCGGTCGGGGCGCGCCCGTACCCGCGGTAGAACGCGTCGGCGAGGTCCGCCCTGGTGCGCAGGGTCCGCTGGGTGACGCGCAGGAAGTCGCGTCCGGCGGCCTCGTAGCGGCTGGTCTCGAAGTCGATCAGACCGACGCGCAGCGCGCCGGTTTCGTCGGTGTGGGCGAGGAGGTTGCGGGCGGTGAGGTCGAGGTGGGAGGGCTGGGAGGGCTGGGGCGGGAGCGCGCGCAGTTGGTCGAGGGCGGCCAGGGCGAAGGCGAGTTCCTCTCTGGTGAGCGGGTCGGTGGCCCCGGAGAGCTGCGTGTGCAGGTAGGCGGCCCGGTCGACGCCGAAGGTGGCGAGGGTGCCGGCCGGGCCGGCCTGGTGGAGGCGGCGTAGCAGGGCCCCGGCCTGCCAGTATGCCTCCCGCGTCTGGTCGGGGGTGAGGCCGGCCTCGTCGAACGGGGTGCCGGGCAGGGCGGTCATGAGCAGGAGCCCGTGGTCCTCGTCGGCGTCCACGAGCTGCGGGGCGGCGCCGTCGAGGGCGGGGGCCCAGGTGCGCAGGGCGTGGAGTTCCCGGGCGTAGCAGTCGGCGCTGCTGTTGCCCTTGAGGACGAGGTGCTGGCCGCTGGGGCGGCGCAGCAGCAGGACGGTGGCGGTGGTGCCGGGCCAGCCGAGGTCGGAGACGACCTCGGCCGGCCCGGCCAGGCGGGCTGTCGCCGCGGGCAGGGTGGTCACGGCTGACTGATGATCTTGAGTGCCTGCTCCGCGACCTCGCCGGGGGTGAGGTGGGTGGTGTCGATGACGTGCGCGTCGTCGGCGAGCCACTGCTCGTAGGACTGGGTGTAGGCGTCGACCTTCTTGCGGCGGAAGGCGCGGACCTTCTCGCTGCGCTCCTCCTCGCCCGGGTACTCCATGCTGGCCTCGATGCGGTCGGCGATGGTGGCCGGGGCGGCGTGGAGCAGCAGGTGGTGCAGGGGGACGCCGGTGTCGCGGATCGCGGTGTGGATCTCGGTGGCGTAGTCCTGGCGCAGCACGGACATCGGGACCAGCAGGGGTAGGCCCTCGTTCTCGGCGTGGCTGTGGATCGCGAACTGGGCGACCAGCGGGCGCCAGGCAGGGTAGTCCTGGAAGTCCCGGCGCTTGCCGGGGAACGTCTCGCGCAGGACGTAGCCAACCTTCTCCGGGTCGAAGGCGACCGCGCCGGGCAGGGCTTCCAGCAGGGCGCCGGTCAGGGTGGTCTTGCCGCCGCCGAACGGTCCGTTGATCCAGACGATCACTGGTTGATCCTCCTGAGTGCGTGGGTGGGTGTTGGGCCAACCGCATGAGACGGCCGGGGGTTACGGCGCTGTGCTGCTGCCAGGGTGGCACTGTGCGGGCAGGACGGGCACACGTTGCTGGTAGAGGGCCAGGCGGAACCGGTCGGCGTGGATGATCCAGAGCCGGTCGAGTTCGGGGAGCAGGCCGATCGGGGGCCGGAGGGTGAGGGTCGGCGGGTGGTGGTCGAGGGTGCTTGTGGTGTGGGCGTAGGTGCCCAGGCGGGTGGCCCGGGGGCGAAGGTGGACCGCCACCAGACCTTGGTCGGGGCCTGTGGTGAGGGTGAGGGTGAACGGTCGGCCGGGGTGGATGGTGGTGGGGGCGTCGACGTGGAACGCGGTCTGGTGGTGGGGGCGGCTCTCGGCGGGTCCGCAGCGCGGGCAGGCCGCCGTGATCCGGTCGGCCGGGCCGAGCGGGCTCGTGAGGTGCTCGGCCCGGCGCGGGGCGCCGCAGTGCGGGCACGGGGTGGCGGCGGCGGTGTGCTGGAGCCGGTGGTGGGCGCGCAGTGCGGTGAGCTGGCGGCTGAAGGCGCCGCCGCGGGTGCGGGTGAGGATGGACAGGGTGTGCCCGGCCCACTGCCGGGCGAGCTGCTCCAGGTGCGGCAGGTCCAGGTTTCCGCCGGCGGCTGCGCGGCGCAGGAGGGTCTGGGCCTGCTCGCGGGGGGCCTGGATGTCGTCGAGGCAGCGGGCGAGGTCGGGGTCGGGCCGGTGGGTGATGCTGTCGCGCAGCGCGGTCTCGAACAGGTTGGCCTCATTGGTGCGCAGGGCCCAGGCGCGCAGAGCCGCGTCGTGGTCGGGCGCGGGGGCGGTGCGGGGCCGCGGGTGGATGGTGCGGGGTGCGGGCGGGGCGGGACGGTCGCTTCGGACCGGGTGCGGGCGGTGGTCGGGGTCGCCGAGGAGGACCGCGGCGCCGCCGGCGAGGCCGCGTTCGGCGGCGCGTCGGTTCTGGTCGGCGACCACGGTTCCGAGGTCCGCGCCGGTGTGCAGGAGTTCGGCGGCCGCGGCCGGGTCGCCGCCGGTGGTGTCGGCGTCGCCGCGCACCAGGCCGAGGACGGCGGCGGGATGGCCGTCGACAGCGTCCAGGGCCAGGTTGACGGTGGAGGGGAACTGCTCGGTCGGTCCGAGGGTGATGGCGTTGCACACCCACAGGCCCAGCACGCTGGCCTCGAGGTCGTGGGGGTGGTGGATCGTCAGCCGGCCGGTGGCGTCGGTCTTGCAGCCGGTGGTGGTACAGCCGCCGGGGATTGCCTGGCCGTCGAGGGTGCGCTCGGTGGGGCCGGGCAGCCCGCACAGCACGGCGGTGCCGAGGTTGGCGTGGGCGGCGGAGCCGTGGGCGTCGACCAACAGTGTGCGCCAGGAGCCGGTGAGTGCGGCGCTGGTGGTGAGCTTGGGTCCGTTCGGGTCGCCGAGGTGGCGGGAGCGGCCGGTGGTGCCGTCGATCAGGGCGCTGGGACCGCCCGGTGTGCTGGGGGTGGCGAGGATCTTGGCGAGGAGGAAGACGGCGGCGGCCAGGTCGCGGCCGGTCAGCAGGCCGAGCCGGGTGCCGCGTCCGGTCCAGGTGTTGTGGGCGGGCAGGAGTTGGGCGAGCGTCAGGTCCGGGGCGGCGGCGGTGAGCAGGACGGAGCCGCCAGCCGGTCCGGGGTCGGCGAGCGCGGCCTCCAGGTCGGGGTAGGGGTGGTGGGGGCGGCCGAGCGCGGCAGCGGCGAGCGCGCCGAGCCGGTGCTGCGCCGATCCTCCGATGGAGACGACGCGGGCGCAGGCGCCGGCCGGGCGGGGCAGCGGCCCGGTCGGCGGCCCGTAGCGGGCCAGGGCGTCGGCGATGCGCTGGTCGCGGTCCCGGTCGCCGGTGGCCAGCAGCGCAACGGTGCGGTCGGCGAGGAGCTGGTGGGCGTGGTCGAGCCCGTGGGCCCAGGCGTAGCCGTCGGGCAGGGCTGGCGTCGTGCTGGTCATCGCGTCCCCTCGGCGGTGGTGGTCAGGGCGCGCAGCACCATGCGCACCGGCCGGCCGATGGTGGGCAGGGTGCGGGCGCGTCGGTGGGCGGCGGCCATGCCGGCTTCGTGCTGGGCCTCGCTGGCCTGGTGCTGGTAGGGCCAGGCGCGGGCGGCGAGCGCGTTCAGGGCCTGGTGCGGGGTGCGGGTCTCGGTGTACTGGGCCAGGACGGTTTCGGCGGTGGCCAGGCCGCGGTCGGCGAGGTGGCGGGTGATCAGGTGGTCGGTGCCCTTGCCGGTGATCAGCGGAGCCGGGCCGTCGGTGAAGGCGGCCCGGCGGTAGGCCGCGTCGAGGTCGGCGGCCGGGTCCTGGCCGCTGGAGTGCAGGAGCAGGCGCACCAGTTGCCCGCCGGGGCGCAGGATCCGCAGCGCCTGGTCGGCGGCGGCGAGCGGGTCGGCGGCGAAAAGGAGCACCTCGTGCTCGACGACCACGTCGGCCGAGCTGTCGGCCAGCGGCAGAGCGAGGGCGTCGGCGAGGAGCACCCGTACCGCGGGCAGGCGGAGGGCACTCAGGTGCTGGGCCATGGCCGCGGACGGCTCGGTGGCGGTGTAGCCGGCCGCGGTGTGGGCGAGGTGGGCGGTGATGCGGCCGGTCCCGGCGCCGAGCTCGACGACCTGGAGGCCGGTGAGGGTCCGGGTGGCGAAGGCGCGCAGGGCTGCGGCGAGGTGCGGGCCGACGGGGCGGTGCTCGTCGTAGGTCGCGGCCAGTGCCGCGCCGTAGAGGCTGGGGGTGTCGGTGGCCGGGTGCAGCCGGATGTCGTCGCCCAGGACGGGGCCGAGCGCGCGGGCGAGGTCCTGCCAGGGCCAGGCGAGGCCGGCGGTCAGCACCAGGTCGGCGTCGTGGCGCACGGCGGCCAGGATCTCCAGGAGTGGGCGGAGGGAGGTGGCAAGGCCGGTAGGGGTGGTGGGGTCGGCGGCGAGGCTGGTGGCGAGGTGCTGGGCGACGGCGGGGGTGAGGTAGCGGGAGCCGATGGCGTCCGGCCAGGGCCGGGCCTGGCGGCGGGCGAGGAGCACTGCCGCGCGGGTGAGCGCGTGGCGGGCCGCCTGGAGGTGGAGGGCGGCGCCGAGCCGGTCGCCGGCGCGGTGGGAATCGGCGAGCTGGGTCAGGGCGAGGGCCGCCTCGGTGAGGAGCGCCTCGGCGTGCGGGCGGGCCTGGGCGCGGGTGGCCGTGGTCCACGGCGGCAGGTACTCGGCGCCGCCTGGGACGGGCTGCGGCATCCAGGCGTCCGGGTGTCCGGCCGCGTGCCGCACGTGCGTGCCGGCCGGTGTGAGGCGCCACACGGTCACCGCTCCGGTGCTGCTGCCGGTGGCGAGGGTGTGTTCGCCGAGGGGCTGTGCCCATGCGGCGGTGGGCAGGTGCCTGGCGGCGTGCTCGGCGCTCAGGCCGGTGGCCAGGTAGCGGACGTGGACCGAGCGGTGCCGGTCGTGGTCGCCGTGCCCGGGCGGGGCGCCGGTGCCCGGCTCGGTCGGGAGCGGGACGCGGGCGGGTTCGGGCGGCAGGGTGACTCCCAGGGCGGCGAGGTACGCCTCGAAGGCGGCGGCGCCGCCGGGCTGGCGGAAGTGGTGGGCGTGCAGGCCCAGCGCGGCCGCGGCGGCGGTGTTGAGGTCGGAGTCGTCGGTGAAGGCGACCTCGCCGGGGGCCAGGCCCATGTGCGCGAGGGCGTCCTCGAACGCGAGCCGGGACGGCTTGGCCAGCCCGGTCGCGGCCGAGTTGAGCACGTGGTCGAACAGGCCGTCGATCCCGTGGTGGGCGAGGTCGCGGTCCAGGACCGTGGTGTTGTTGGTGAGCAGCGCGACGCTCAGGCCGGCGGTCCGGGCCCGGCGCAGCAGGGCGGCCATCTCCTGGTTGACCTGTCCGCGGTCGGCCGTCCACAGAGCGGTGGCCCGCTCGGCGGCCTCGGGTCCCAGGTCGGCGGCCAGGCGCTCGCGCACCCCGTCGGTCCACTGCTCCCAGGTGAGTGCCCCGGCGTGGGCGGCGTCGCTGAACCGGTTGGTGGTGTACCGGCTCAGGTGGCGGTCGGGCAGTGAGAGTTCGGCCTCCGCCGCTCGCGCGCCGGCCCGGTGCCACAGGCGCACCACGCCGTCCAGGTCCACGAGCAGTCCACGGATCTGCGGGCCCGCGTTGCCGCTGGTGGTGGTGTTCACGGGTTCCCTCCCTTCTTGATCGGGTTGAGCGAGCCGTTCGTAGGGTTGGCTCGCCCAGGGGTGTCGGGTGTGGCTTTCACGGGTTTGCCGCTTCATGGCTCCGGAGGATTGGCCGCCCGACACCCCACGACGACTCGGCCGCCAATTGGGAAGTGCGACAAGATCGCTGTGTAGGGACATGCCGGCGAGGTCGTCTGTGGGACAGGAAACGACGACGAGCGGGAGAGCAATGCAGCGCCGGATATGGGCCGGGATCGACGCCGGTAAGGGCCATCACCACTGCGTGGTGATCGACTCCGAGGGCAGCAAGCTGCTCTCCCGGCGCGTGGCCAACGACGAGGTCGAACTGCTTCAACTTTTGGGTGATGTCCTCGCCCTGGGCGACGAGGTGACCTGGGCGGTCGACCTCGCCGACGGCGGAGCAGCGCTGGCGATCAGCCTGCTGCTCGCCCACGGCCAGCACGTGCTCTACATCTCCGGACGCACCGTCAACCGGGCCTCCGGCGCCTACCGGGGTGAGGGCAAGACCGACGCCCGCGACGCCGCGATCATCGCCGACCAGGCCCGCATGCGACGCGATCTGAACCCGGTACGGCCGGCCGACGACATCAGCGCGGAGCTGAAACTCCTCACCGCCCGCCGCACGGACCTGGTCTGTGACCGCACCCGGGCCATCAACCGTCTGCGTGGCCAGCTCACCGGCTTCTTTCCCTCCCTGGAACGGGCGCTGGACCTTGGTAACGCGGGACCGCTCGTCCTTCTGACCGGCTACCAGACCGCCGCCGCCATCCGACGCCTGGACCGTAGCCGCCTGGAAACGTGGCTGCGAAACCGCAAGGTCCGCGGAGCCGCTGCCCTGGCCCAGGCTGCTGTCGAGGCCGCCGAGCGCCAGCACACCACCGTGCCCGGCGAGAGCCTTGCCGCCCAGCTCGTCGGCACCCTCGCGCGCGAAATCGCCACCCTCAACGAGCGGATCGCCGAGACCGACAAACTCATCGCGGGCCGCTTCGCCGAGCACGAGCTCGCCGAAGTGATCACCAGCATGCCGGGGATCGGCCCGACCCTCGGAGCCGAGTTCCTCGCGGCCACCGGCGGCGACATGAACCTCTTCGGCTCTCCGGACCGGTTGGCCGGCTTCTCCGGGTTCGCACCAGCCCCACGCGACTCCGGCCGCGTCAGTGGCAACCTCCACCGCCCCAAGCGCTACCACCGCGGGCTCCAGCGCGTCTTCTACCAGTCCGCGCTGATCAGCATCCAGCGCCACCCGGAGTCCAGGGCCTTCTATGACCGCAAGCGCGGTGAAGGCAAGCGCCACACCCAGGCCGTCATCGCCCTCGCCCGCCGACGGATCAACGTCCTGTGGGCCCTGATCCGTGACCGTCGCCTGTTCGAGCTCGTACCGCCCATCGCCAAGGCGGCGTGACGCGCTCATGCCTTACCCATCACGCTTGACAACAGCATTGGGAATCCTCCCCGGTTCGGTGACGGTGCGCAGCAGGTGCGTGGCGGTCGGGTCGGCGGTGAAGTCGCCGATCGACAGGTTGGTGTCGTAGTGCTCGTTCAGGCGGGCCAGCAGGTGCAGGGCGCGCAGGGAGTCGCCGCCGGCCGCGTAGAAGCTGTCCTCCTGGTGGGCGGGGGTGCCGCAGGCCTCGTGCCACCAGGAGGCGAGCGGCTCGGGCAGGACCGTGCCGGACTTTTTGGGGTCGGCCCGTTCCGTGGGCGCGCCGGTGGCCAGGGCCCGGCGGTCGAGCTTGCCGGTGGCGGTGCGCGGCAGCGCGGGGCGGCAGGTGATGAGGGCCGGCACGGCGGCGGGCGGCAGGTGGGCGGCCAGGTGGCGGCGCAGCGCCTCGGGGGTGACCTGGTGGGTGGTCTCGGCGAACAGGACCAGTCGCTCGCCGGCCGGGTCGAGCTGGGCGGCCGCGGCCCGCACGCCCGCAAGGCGAGTGGCGCAGGCCTCGATCTCGTCGGGCTCCAGGCGCACGCCGTGGAGGTTGAGCTGGGCGTCGGTGCGGCCGCAGAAGGTGTACTGGCCGTCGGGCAGGCGGCGCACCAGGTCGCCGGTGCGGTAGGCCCGCACCGGCCGGCCGGTGTCGGGGTGGGTGAGGGTGAGGTAGGCGGCGGCGCTCTCCTGGGGCCGGTGCAGGTATCCGCCCGTCAGGCCGGTGCCGGCCAGGTGGAGCTCGCCCGCCTCACTGTCCGGGACGGGGCGCCGGTCGGCGTCCAGGACGAGGGCGTGGACGCCGGGAAGCGGTCGGCCGATCGGCACCGGCTCCTGGCCGGGCTGGATGTCGGGGGCGAAGAGCGCCTCGACGGTGGTCTCGGTGGGGCCGTAGGCGTTGGCCAGGCGGCGGCCCGGGGTGAACCAGGCGGCGAGCGGGGCCGGGTGGAGGGCCTCGCCGCCGAGGACGACCAGGCGCAGGTCGGGCATCGGGGCCGCGGGGGTGGCGGCGAGCTGGCTGGGGGTGCACGTCAGCGCGGTGATCCGCTCCTGGGCGAGGAAGCGGGTCAGCGCCGGGCCCGGAACGCGGGCCTCGGGCGGGGCGATGTGGAGGGTGGCGCCGGTGGCCAGCGCGCACAGCACCTCCCACAGGATCGCGTCGAAGGCGGGGCTGGTGAGCTGGGCGATCCGTTCGCCGGACGTGATGCCCGCGACGTTCGGCATGCCGTGGGCGCGGTCGGCGAGCGCGCGGTGGCTCACGATCACGGGCTTGGGGATGCCGGTGGTGCCGGAGGTGTGGAACAGGCACCCTGTCGCGGTGTCCGCCACAGCCGGCGGCGGCCCGCCGGGCCCGGCATCGGGAACGGGAACGGGTTCGGCCCCGATCGCGGTGACGGCGGGTGCCCAGTCCGGCGGTCGGCCGCCGGGGGTGATCGCGATGGTGGCGCGCACCCCCTCGGCGAGCCGGGCCAGCCGGGCGGGCGGGTGGGTGGGGGAGAGCGGGACCGCCGCTGCTGCGGCGCGCCAGCAGCCGAGCAGCGCGCTCACCCATGCCGCACCGGGCGGCAGTGCGAGCAGGACCGGGGCCCCGGCGGCGCCGGCCGCAGTCAGGGCGCGGGCCAGTGCCTCGCTCCGCTCGTGGAGCCGGTGGTAGGTGACGGTGGTGTGCCCGTCGCGTACGGCCGGCGTGTCGGGCGCCCGGTCGGCCACGGTGGCCAGCAGGTCGGTCAAGGTGCTCATGCCACCACCACCTTGGCGGTGGCGAGGCCGTGGCGGGCGGTGCGCAGCAGCGCGAGGGTGTGCAGCAGGTCGTCGTGGGGGACGGACAGGTTGACCCGGATCGCGGCCCGGCCCGGGTAGAGGGTGCTCCAGGAGTCGCGGGTGCCACCGAACAGCAGGGTGGGGTTGACCTTGAGGCGGTGCTCGCGCCCGACCCGGTTGACCCAGGCGATAAGTTCCTCGGGCCCGTCCAAGTCGGCGGTCAGGCCCGGAAGGAGGGAGTAGCCGGCCACCGGCTGGAGGTGGTCGCGGATCTCCAGCAGGCCGCGGCCGTGTTCGGTGAGCAGGTGGAAGGACTCCTCGAAGTGGGTGCTCATCGCGTCCAGGTGCCGGGCGATCACCTGGAGGGTCTGTTCGGTGGGGCAGTCGACGTCGTGGCGGCGGTAGGCGGCACGCAGCCAGGCGTAGCGGCGCCCGGCGGCGCGCCCGCTGCTGTGGTGGGCGGCTTCGGCCATCAGCAGGACCGTCAGGTACAGCAGCACGAGCTGGCCGGCGAGCGGGCTCGGGGAGGCGACGCGGTTGAAGACGTCGTCGCGGGCGGCGTTGATCAGGGAGGTGTCGCCGCTGATGAGCAGTCCGGCCCGAAGTCCTGGCACGCACAGGTCCTTGGAGGGGGTCATCATCACCGCGGTGTCGGTGAGGGTGCCGTTCAGCGCGGCTCGGGCCCGGTCGGTGATCAGGTGCGGGTCGGGGGCGTGGCCGCCGGCCTGGAACACGATGTCCAGGAGCCGGAAGTCGGCCTGGACGGCGGGCGGGACGAAGAGGTCGCCGGTGACGCCGTTGGGCAGGGTCTCCACCAGCGCGGTGTGCCGGGCGCCGCCGCCGGACCAGTGCACGGTGCCGTCCTCGCGGTAGCGGCCTGCGATCGCGGCCGGGTTGCGGCGGGTGGCCTGCTCGAATGCGAAGTAGCACGGGGCGGGCAGGATCATGGCGGTGTCGCAGGCGGCCAGGTAGCGGGCGACGAGGCCGATCCCCTCGCTGGCACCGGCGGTGAACATCACCTGCTCCTCACCGACTGGCACGCCGAGGTACTCGCCGGCCAGCTCGGCCGCCAGTGCCCGGTCCGCGGCGTCGTGCGCGGTCCCGTACTCGTGCAGCCGGCCCTGCCGCTGGCAGCGCGCCAGGACCTGCTGCACGTGGCGGTCGGTGGCCGGGGCGGCCGGGTAGAGGTTGTAGCCGTAGCCGATCTGCGCCGAGTCCTTGGGGACGCCCTCGCGCAGGTCCCGGTAGACGGCCACGCACGCGGCGTCGGCGGGTGCCGGGAACGGGCGGATGCTCATCGGCCGGCCTCCGTTCCCAGCAGCAGGCCGGACAGCCGGGCGGTGGCGGCGGAGTCGGGGCGGGCGGCGAAGGGGAAGCGCTCACCGGCGCACAGCTCGGCGACGTCGGCGGCGATCCGGTCGGCGGGCCGGGCACGGGTGAGGGCCTGGTCGATCAGCTGGGCCGCGTGCGCCATGTTGCCGGGGCCGAGGCCGCGCCAGACGGCTTCCGCGAGGCCCAGGCGCAGCGCGGGACCGGGCAGCGGCAGGTCGGTCAGCCAGTTGACGCGGATCCCCGCCGCGTAGAGGCGCTCGGCGGCCCGGCGGGCGGGAAGGCGGGGGTCGGTGGTGACCCAGAGCTGGTGGGTGCGGGTGTGCCCGAACTCGGCGCCGGCCACGTCCCAGCCGAGGGCGGCGAGTTCCTTGCCCAGGGCGCGGGCGGTTTCGATCACGGTGCGGGCGTAGGTGTCGGCCCGGTCGGCGAAGGCGGCGAGCGCGATGCCGAGGGCGGCCACCGAGCCGAAGTGGTGGTTGGAGACGATCTGCGGCTGGACGCTGCGCCAGGCCTGGGCCAGGTCCGCGCTGTTGGTGGCCAGGATGCCCTTCTGCGGTCCGGCGAAGGACTTGTGGGTGGAGGCGGACAGGCTGTCGGCGCCGGCCGCGAGCGGGTTCTGGACGGCGCCGCCCATGACCAGTCCGAGCAGGTGCGAGATGTCCGCGTGGACCAGCGTGGCGGGGCTGGCGTCCTTCACCGCGGCGCACAGCGCGGCGAGGTCGTAGGGCAGCAGGGTGTGGCACTGGTCGACGTACAGCAGCGCCGGGCGGCGGGCCCGGCACGCCTCGGCGACGGTCGCGGGGTCGAGGTGGTGCGGGTCGGGTCCGGTGAGGGTGACCACGGGGTGGCCGAGCCGCTGGGCGATGCCGGCGGTGGCGTAGTGGCCGCCCTGCTCGGGGGCCAGGACCGCGACCGTCGCGCCGGGGGGCAGGGCGGCGATGGTCAGCTGCATGGCCTGCAGGCCGGACAGTGGGCGCACGTTGACGTGGGCGGCGCCGAGCAGCTGCTGCAGCAGCGGAACGGCGAGGCCGGTCTCCAGCCACTGCGCCTCGCGGGCGGCGGGAAAGCGCCAGGTCGCCTCGGCGGGGTCGGGGTGGTCGTCGAACATGTACCGGGCGGCCAGGTCGGCGAGGTAGGGCAGCCGGGCGGCCGGCACCAGTGTGTTCTCGGCGGGGATCAGGCACAACGAGCGGCGGGCCGCCCGCTCGCTGTGCTCCACGGCGGCGAGGGCGGTGTCCAGCAGCCGGGCGCCGTTCGGACGCCGGTCGTCCCCGGCGGCCGGCGCCGGGGAGGGGACGGTGTGGTGGGTCATGCCGCGCTCCTTGGTGTGCGGGCGGTGGTCGAGGGGTCAGGCGGCGGGGCGTGCGGTGTACAGGCCGCGCAGGAGCAGCCGCGGGGCGGCGGGGTCGTCCGAGAAGCTCGTCCGGCCGTGGCAGAGGCGGTCGTTGGCGAGGACCAGGGCCTGGCCGGCGGCCAGGGTGAGCTGGCAGCGGTATCCGAGGCCGGGGTCGGCGGCCGCCTTCAGGTAGGCGAGGGCCCGCTCGAGGTCCGCGCGGTGTTCGGGCGTGCTGGGGTGGTAGGTGTCGGTGGCGGTGAGGCTGTAGCGGGTGATGAGCCGGCCTGCCGGGTCGTGGCCGAACGCGGGTCCGGCGGTGGACAGGCCCGGGATGAACGTGGAGGTGCGCAGCAGCGCGCGGGGGTGGGTGAGTTGGGCGGCGGCCTCGGGGTCGGCGGCCTTCAGGTCGGCGAACGCGGCGATCGCGTTGAAGAGCAGGGTGTGGCCGCCGGAGTGGGCCGGGCGGGCGCACAGCATGATCGTGGTGGCGATCTGGCCGAGGTGCTGGAGGGTGCCGTCGCTGTGGAAGTTCTGGCCGGCGCGGTCCTGGAACGGGTGGGTGGGGTCGGCGGCGGCGGTCAGCCGGCTCACACCGTCGCTGGTGTGCGGGCTGCTGGCGTACTGGGCGGGGGTGAATGCGCGGCCCAGGCCCAGGGCGTCGGCGAGCAGGGTCAGGTCCGCCTCGGTCGCCTCGGTGCCGGGGACGTGGACGACGGCGTAGCCGCTGGCGGCGTAGGACTCGGCGATCTGGCGGCGGGTGCCGGGGTCGGGCAGGGACCAGTGGTCCGCGGTGACGGCGGGGGCCGGCTGCTGGGTGAAGGACGGGAGCTGCGGGGTCGCGGTGGGCCGGCGCAGGGTGGGAGCGGGCATTGGGTCCTCCTGGGCGTCGAGGTGCGTGGTGGTCAGATGACGTCGGGTGCGGTGTGGGTGAGCTGCGGGTGGTTGTCCAGCAGGTGCTGGATCGCCGCGTGGTGGGCGCCGTGTTCGCGGTCGGGTGCCGGGCGGCCTTGGTTGAGGAGGTTGAGCAGCGGGCCGAGGTGGTTCTCCAGGCGGAACCGGTCGGTGCGCGCCGTATCGAGCCGGTGCAGGTAGCCGGTGCGGACGGGGCCGTCGCCGGTGGCGGTGATCAGCGCGTCGGCCAGGGCCTTCGGGTCGGCCGGGTCGGCGAGGGCGCCGATGCCCAGGGCTGCGACCACCTCGCCGGTCGCGCCGTGCGGGTCGACGACCACCGGCAGCCGGTACAGGGCGGCGTCGCGCAGCCGCAGCCGGTGGCAGGTCGCGTTCTCCGCGGTGCGGGCGCCGGTGATCGCCAGGCACCGCGCGCTGTTCAGGAGCCGGTCGCGGTCGGTGTGGTGCAGCGGCCCGGCCGGCAGTCGCACCAGGTCGTCCAGGCCGAGCGCCCGGACCTGGTGGCGGAAGGCCTCGCCGGGCTCGTACAGCATCCGCAACGTCAGGGGCCGCCCGAGGGCAAGGGCGTGGGCCAGGGCGGGCAGCAGCAGGGCGGGGTGGCAGTAGTCCCACGCGCCGCCGCTCCACACCACATCCACCGCCGCTTCGCCCGGGCCGGCGGCGTCGGCCGCGGCCCGCGAGTAGGCGTTGAAGCCGATCGGCAACAGGCTGATCAGGTGCTCGAGGGAGGGACCGGCGCGGTGGTGCGCGGCGGACAGGCGGCCGGCGGCGACCAGCGCGCCGAGGGTGGAGGCGCGTTCGGCCTCGGAGCGCACGAGCAGGTGGTCGGCCAGCAGCAGCTGCAGACGCCAGCGGGCCACGGTGTCCTCGTACAGCGCCTGTCCGTCGGCTGCGGCGAGGCGCTCATAGTGCAGGTGCTCGATCGGCGGGGCGTTCTCCACGACCTGGAGCAGGCCCCGGGTGCGGGCGGCCAGCAGGAGACGGGTGTCGGGCAGGTCGGTGGTCAGCACCGCGTCGGCGCCGTCGAGCAGGTCCTGCCACGGCCGGGCGGTGACCGTGATCCCGGGGTGCCCGAAGGGCGAGGGCCGCGGGAGGGCGAGGGTGACCGGGTGACCGGCGTCGGCGAGGAGCTGGGCCGTCTCCCACAGGCGCAGCCCGATCCCGCCCAGCTGCTCGTCCACCGGGTAGGGGCCGGTGTGGACCAGGACCCGGCTCACCGCACACCTGCCCCGGCGATCGTCGCGGCCACGGCGGGCCAGGTGCCGATGTCGGTGAACGGGCCGGCGTCGATCGCGGGTGCTCCCAGCAGCGGACCGAGGTCCGTGCGGGCGAGGTCTTCGCCGAGCGTTGCCCGGTGCAGCACGTCGAGGACCGCGTCACCGGCCGCCACGGCGAAGGCGTAGCCGAACCACACCGCGTTGAAGCCGCGCGCCCCGGTCGCCTGCGGGCCGGGCTTGTCCGCGAAGTCCGCCACCTTCCGCCCGCCCGCCGGGTCGGGTTCCAGGCGCAGCGCCCCGTCGACCGCGAGGCGGGCCGGATCGCTCTCGTCGGCGGTCAGGAACGCGGCCGGGTGGCCGACGCGGATGGCGTCCAGGAGCGCGCCGATCGCGGCGGGATCGGGGTGGGTGAGGATCTGGTCGGGGAGCAGCACGGCGGTCGCCGGGCTCCACCAGCCGCTGGTGCTCGACACCGCGCCGGTGGACTCCGCCCGGTCCGGGTGCTGGTGGCACACCGCCAGCGGCAGGCCGAGGTGCTCGCAGCGGGCGACGAGGTGGCGGGCGGTGGCCTCCCGTCCGTCGCCGAGCACGGCGGCCACGCGCAGGCGGCCGGCGTGCGGGGCGAGCAGGTCCAGGGTGTGGTCCAAGGCGACCCGGCCGGGGCCCACCGGGACCAGTTCCTTGGCGATCGGCAGGCCCAGGCGGCTTCCCGCGCCGGCCAGCGGCAGCACGACGGTGTCCCGCATCACGCTCGCCTCCCCGCACCGGCACGGCCGGCGGCGAGCACGGCGTCGGCGAGGATCGCGGCACCGCGCAGGGCCGTGTCCTCGGCGATGACCAGCGGAGGGGCGACCGTGAGCACCGCACCGAACGCCCTCACGAGGACCCCGGCCTCCTGCGCCACGGTGGTGGCCTCCTGCGCCGCGGCCGGGGACGTCATCTCGACGCCGATCAGCAGGCCCCGCCCGCGCACCTCCCGCACCGGCGGCGCGCCGGCCAGCTGCTCGCGCAGCTGCCCCAGGACCCGCGCACCGATCGCGGCCGCCCGCGCCGGCAGGTCCTCTCCCTCGACGATGTCGAGCACCGCCAGGGCCGCGGCGCAGGCGGTGGCGTGCCCGCCGGTGGTGTGGCCGTGGCGCAGACCGCCCAGCAGCGGGTCCCGGCCGAACACCTGGTAGAGGTCCTCGCGCACCGTCACCGCGGCCAGCGGCGCGTACCCTCCGGACAGGCCCTTCGCGGTGACCAGCAGGTCCGGCCCCGTCGCCGGGTCCAGGTCGTGCTGGAAGGCGAACATGGCGCCGGTGCGGCCGAAGCCGGTGGCGACCTCGTCGGCGATCAGCAGGATCCCGTGCCGGTCGCACAGCTCGCGCAGCCGCGCGAACGTCCCCTCGGGCGGGACGATCACGCCGCCGACGCTGAGCACCGGCTCGGCCACGATCGCCGCGATGGTGTGCGGCCCGACCTCGGCGAGCCGGCGCTCCCACTCGGCCACCCCCGGCACCCGGCACCGGTGCTCGCCCCCGCCGGCGGCGCAGTCGGGGCAGCGCGGGGTGGCCAGGTGAACGAATCCGCCGGGCAGCGGGCCCGCGCCCTCGCGGCGGAACGCCGCCCCGGTCGCGGCGACACCGGCCGTGGTCGCGCCGTGATAGCCCTCACCGAAGGACGCGATCGTGGTGCGGTCACGGTCGCCGTTGATCCAGTGCACCATCCGGGCGATCTTGACGGCCGCCTCGATGCCCTCGCTCCCGGAGTTGCAGAACAGCGTCCGGGACAGGCCGGGCGGGGTGAGGGAGGCGATCCGCCGGGCCAGCAACGCCGCCGGCGCGGTGGTCACCTCCGCGAGGTCCCACGTCATCAGCCGCTGCGCCTGCGCGGCCATCGCCTCGACCACGGAGGTCCGGCCGTAGCCGACCGTGGCGTTCAGGGTGCCGGCCCGCAGGTCCAGGTACTCGCGGCCGCGGTCGTCGCGCACCCAGCAGTCCCGACCGCCCGTCAGGATCAGGCGGTCCTTGACCGCGAGCGGTTCCCACGGGTGCCACAGGTGCTCGGAGTCGGCGCGTCGGACGGTGTCGGGGACAAGCTCTGCGGGTGTGCTCACGGGTCGTACCTCCGGGTTCGTGGCATCGGTTGTCGGGGCGGTGCGGACTGTCATCGGCGCCGGTCGCCTGGAAGGGCGAGGATCCGGTCGGCGAGCTCGCTCGCCATCTCCTGCGGGTCACGGTCGGTGGTGTCAAGCGCAATGAGGCGCCGGTGCCGGCGGCCCATCACGGCGAGAGCGCTGTGGAAGCGGGCGCTGAACGCGGCGTCGCCGGCGGCCCGGTGGTCGCGGACGTCGACGTGGTGCCCTTCGGCGATCCGCCGGGCGAGCCGCTCGGCCCGGGTCTCGATGCCGGCGGTCACGTGGACTGCCAGGTCGCAGCGGGCGAACACGCCGGGCCAGCGCAGGGCCACGCGCGCCGCGCGATAGGGACCGCCGGCGATGCCGAAGGCCGCTGTCCGGTCGACGCCCCCGTCCTGGATGATCACGTCCACCTCCTTCGCCTTCCGGCGTCCGCCTCGGACCAGGAGGCTGTCCAGGGCGAACCCGCCGATCAGGTAGGCCGTCGTCGTGAGCCAGCTGTCCGGCTGCCGGGCCGAGGACAGGTGGCGGAGCAGCCGGTCCAGGGGGTGGCGGCGGGCCATCATTCCGCGGTGGCGCCGCGCGGTCCTGCCGCGGCGCTGCAGCTCGGCGACCAAGGCGCGGACGAGGGTCGACTTCCCGGCCAGGTCGATGCCGTCAACGCAGACAAGAAGGGTCATGGCTTCCTCGAGATGTCGTCGAACTGGCGGACTGAACAAGGGACTTGAGGTGTCCTAGGGGTGCACTTCCGAGCCCTTGGGCGGGTGCGACCAGAGAACTCGATCGCAGGCGCGCGCGGGAGGGTCACAAGGGGGGTTCACAGACCACGAAAGCGGCTCCCACGCACCCCCCGCGTGCCCTAGGCTCGTACACCCCGTCAACAGGAGGGCACGCCGCGTGATCATCCGAAGGTGGGTACGAGGTGACGAAGACGCAAGCCCGGGCCAAGGCACCCAACGAGGCCCTCGCCCGGCTCGTCGCGGAGACCGGTGCGAGCCGCAAGTCGCTGGCCTACCGGCTCAACAGGCTCTGTGAGCAGGCCGGACACCCCCGCAGCTACACGCACGGGAGCTGGACGTTCCCTGTCAAGTTCTTGTGTTCAGATTTCAGCCCTCTTTGAGCCGCCGCTGCGCTCCCTGAGGTCGTGGTGACGCCCTCGACGATCGGCAGTGCTGCGGTCTGAGCAGTGTTCAGCGCAGTGGACGGTCACGGCTTCGCGGAGCGGAGGTTCTTGGCCAGCGCCTCGGCTGCTGGCCTCTGCCCGGGATCGTGAGCGAGGCCAGCGAGAAGGGCGTCTTCGAACTGAGGGAACGGCCAGGGGCGGGAGGCTGTCAGATCGCGGGGGTGGCCAGCGGCGATGTCGGCGAGGAGTTCGGCTCGGCTGCTGTCTGGGTCGCGGTAGTCGGTCGGTGGGGTGCGGGTCCAAGACCAGAAAAGGGAGGCGACCAGCGACCACACGTCCGCCTCGGGTGTGGTTGCGATGTGCTCGGTGGAGCCGATCACGAGGGCTGCCACCTCGGGGGCGGTGGTGTGGGTCATGCCGCCGCGGTGGACGTAGAACGGTACGGGGACGGGGCCCTGGGCACAGGCCAGGTCGATGATCCGTACGGCGTCGTCCTCGAAGACGACGTGGTCGGGCTGAAGGTCGCCGTGGGTCCAGCCGGCGGTGTGGAGGTCGGCGAGGGCTTCGGCGGCCTCGGCGGCGGCCGTCAGGATCGAGCGGCGGGCGGCTGGGGTGTCGTCGCCGCGGTGGGCGGGTTCCATGGCGTCCCAGAGGCTGGTGCCGTCGATCCACCGCATGGCCAGCCAGGTACCGTCCCCGCACCGGCCGTGGGCCCGGTAGTGGTCGGCTCCGAGCGCGGCCAGCACCTCGCCTTCGCGGCCTGCCATCAGGCCGTCGGTGATCTTCAGGGCGGTGTCGCCGACTTTGAAGAAGGTGGTGCCGCGCCGTTCGTGCAGGAGCTTCGGGTCTCCGTCGAGGCCGAGCTCGGTGATCAGGGGGTGCACGGAAGTCCTTCCGGGAGGTCTGTTCTCCGGCGGGTGTCCTGGTGGCCAGCCTGCCGGACTTCGGGGCCGGGGGCGAGTGGCGGGTGTGGCCGCCGGGGGCGGGCTGCCGTGTTCGGGGCGCCTGCGTCGGCCGGGCTTCAAGTTGCCCTAGGGTGTGGGGAGTTCCCGGTGGCGGCTCGCTGCCGGGACTTCGTGCTTCCTGGGGCGGAGTGGATCATGCGATACGTGCGGTTGCTGCGGCGCGGGCCTGTGCTTCTGCTGTGGGGAGCGCAGACGGCGTCGGTGTTCGGCGACCGGCTGTACGCGATGGCCGTGATGTGGATGGCGTGGGAGCACGCGGGCGCCGGGGCGATGGGTCTCGTGGCCGTCGCCGAGTCACTGCCGTACATCGTGCTCGGCACGGTGGGGCGCCGGGTGATGGACCGGTTCGCGTCGCTGCGGGCCCTGGCGGTGGTGGACGCGGTGCGGCTGGTCCTGGTGGCCACGCTGCCGTGGGCGTGGTCCGAGTTCGGCACGGCGGGGCTGATCGCCTCGGCCGCGCTGCTGGGGGTCGGCGGGGCGCTGTTCGACCCGAACCTTGGCGCGATGGTGCCGGACCTGGTCAGGCCGGGCGAGGTCCAGGCGGTGAGCGGGCTGATGGACCTGACCGGCCGCATCGCCCGGATCGCCGGCCCCGGGGCGGCCGGGCTGCTGCTGGCGGTGATGCCGCTGGCCGGGCTGTTCTGGGTGGACGCGGCGACGTTCGCCGTCTCGGCCCTTGCCCTGGTGCTGCTGGCCGCCCGCGTCCGCCTGGCTGCTGCCGCCCCGCAGGCCGGGCCGCAGGCGGCGGGGGTGTGGCCGGGCGCCTGGTCGCTGGTGCGGACCCATCCGGACACCGGGGTGGTGCTGGCGGTGCACGGGATCGGGATCTTCGCCGGGGCGGTGTCGCTGGCGATGCCCGCGCTGCTGGCTGCCCGGCTCGGCGCCGGGGCCTCCGCCTACGCGGCGGTGCTGGCGTGCACCGGCGCCGGGGCACTGGCGGGCAACCTGGTGGCCGGGAACGTGCGGCTGCCGGCGCCGCTGACGGCGGTGTACTGCGGTGCGTGGGCGGTGTCCGGGCTGGTGCTGGCGGCCACCGGGTTGGCCGGGTCGCTGCCTGTGCTGTTGGCGCTGTCCGTGTTGTCGGGGGCGGTGTCGCCGTTCCTGCAGATCGCGCTGTCCACGCACTTCGCGCTGTTCCCTCCGGCCGCCCGCAGGCGGCTACTGACGGTGGACCTGACCGTGATCCGCACGTGCGGGACGGTCTCGATGCTGTTCGTCCCGGCGCTGGCCGCCGGCGGCCCGAGGGCCGCGTTCCTGGGCGGCGGCCTGGTGGTGGCGGTGGTCGGCGGGGCGGGCGCCGTGCTGGTGCTGGTCCTGGCGCGGGGGCGCCGGCCGCTGCCGGAGGCCGCGCCGGTTCCGGAGCTGGCGGCCCGCGACTGAGCACGGGCACGGGCCCCTCGGTGCGGGGCCCGGCCGGTGTGCTGGTGGTGCTCAGGTCAGCCGGCGAGCAGCTGCCAGTGGGTGACGGTGATGTCCTCCAGCGGGATGCCGAGGTCCTTGTAGATCCGCTGGTGCATGGCGCCGAACCAGGCGTCGCGGCGGTCGTCGAAGAACGCCTGGTCGTACCAGGCGACGCCGAGCAGGACGGTGCCGCCGCCGTTGGGGTTGCCGGGTTCGGCCTCCCAGTAGGTGCACTGCCAGTCCCAGAGCATGAGCTCCTCGGGGCGGTTGCGCAGGCGCTCGTCTGACTCGCGCAGGGACTGGATGCACCGCTCGGCGGTGGCCGCGTCGGGGCAGTAGTAGGTGCAGTCGGACTTGGCGATCGGGGTCTTGTCGGCGCGGCGGGCCGCGTCGGCGTCCTCCCCGGTCAGGACGCGGACCCGGGTCACCAGGTCCTCGCGGGTGGCGATCTCTTCGAGGATGGTCACGGTGTTGTGCTCCTCTCGCTGGGGTGTTGATCCCTTGGGTGGTGCTACCAGCCCGTCCCGGTGACCGGGTCGAGGCTGGGGCTCTGGGGGTCGCGTCGACGGACACCGTCCGGGGCGACGTAGCGGACGTTCAGGCCGACCCGGGCGCCGTCGCCGGTGTTGGTGCCGGAGCGATGCAGCAGGCGGCTGTCCATGAGCACGGCGGACCCCGCCGACAGGGGCAGGGCGGTCGTGGCGTCGGCGGTGAAGCCGGTCGCCTGGTCGGCCCGGCCCCGCTCGGCACCGTGCTCGGCCTCCGAGGAGAACGGCAGGTAGCCGAAGTGCTGTGAGCCGAGGACGGCGTGCAGGCAGCCGTTGTCGAGGGTGGCGTCGCTGATGGCCAGCCAGGCGGAGACGGACCGGCCGGGGTCGAGTTCGACGCGGGCGTCGATGCCGTCCTGGTGCCAGGGGATCTCGAACGTGCGGCCGGGCCACTTCACCACGAGGAAGGTGTTCTCCACCGCGATGGCTGGCCCGATGACGTCCTGTACGGCGGCCAGCAGCTGCGGGGCACGGACGGCCGCGCGGGCCCACTCGGCGCTCAGGTGCGGGTTGCGGACGATCTCCTGGCGGCCGGCGCGGTGCTCGGCGACGAGCTGGGCGGCGCGGGCGCGTGCCGCTGCGGGCGTGGACCACTCGACGCCGGTCCGCAGTCCGCGGCGGCCGAGGACTCCCTCTGCGCTGGTCACACTGGTCATCAGGTCCGATCCCTTCGAAGCGGGGTTTCCCTGGGCGATGCGGGGTGTCGGCTCAGGCTGCCGTGCGGGGGCGGGTGGTGCCGGGCGCGAACGGCGGCCGTATCGGGGCACGTCCGGGCCGCGGGAGCACGCGCAGGGCGGCTCGCACCGCCCGGCGCGGGACGGCCAAGAGCTGACGTCGGGTCACCGGCTGTTCGGGCAGGGCCAGCTCGGCCCAGACCCGTTTGCCCCGCTCGGTCCGCTCGGCCCCGTGGGCCAGGGCCAGGTACTCGACCAGTTCCAGCCCTCGGCCCCTCTCTGCGTCGGCCCCGGCCCGGCGGCGCCGGGGCAGCGCGGTCGAGCCGTCGTAGACCTCGACCAGGGCCCGCCGCAGCCGCACGTTCACGTAGACGGCGACGGTGAGCATCGGGGCCTGGGTGTGCCGGACGGCGTTGGCCACCAGTTCGGAGGTGACCGTGTCCAGCGCGAGGCGGGTGTCCTCGTCGAGCAGGACGCCCCAGCTGACGATGCGGGTCCTCACTCTGCGGCGGGCAATGGGGACGGAGACCGGATCTCTGGTCAGGAAGAAGACATGGGAGTGCACGACCACGGTGAGGAACCCTTCGGCGCTGGCCTGGAGAGCGGCACCGGCCACCCGGGAATGGACGAGCGGGTGGGCGGTGCCGCCGATCGTGGAGCCGCAGCGGCCCCTCGCTTCCGGGGCTCTCGCTCGGCCTGACATCGAGTCAACAGGTGTGCGCGGGGCGTGAACACGGTAGAGACACCCCGGATGCTTGAAACCCTTGAAACCTGGCCCGGGGGCGGCGATGGCAGCACGCGAACGGACACCCAACGGCAAGCTCGCCGCCCTGGTCGCCGAGTGCCGGTGGGCGAGCAACGGCGAGTTCGCCCGCGCGGTCAACCGGGCCGGCACCGAGGCCGGGTACAAGCTGAAGTACGACGAGTCCGCCATCTCGCACTGGCTCTCGGGCACCCGCCCCATGGCCAAGTACCAGAAGGTGGTACTGGAGGCCCTGACCCGCCGCCTGAGGCGACCGGTCACCGCGTTCGAGGCGGGATTCGCCGATGAGCCTGACGTTCAGCCCCAGTCCACGGATACGGTGGCAGGACTGATCGATCTGGGGGTTGTGGACATGGACCCATCGCGCAGGGGCGTACTCGGGGCCGGCCTGTACTCGGTCGCCCTCACCATCCCGGGCTGGCCGGACCACCTCGGGCGGTTCGAGCGGTTGAAGACCGACCCGCACAGCCGGATCGGCATGGCCGAGGTCGAGTCCGTGATCGCCATGACCGAGAAGATCAGCGAGCTGGACGACCAGTTCGGCGGCCGGACAGCCCGGCCGATGGCCGCAGCGTTCATGGTCAACAACATCGCCCCGTACCTGAAGGCCACCGCCTCCGACGAGGTTCGCAAGGCGATGCTGTCCGCCGCAGCGGACCACCTCTACCTGACCGGCTACATGGCCGTGGACGAACGCCTGGACCTGCTCGGCCAGAGCTACTACACGAAGGCCCTGGAGCTGGCCCTGGCCGCAGGTGACCACTTGACCTACTGCACGACCTTGCGGGGCATGAGCGTTCAGGCCGTCGAACTCGGCCACGGAGCACCCGCCCTCCGGTACGCGAACGCCGCCGCTGCCGCCTCACCCGAGGCAGGGCCCAGGATGCGAGCCTTCCTTGCCGGCCAGCAGGCCCACGCCCTCGCCCAGACCGGCGACCGTGCCGGCGCCCTGGCCATGCTCCACGGGGCCGAAGTCGCCATGGAACAGGCCGAGTCCAAGGCCAAGGCCCACGGCTCCTACGACCCGTCCTCGCTCTCGTACCACGTCGCCCAGGTCAACTACGAACTCGGTGACCGCGAAGGCGCGATCCGCGCCCTCCAGCACTCCGAGAAGGTCCGCCCCGCGGTCTACCGCCGAGCCCGCGTCCGCCACCGCGCGATGCTCGCCGAATGGCAGCTCGAAGCCGGTCGGCTGGAGGAAGCCGTACAGAGCTGGAACCTCGCCCTGGACGACTTCCCCCACGTCCAGTCCGGCCGGGCTGATGACCGCTTCCGCACCATGCTCTCCGCAACCCAGTCGCACCGCCGCAACCACCACGTCCGCGAACTCCTAGAACGTGCCCGACCCATGGCAGTAGGCCGTCCGATCTGAACCCTTCGTCGAGAGGGCGCGGCGCCGTACGCGTAAGGCGAGGGTCGTCCTCGCGCGCCGTCTCCCACACGATCTTGCTCGTCGGTGCGGTTACGGCTTGGGGAAACGGACAACGTTGTCGGGCAACCGGGCCTGTTCCTCGGCCTTGCGCAACCGGTCCGCGAGGACCGCGCCGGCGAGCGCGAGGTGGGTGATCTGGTCCTTCAACCTCGTGTTCTCCTCAGTCACGTCGGAGACCCGCTCCTTCAGCTTCGTGACGGTCTTCCGCAGCCGCCTCTCGGCTTCCGGGACCTGCTTCGTCTCAGTGCGGACGCGTTCGTAGAACTCGTTCTTTAGATCCGCGTGACGCTTGAGCAGGGCCATACGGTGGACGCTGGCCTCGGCGGCCAGCGCGACGACAGTCAGGCTGCCGTTGGACACGGTGGCCTGGCCGGTCAGGAGGCGATCGATGGCCTCGCGGATACGGGCGCGTTCGTCCTGGTGTTGTTCGTTCATGTCAGGGCCTCGGCAGGTTGGGCGGTGGCGTCGTGGGTGCCGGCGACCTCGCGCAGGCGGTCCGCGTTGTGCTTCAGCCGCCGGCCGACGGGTTCTGGGGCCGCAGCGGCCAGGGTGTCGAGTTCGCGGGCGCGTTCGCGAAGGTTGCGGGCGTCGCTGTCAGTACGGATGGCGTTGCCACAGCCGAGCTGGCAGGCGAACTGGTTCGGCGCAGTCGCGTTCGGGTCCGGCTCGCAGAGTGCGGTGTCTCGTTTGAAGACGCAGATCAGGTGGGCATCGGGGTTGTCGAACAGGACCAGGCCGTCCCGGGCCAGGAAGCTGGCGGCCTTCTTGGCGAACTTGGCGGTGACGATTTTTCCCTCGAACCTGGGCGTTGTTGCTGCGGCCGTCAGCGCCCGGCGGGCGGCCGGGCCCGAGATCCTTTCACCGGCGGCCATCCGATCGTTCAGCTTCGCTGCGGTGTCGGCCGCCGCCCGCACGGTCTCGACGTCGAGCTCACCGTGGATGCCGCGCCGGCTGCGGGTGCCATAGCCGGTGGAGGTGCGGGCGTCCAGGATCGTTCGCATGTGCCCGTACTGGATGGCCAGGGCGATCAGTCCGCCAGGGCGGCGGGCGACGTGCCAGGCCAGTTTGTGGACGCTGTTCTGCGCTGACCATTGACCACTGGCAGGTTGCAACGGCCTCCTCGTGGCTATGAAGCCGTCAGTCGTCATGGATGTCGTTCCAAGATGGTTTTGGGAGTCACTGACGCACGATCTTCTTGATCAATGTCAGTGAGGACCGATGTCCTCGGATGCCGTCCGGAGCTGCTATGAGGTGGGACGCGCGCGTCTTTCAGCGCTGCGGCTGGCGGGCGACGTCAGTTCGAGCGCCCGGCTGTCGTGACCTGCCGCCATCTCGTCCAGCCAGAGTTCATACCAGGCGATGAAGTCGGGGGCCGACGAGAGGTCGGGGCCCCAGAAGCCATCGGAGTTGCCCGTGACGATGCGGCCGGTCAGCGGTCCCGTGACTCCCAGCAGAACCACGTCGCTGCATCCTGCTTCGATGATGTGCAGGAACCTGTCGCCTGGACGCGCACGATCCTCGACCGTGGTGAAGCCCCGCGGGGCCCCATCCTCGGCCCCTTTCGGGTCCATCGTGAACAGTTCGCACCGGCTCAGGGGCAGGAGTCCGTAGAACGGGGAAGCCCCGGTCGCGCCAAGGAACGTCAGGAAGTCGCGGTAGGGGGCAGGAAGCACGACTCCGCCGTCAGTCTCGAAGGCGTCGAGCGTCGCCGGGCTGACGGTTCGCCCGAGCTGGAAGCGATGCTTCTCCTCGCCGAAGGAGTGGCTGCGAAGAGGGCTGAAGGGGATCTGGGCGAGCTTCCGGCGCAGGCGGGGCAGGCGGGGGTCCATACGTGATCTTCTCTCGTTCGGTCCCGAAGCCTAACGGCGAGGGATGCGTGCCCACCACCGAACAGAAGCGGTGCCTGGTGGAGTGCATGTCCGCTGCGCCCGGGAGGCACTCGGGCTAGGCTCCGCCCATGTCCGAGCCCGATTCCGATCCTCGCCTGCAGTCGCTCCTCAACAAGCTCCATCCCGGTCCGGTCCGCAGGGTAACCGTCACCGGCTTCGACAGGTCAGACGTCCTGGTCGTGCTCGGGGCATCGAGCGAGGGGAACAACGAAGCTGGCCGAATTTCCCGGGAAGAGGCGTCGATGCGCCGTATCGACCACCCGTCTGAGGTCTTCGAGATCGGCCAGGAACTCGATGCTGAGGAGATCGGACGGTGGCGCGGAGAACTGCACTTGTCCGCCCGCGCCTGCGAGAACCCCGAGCTCCGGACCTTCCTGCTCGCGCTCCAGCCAGGGAAGATCGTCTCCGGGACCGTGTCGGGGGTTCACAACTTCGGCGTCTTCGTCCATCTCGACGGCGAGCCCGACGGGCTATGCACTGGCTTCATCCGTGTGCCCGAACTGACCTGGTCGTGGATCAGTCACCCCTCGGAAGCGGTCGAGGCCGGCCAGAGGATCACCGCCGAGGTGCTCATCGCCGAAACACGTCAGGGACAGGTCGCGATCTCAATGAAGGCACTGCAGAAAGACCCTCTGATCGAGTTCTCTGATCAATCAGGTCAGGTCCTCCGCGGCACTGTCACGAAGATCGTCCCATTCGGCGTATTCGTGCGCGTCGCCCCAGACGTGGAAGGGCTCCTTCACCTGTCCGAGATGACGAGCCAGCCAGCAGTGACCCCTGACCAGCTCGTGCGCGAGGGCGATCAGATCACGGTCCGGGTTGCCGAGGTCGACGTTCAGCGTCATCGGGTGAGGCTGTGCGCGGCAGAGGGGCAGGCAAACGGCGACTCGCAGTGATCACGCCGTCAGCGTCTCGCGTGTCCAGAGCGCGAGGTCACTTGTTCAACGGCGTGGGGCCCTGCTGGTGATGCTCGTGACGTTCGACGTCTCCTCCAGTGCCTCTTGGAGTCGTTCGTTGCGCAGGGAAAGGTGCTGGATCTGTGCAGCAGCGAGGGTGAGTTGAGCGGTCAGCTCGCGGTTGTGTCGGCGGAGTTTCGCGTTGCGGGCGACGAGTCTGTCGTGTGCGGTCGGTCCGCTGCGAGGGGCGGTGGGGGTGGCTCGGTGATCAGCGATTTCTCGGGCGATTTCGGGGTAGCGGCGGCGGAAGGTGGTGTTGGTCAGGTCTAGGCGGCGGGCCAGCATGAGGACGCTGGGCTGCTTGTTGGTCTCGCGGCAGGTGTCCAGCACCTCCTGGAGGTGCTTGCGGACCAGGGCCTCGGGCAGGTCGGGGACGTTGCGGGTCATGCCGGAACGGCCTCCTGCCCGTTCGCCGTCAGGAACTCGACGATCTCGGCCCGTCGGCTCTCAAGGAACTGTCGGAGGCGGGGCGGCAGCATCGGCCGCGAGGCGATGCGCCCGTCGATGCGGGCGATCTCGCCTTGCCAGGCGGTGATGTTCTCGGGGGTGAGGGTGACATTGCGGCAGGCCAACGGCAGGCAGCCGCCGTGCGAGGGAAGTCCTTCGCTGTTGCCGCGGCGGGCCTTCTCGCAGAGGGCCTTGGCCGGATCGTTGACGCAGGTGATGTACTCGCCGGGATAGATCGCCGGGTCGTGACGCTTCATGATCCTTTCGAGGCGGTGTCTGTCCAGCGCGACCTGGCCGTGGAACTGCGCGCGCTCGCCGAAGTCTGCGAGCCGACGGGCTGCCTCTTCGGCGGCCGGACCGGCCAGTCCCGCGTGCTGGTGGGAGTCGATCATTTCCATGTAGACCTCGCCCCGGGCGATGGCCTGCTCGCTTTCGACCTCGGCCCGGAAGCCGGAATCGCTGGTCCCCGCATATCCTTCGAACATTTGGATTGATTGATGCCGATATTGCAGGGCCCCAGCGATGACTCCGCCGGGGTGTCGCGCAATGAACCAAGCCAGAGTCCTTCTGAAGACTCTCGTCTTGAGCCGGAGTGCATGACCCTGGCCAGCGGCGATGGTGTCGGTGCGTCCCCGCTCCGTGCAGAGCTCGTTGACGAAGCCGGCGAAGAGATTGAGGTTCTGATTGGTGGCGCCAACGCCGACGGCTCGATCAACGCCGGTCTTCTTCGGCTGGCCCGGTCCGTGGAGGAGGGCACTCATGAGGTAGTTCTGGCCAGCGGGCTGCAACTGCTCAAGGACTCGGATTGCACGGACGACGGGCTCGCAGACGGTCCATGTCGCCTCGACGCCTTCTGCATCCTCTTCGCCCTTGAAGGCTCGACTGTGTACTCGCCAGCGGTAGGCATTGCCGTCCTCGTCGCGCTTGGCCTCGACGCAGGCACGCTTGATGTGCTTGTACTGGCGGGAGGGGGTTATTCCGACTGTGCACTATTCCCACCTCTCCCACATGGTCCTCGCCAGCTCAGCCCGCTTCCAGCGAGTCGGCCCGCCGCTTCAGGTCTGCCGCGATGTCGTCCCAGTCCGGTCCATGGAGCCAGAGGTTTTCGGCGGACTCTCTCAACAGGGCCGGCTCGTCCGGCCGCTGCAGGAGCACCAGGCGGTAGGCCAGGTTGCGAACCCAGACCGGCAGATGGCCGTCGACCACGTGCGGGCTCAGCTCACGCAGCATCGCGAGGATCGAATCTGCGTCAGCGAAGGTCAGCTCTTCGACGAAGTAGTGCTCCCGGTGGTCGCCGTCGCACTTCGGCGTAGGTCGGTACTCGTCTCCGTAGAGACACCGGGCGTGCTCCGTCAGGGTGCTGTGCATGCCCTGGAGCCTATGCCGCCTTGATCCGCCGGACCGCTCCGCGATGATGATCCGTTGGGCGATGACCGGAGTGATGCCTCGGCGTCCCTCAGCCGCCCGTCTGCGAGGATCGCACAGTGCTGCGAACCGTTGAGATCACCGCCGAACTGACAGTGCCCCTCCGAGGTGAGGTCTTCCACAACCTCCACTGGCAGAAGAAGCTGGACCTGAGCTTGGACTGCTTCACCTGTGAGCGCACAGGGCGCACTACTCACTTCCGATATGGCGAGGAATGCGCGGTATGTTCAGGTAGTCAGAGAGCGGAGCATCCGGCTGCGGCTCGTGTTGCCGCCTTCGACGTCACCGACGAGCGGGAGCGGACGGTGCTCCGGGCTGTCGTCGACTACTGGTGGGCACCGTTCCACGACATCAAGCGGGACCAGCCGGCGGCTGCGCTGACGCGCGCGCCATGGGTCCGGCTGTACCTGGGATACCGCTGCCCGGAATCACAGCAGGCCGAAGTGTTCAGTATCCAGAGCAACATGGTTCGCCCCGTGAGCCAAGCCTGTACCCACTGTGCTCACCCTCTCGCCACCAGCGCGCAGTCCCCCAACATCCGCTTGCTGTCTTGATCCTCACCGCCATAGATTCCCCGGTCGGTGTGTTGCCGGTGAGCGCGTGAGTGTCGTTCCCGGTCGCTAAGGTGCGGCGCATGCAATCGCTGATCACCGCCATCTACGAACACGTCGACGTTGCCCGCTTCCTGGCCTGGCCGGGCGACTTTGACCTCGACCGGAGAGACCATGGCGAGGACGTCCACCTCGCGTCGGGCGCGGCTCTGGAGGGCTTCGCGGGTGATGGAGCCGGGGGCACGTACTTCTTCTGTGGCGATGGCGGGGAGGAACGTCCGGTCCTGTACGCGGATTCCGAAGGTGGCGCGGCGCTGGTCGCCATCGGCCTGCCGGAACTCCTACGGCTCCTCCTGGTCGCGCCCTGGTGGCGCGACTGCCGAGCGTTTACTGCCGAGGAGAGCGGTGAGCTGGCCGCCGAGCACATGGAGGACATGCCCGACCTGGCGGTTCGGCGGGACCGAGCAGCCGCTGCTCTCGGCCTTGACCTTCCCACTGAGACCGACGCCCTGGCCCGCCTGTGCGAGGTCACGACCAAGGCAGGGAAGGACTTCATCCTGATCTTCACGCCGGAGGATGAGCCCTACGACCCGCTGATCAAGGGCTGAGCGGCGTGCCCGTCGTCGACAAGCCCGGCGTTACTGAACTTGATTGGGGATGTCAGGACCGGCCGCCCGACATGAGTCGCCCCTCTCGCGGGCCTACGGGTGTTGCCGGGACAGTCCATCGGGAGAAGATCTTCCCGTGAGCCAGCCCCTGCCGCAGTTGCCGAAGCCCGAGTTCGTCTTGTTCCGCGCCGAGGCTCCACCCGGGGTGCCCGGCCAGATTGCTGTCGATCTCGGTGAGACCGGCGTCCCAGGCGGGTTGATCGGATACGAGTACCGGGCGCTGAGTGAGCCGGTGTTCCTCGAAGGGATCGGTGAGCGGGGGCTGGTCGCCATCGCGACGAGTGGTCTGTTCGGCCGCATCGCCGTCGACGTGGCCACTGATCACGTGGTGCAACTTGCCAAGACCGAGTCAGCGACGGCCAGTCACGTGAACAGCGACCTCGGCTCCTTCAACCGATGCGTCGCGGCCGTGATCGCACGCTTCCCGTTCTACGCGGACGGCGACGAGGACAGGTACGAGGAGGTAGCGGACGAGCTCCGCGGTCTCATCTCTGGCATCGACGAGACCGCCCTCGTGCACAACGGATTCTGGGAGACGTTCTGCGACGACGTGGCAATCGGGGACTATACGGACTGGGATGCGTGATCTGGCAGCGATCTCCGACTTCGGTCAGCCGTTCATGAGGCCGCCGCTGACGGTACTCGAAGCTCCAACTCGGCCCAGTGGCCGAAGCGCGGGTCGTCGGGCATCTCAACCAGCCCGGGGATCGCGCCGCGTCCTCACAGCCCTGCCTGATCGAGCATCTGGTGCATCGTGTTCACAGGAAGCAGCCGGTTTGCGGCAGCTCCTGCGGCAACGGCGGAATCGGCGGCACCAAGTAGGCCGATCAGCCGGTCGGCTGGAATGGCGGGGTTGGTCGCGGCTCGACGTCGTACGGTGTCATCATGGTCGGTCAACAGAGCCTCGATCGTATCGGCCGGCAAACCGGGGTGTGCTGCGGCGACCGCGCGGTCGTGGGGCTCATCGGAGCGGGCCAGGCCAGTAGCGGCATCGGCGGGGAAGTTCTTGTGGGCGAGCATGTCCCACCGGCTGTAGCTGGTCCACTGCTCGGCGATCTGGGCCAGCAGCCGACCGGGGGCGTTCGGCTGTCGCTCGCACACGAATAGTCGAACTGCGAAGCTTTCGTCGTCGGCGAGGATCTCGACAATTTCGTCTGGTAGATCGGCGCGCATGGCCAGGGTCTTGCGGAAGATCCGGTGCCGGCTGCGGGCGAACTCCAGCTGATCTTGCTTGGACAGGTTTTCGGTCAGCAGCCAGCCGACTATGTCGCTGCTACGGTCGTCGTAGTCGACCGATATCGACTCTCGCAACTCCGGGTCGAGGCTGCGTCGTGCGACAACAGCCGCGCGTACTTGGTTGTTCGGATCACACGCCAAGTCCGCGATGTGCCCGGCCGACAGCGTCGGGTTGGCCGCCACCGCGGCGCGCAAGTCCGGAGTCGCCAGAAATCGGCCAGTCAGACCGGCGTCCAGGTCGGCGACTTCGGCAATCTGCCGCAGCAGACCCTCGCTGTAGGCATCGCCTGCAGCGGAGTCGATTTCGGCAAGCATGGCGCGTGCGGCCTCTGCGGGAAGCGCACCATCCAGGCGGAGCAGAAGCATCTGTCGGCCAGAAGCGCCGGTTGCCCGCGACAGGAGTTCTCCGATCCGGCCGGTCGGCGCCAAGGGCCATTCGCTGGCGGCGATGGCGGCCGTTCGCGAGTCCGCGTCATCGAGCATCCTGGCCCGCACATCGTCCGGCAGGTGACGGTTGAAGGCCAACGCGCGGCGGACTTTCGGGTCCGGGTCACGGGCCAGTAGTTCGTAGACATCACGCGGCAGCGGGTCCGGGATTCGGCGCCCGTGTACACCGACTGTGGTGAAGTACTCCGGTCCTTCAGCCAGCCGGCCTCGCACCCGTGGGTCGGCGTCGCCGGCGAGGACGACCTGCACCGAAGGCGGGAGGCTCGGGTTCGAGGCGAGATTCGACCGCACGGTCACATCACGGTCGGTGGCAAGCGCCCCTGCAGCGTCCGTGGGCAGGTCGCGCCGCCGGGCCAACCCGGACCGGTCGATGTTCGCCGCCGTCAGGCGAACGAGGACCTCCGGCGGTGCAGACGGGTTGCCGGCCAGGCCAAGCAGCAGCCTCTCCAGGACCGGTTGTGCAATGGCGGGAAGTTCGAAGGAAGCGGGCACCGCCCCATGGTGCCAGGTCCGCTGCTGGAGCTCTCGTGACCCCTGCGCGGCCGTCGCAGCAAGACGACTCGGGCGTGTTCGTACCAGGCCACCCACCTCCCCCTCTCTGTTGCTGAGCGCGCCGCTTTCGCCAGCCGCTGAACGCTCCGGCGGGTCTCAGGCCCGCGGGGGTGCCAACCACCGTTCCGCGCGGCCCTGCTTGTCGGAGTCCCCAGACCGGAGGGCATGCGCCAGCAGACGGGCGCGCAGCGGTTCGGGCAGGTCGGCAACGTCCTGCTTCTGGCGTGGGCGGGTCTTCCAGCCCACCAGATGCCGCACGGCCCCGGCGTCGTGCCGCTCCTCAGCTCGCAGGTCGGCCAGCCCGGCGAGCAGATCGGCGATCGGCACCCTGCCGAGCAACTCGCCAGGCACGCCCTCGTGGACGGGGTAGCCAGAGCAGCGCCCGCTGCCGGAGCCATGCCAGTCGAGCAGGGCCAGCACCCGCTCCACCGGGTCGGGGAACGTCAGCTGCAGTCGGTCCGTGAGTTCCGCGAGCAATTCGGGGGAGGGCCTGCCGCCGGTGCGGGAGAGGTCGAGGATCCGGTCGGCGGTCCCCTGCAGTCCGGCGGGCATCGCGGCCAGCCAGTCGCGCTTCTCCTCGGTCCCTTCCTCCGCTCGCTGCTGGTCGGCCTCGAATTGCTGCATGGGTCCGGGCATGCCGTGTTTGTCCAGCCACGCCAGGAGCCGGCGGCCATCGGCGAGGACGGCGTCACTCTCCCACTGCTCCCATCTCAGTGTCGCCCCGTGGTGCAGGACGACGACTGCGAGTCGCTCACCGTCCCGGTCGAACAACTCGAAGCGGACGTCCCCGAGGCACATGCAGTGGAACCCGGGCAGCGATTCCACGGCCATAGCCGTCCTGAGCTGGGCCGACTCCGTCGGATCGGAGAGGTCCACCCGGATCTCTTCGTCCACCCCGATCCCGCTCACCGAACTCACCTGGACCGCATGCGCATGCTGCAGCACGCTGTCCAGCGCTGTCGTTCCGTCCATGAACCGATCCCTCCCCGTGCGGGCCGCAGGTGCACGGCCCGCCAGATTCCACCGCAGCTCCCGACCGCCCCGCAACCCGGTTCCCCCGTGCCCGCACTTCCGACTGTTTACGAGCCTGACTCGTAGATGGTCACGAAATCCCGCTCGGCCGGTTCGGTCGAGCGGGATTTCTGCTTTTGGCGGGCCTGTTCGAGGCGGCGTGCGATGGCGATGGTGCTTCGTGGCGTAGATCACGGGGCTGCTCGGGCTTCCTCGGGGGTGGCCGGGCTGGAGCGGGCATGCGAGGACTGCCGTCGAGCGGCACGCCAACGGCTGTGTGATGCAGGTCTCTTCGAGGCTCTTGCGGGTTGTTCGTCAGCCGGGCGGTGGGGGAAGGCCGTTGAAGTCGGCCGGGGTCGGCGTGAGGCCGTCGTAGTCCTTGACGGTGGCTGTCGTTGCCGGCTCCGGGCCGGTGGTGGAGAACCAGTCCTGGATGGTCAGCAGGTTGATCATGAGAACCATCAGAGCGAGCAGGATCGCCTGGGCGACGCGTCCGTGTGCAAGGCGCTTCTTCGGGTCGGCGATGTTGATGCGGTGGCCCTTGGCGCGGCCGTTGACGGCCTCGTTATGGGCCCGCATGGGCTTGTAGGCGTCGCGCCATGCGGGGCCGAGGTAGGGGCGGTCCTGCCGGAGCTTGTCGATCTTGCCGAGGTCGCCGGGGCGGACGGTGATCGTCGGCTTGCGGCAGATCCTCGGGAGGTCCTTGACCGGCGGCGGCCGCAGTCGTTCCGCGGGGGTGATCTGGACGCTGGGCTTGGCGGAGAGGTGGGCCGAGGTGGAGCGGGTGCTGGTGAGGTCGACCACTGTGGGAGGTCCGGCCTGGGGCCGGTGCGCGCGGTTGAAGCGGGGACAGGTCACGGACGGGGAGGACCCGGCGGCCGGGCACTGGAAACGGACCGCCCCGCCCCGGTCGGGGCCCTGCTGTCGGGTAGGACCCTGGCCTCTCGGCCAGAGTCCCCCCTCAGAGTGAAGTAGGCCGCCGACGAGGTGCCCGTGGTTCGGGTCCTTTTCCGACGGCCCCTTCCCGAACGGGACGGGCCAGTTTCCCGGCATCCCGCTCTCCAGTGATCACTTCCGTGGTGGCGCGGTGCCTCGCCCGGCATGGATGTCCTCGTGGCAGCGACGGCAGATCACCAGGGTCTTGCGCCGTCGTTTGGCCATGAGGTGCACCCAGTCGGGTTTGTCCCGACGTCCCGGCCGGTTGAGGTCGGCGAGCTTGCGGACGTGGTGAACCTCAAGATTCGTCCGAGCTTCGCAGATCTCGCAGCATTCAGCGATGAGCCTGTGGATCAGCTCGTTTCGCTTCGCGCTGGCCATGACCGGCCGCCTGTCGGTGAGGACGGCCTTGCGCTGTCGTTTGAGCGGGATCCCGCCGAAACGGGCGACCAGTGGTTTCCTTCCCCGGTCGCGTGGGACGGTGACGGTCAGACAGGTTCGCGGTCCCTCGGGTGTCTCGACGGTGCTCTTGTACTTCCGAGCCATCTTCGTGACCGTCGACCGGTGCTTCCCGGCCAGCGTCTTCAGCAGCGAGGTCTCCATGACCCACTGGAGCCTGCCCAGGCGGAACACGTCCTGGGCGAGAAGGTAGTACTGGACGAGTCCCCGGTATTCGGCCTGGTACTTCGCGACGATCGTGAAGTCCTCGTCGTGAAGCAGCATTCCGCGTTGCGCCGGTTGCCCTTTGCTCATGTAGAGCGCGCACTTGTGCCTGATCACCTGCCGTGGCACGAACAGGCCGATCGCTCCGTTGACCGCCCGACGATTCCGGGTGATCTTCGTGTCGGAGTGCTGGGCCCTGATTTCGTAGCCGAGGAAGTGCGCCGCCTGGCTGGTGGCGTGTGTGATCACGGTCTTGGACTCGGAGAGTTCCAGCTTGAGCTCGTCATGCAGGAACGCACCGATCTTCGACTTGATCTCCTCGGCTTCGTGCTTGGGGCCGGCGAACCCCAGCAGCCGGAGAGTCGGCGGCGGGAATCGCACCCGCCGCCGCTCGCAGAACCGTGCGGGAGCCTCTCAGCTCACACGGCTCCCATCGTCCAGCCGTCAGGCTTGAGGCCGAACCGCCAGTGCGCGAACAGGTTCGGGTAGCGGCGGGCGGCGCCCGCCAGCAGTTCCCTCGCCCGCTTCTCGCGGCGGTGCAGTCGCTTGTACTTCCGACAGGCCCAACGCACCAACAGGTCGTTGATGCGCCGGAGGAGGGGATACAACATGGACTTGTAGAAGCGCCCGAAATAGTTGATCCAACCCTGCACGATGCTGTTGAACATCCGCGCAAGGTCCATCAGGGACTTGTCACTGCGGCAGGCGATGCGCCAGGAACGGATCTCCTTGCCCATCGCCTTGATCGCCTCCTTGCTGACCGCGGGCAGGAAGTTCACGAAGTGCTTCCCGAACCGGTTCTTGGCCAGCCTGGGCCGGAACGTGTACCCGAGGAACGTGAACGACGTGTGCTCATACGAGCCGCGCCGATCGGCGTCCTTGCAGTACACGATGCGCGTCTTGTCCGGATGCAGTTCCAGACCGACCTGCGCCAACCGCTGCGCGAGAGCGTCCCGCACGCGGCGGGCCAGCCTCTCGCTGCCACAGTGAATCACCGCATCATCGCAGTAGCGCTCGAAGGTGACCTGCGGGAACTCCCGCGTCAGCCACACATCGAACGCGTAGTGCAGATACAGATTCGCCAGCACGGGCGAGATCGCCGACCCCTGCGGAGTCCCCCGATCCCGCCGCGCCAGGGTCCCGTCCGCCAACGCCAGCGGCGCGACCAGCCACCGCTTGACGTAGAGCAGGACCCACTTCCCGTCCGCGTCGACGTGCCGCTCGACCGCCTTGAGCATCAGCTCGTGGTCCACGCTGTCGAAGAACGCCCGGATGTCCAGATCGACCACCCAGTCGCTTCTCCAGCAACGCTGCCGACACGTCTCCACCGCGTCCAACGCCGACCGCCTGGGCCGGTAGCCGTAGGAGTCCGGGTGGAACACAGGCTCCACCCGCCGCTCCAGATACATCGCGGCCACCGTCTGGGCGATCCGGTCGGCCACGGTGGGCACCCCGAGCACGCGGACACCTCGCCCGCCCGCCTTGGGGATCTCCACGGCCTTCACCGCCGGAGGAAAGTACGAGCCGGACGACATGCGATTCCACAGCTTGAACAGGTTCCTGCTCAGGTCCTGCTCGAACTGCTCGATCGTCACCCCGTCCGCCCCGGGTCCACCCTTGTTGGCCTTGACCCTTTGAAACGCCTGCCACACCATCCACTTGGGGATGTCAAACGACTTGCTCATGACCTCGGCCTGCGGCCTCGATCCGTTCACCTGGCTCCTCCCGGGAACTCCGGTTGACCACCGAACAAGACCAGGACGACCCGCCCCCTTCGCTCCACCCCCATTACAGGGGCTTCCCCACTACTACGAGGCGGTCCGTCCCCCTGCCGCGCATCGGTACTCTGCCCCTTGCAGTTTCAGCTGCTTGGGGTTCTCCCTTGACGCCGACGGACCGTCAACACGGCCACCGGCAGCATCGCGGCGAGGGGTTCCCACGTTCCGCACCGGCGCCTGAGCCGAGCTCGCGCCACCTTCATGCCGGGCACCACCTGGCCAGGAATACAGGACCCCGCCAGACTCATCCCGGGGCAACAACTGGACCCCGGTTTCGGTAACCGTCCATACGCTTTCGACACTTCGGCAGTGGTTCACTCGCGTTCGCCTTCTCGGCTCGCACCTGACGCATCAAGTGCGCCTTGTCCGCAGTGCTCACCACCCCGGCTCATTCACCGGAGCAGCCTGCGGTGGTTTGAGACCTCCCCCTGCGTGGGCGGTCCCGGAGGGCCCACCTCCATCACCAGTGCAGCACCACATCAGCAGCTTCCGTCTACACCGAAACCTCCTGATGTGTTCGTGGCGCACAGTCATCCGCGTACCGAACCAACATGGGCATCTTCGCCGTCGTGGCGGGCGACCTATCGTCTCGATACCCCGCTGCCTCAAACATTCCGTGTAGCGCAATGTTCATCAGCAATGGACTGATTACACCGCCTTGTGGAGTTCCCTCCTCGGTCGGTGCGAACCTTCCGTGCTCCATCACGCCAGCCTTCAGCCAACCGTGGATCGCCCTGTTCGCAGGGAAATCCCCGATGACCCCCATCAGGTGGTCATGGTTGATCCGGTCAAACGCGCTCGCCAGATCAGCGTCTAGAACCCACCGCCGACGACTCTTTCCGGAGATGATCGCAAAGATCGCTCCGATGGCGTCGTGGCAGCTTCGCCCCGGACGGAAGCCGTAGCTTCGCCCTTCAAAGCGCGCTTCCCATTGGGGTTCCAGGGCGTTTTTCACCCTGGCCTGTTGGGCTCGGTCCCGGATGACCGGGATGCCGAGTGGCCTTGTCTTTCCGTTGGCCTTCGGAATGTGCGTGCGGCGCACCGGCCTGACTCCGTCCGCCGGATCCTCGGCGAGTGACCTCACCAACCGACCCCGTTCCGACGGCGTCAGCGCCAGTTCCCCGTCAATGCCGGGGGTGCGCCTTCCCAAGCTTCGCTGCGTCACTCTCCGCACGCTGGAGAGCGTGTTGGAGCGGGACCGCAGCATGAGCTTCTGGAGGCTACGGACCTTCTTCGGGTCCCCCTCCTGTTCGGCCTTGAAGATGCGTTGGCGCAGTCGCCTCACGTTCCGCTCCGTCTCGGCCCAGTCAATGCTGTGCCAGAGCTTCGCGTCGTCCAGGGTTTCAGTCCCCGGAGAGACATCCTGCGCTTCACGCTCGCTGCTCATTCCGCCTTCACCTCCGGTATCTACATCCGTCCTGGTTATGGGTCATGCCCGTTGCTTCTTCAAAGGTCCACCTGTCCCGCGTCAGCTACCTTTCGGTTCCGGGCATCGGTCCGGTATCTGCCGGGTTATGGGCGGCGGCTGAGGTGCCGTAGTCCCGCCGTTTCCCCTGGGCTTGTCGCCCTAGCAGCATTTGCTTCTCGGGACATCCTGTTCCCGCAGGGGGATTCACCTTCGTTACCTCCGGCTTACCAGCCCTGGTGGGCTGGACCCTTACGGGGTTTCCCTGTTCCACAAGATCTAGATGCGACCCGTGAGGGTGCCCCCTATAACCCGGGACAGCGGTGATCACACACGGGGTAGCGCAGGGCCCCGCGCCGCTTCGGGCATCGCAGCCCGTTGTCCTGTACCGCCGATTACTCACCATTGACGCGGCTTTCCTTCACGAGTCCTCACGGGGGGTTCGCTTGCGCTCACCCTTCGGGTCTTCCCCTTGCCCTGTGGTCGGCGATGGCCCGCCAGCCCTTGGGGCTTATCTGTCAGGCGGCTTGGCACCCACCGGTTACCCAGCGAGCACCCGCCCTAGGGGATCGGCCGCATTGATCACTTGGCCGAAGCAGGTCCACTCCTCCCGGACCTGCCACTAGATCTTGCGACTTCAGGTCGCACTGCGCTTGAGGAAGTAGGGCTCCCTGGCGGCCAGTCGCTGCTGCAGTGTCTCGTCGGGATTGATGACCGTCTTGTCGTCGAGTCCGGTGGTGGCGTTGGCGAGGGGCTCGGGCATGAGCGGGCAGGCGAGGGTGCCGTCGACGAGGGCGGCGCCGAGGTGGCTGCCCTGGATGCCGCGCTGGTCCTGCTTGTAGTCGAGGGCGAGCTGGTAGCCGAGCCGGCGGACGTGCGACTGGAAGTGCTCGGTGACCTGGTCGGTGTAGGCGCGGTCGGCGGCGAGCAGGCCGATGGGCAGGCCGAGCGGGACGAGGGCCTGGAGCGTGTGGACGGCGTTGGGGCCGACGCGCTTGCCAGGGCTGTCGAGAGCGGCGCCCAGGATGAGCTGGGGGTGCCTGCTCACCCGGGTTCCGGCTGCCGGGTGGCCGGCGGGGTGCCGGCGGCTGACCGATGCCAGGAGGGTGGCGCTGTACCCGAATTCGCCCTCGGTGCTGCCTCCGCTGAAGTGCCAGCCTCCCGTGATCTCCACCGAAGCCAGGCCACGGCGCTTGCTGTGGGGGCGGTGCCAGGCGGGGAAGGCTGTGGTGTCGGTACCTGCGTCGCCCTGCCACCCCTTGAAGAGTCCTCGCCGGTGGGCCAACTGGACGGTGACCAGGACGAGACGGTCGCTGATCTGCTGCAGGAGGTCACGGCGGCGCACATGCTCGGCGTCGGCGTCCTCCCAGGCGGATGCGTGGACAGCAGCCTCCGTGAGGGGAAGTCGGCGACGGCGGTCCGTGCGGGCCGGGTCCAGTGCGGTGGTCAGGCGGTCGAACGACCGGTAGACGCGCTGGCAGAACGCGTTCCGCGCCCACGGGTCGCCGGGCTCGATCTCCGGGACGTGGAGCCAGGACCGTGCGGTGGGGCTGATCTGGTCGAGCAGGACCCGGCAGGCGTCGGCCAGGTTCGCGCTCGCCTGGTAGTGCAGCGCCAGCAGCAGACCCGCCAGCACGGTGCGGACGGGCAGGCCGTCAGGGCCGGGACGTCCTGCCAGCTCCGCGTCGATCAGGTCGAGCGCGCCGGAGCGGTGGAGCAGGAAGTCGACCTGGCCGACTTTGGAGTCCGGGATCTCAGCGGGCGCGTCGGTGACCGGCCGCGGCCGACGACGCCGGGCCTTCTCCGCGTCCCGCCACGAGCGGGGAAGGGTCACGCTGTCCTGCCGCGCAGGAGCCGGGCCGCGGTGGCGTCGTCGAGCGGCGGGACGAGGTGCTGGAAGCGGGCCAGCGAGGCGGCCGAGGCCAGCCCCGCGGCCTTGGCGATCAGATCGTGGTCGATGCGCTCGCGCATCAGCTCCACGATCCAGCCGGCCCGCAACCGGCCGACCGACAGCGGTGGCAGGCCGTCTGCGGGTTGGTGCAGGTGAGACCAGGAACCGATCAGGTTCTTCGCGTAGGGCTTGGTGCGTTGTGGCCTGAACAGGTAGCGGCCGCCGGCCTCGTCGGCGAGGTCGGCCAGGACTTCCTCCCACTGGGCGCGCGCGGCCACCGGCGAGCGCTCGATGCCCGTGTGGACCAGGGGATGCCCCGGGCCCGGCCGGCGAAGGTCCAGCCCCCTCGTGGAGGCCACCTCCCTGGGCGTCAGCCCGTAGCCGGCACCGAGTCCCAGCAGGGCGAGCGCGTCGGTTCGCTGCTGGCCCCGCAGACGCGACGCCCAGTCCCGGAGCCCGGCCAACTCGTCGCTGCTGTAGGGCTCGTGCGGGTTGGCGGGCGCGTGCAGCTTGGGTGGAACGGGCTCGCCCCGGTCCGTCCACGCCAGTGCGTCCCGCACGCGCCGCAGCCAGGTGCGGTAAGTCTGTACCGACGTCGGCGCGAGAGCGCCCGCCCGGGACAGCACGAACGCGTCGATGACCTCGCCCCGCAGCCACGCGTCCGGATCACGCGGCAGCCCGCTCGCCTCGGCCCACAACACCAGGGCGGCCACGGCATGCAGGAGCCGCTCGACGTCGTAGGGCACCGCCGTGACCGTCGCGGTGACGACCGACCGCACGAGCGGAGCGACGTCCTCCCAGCCGGCCGGCGCATGGCGGGGCCGATAGCGGGCGATCTTCGCGGACGTGTCCGGATCAAGAGTCACGGTCCACGAATATCGGCTGCTCAAGCAGCCGTCAGGGGATTGATCCACTTCAACGGACAGGATGGTGCGAGCATGGTCGGCGGAAGCGCCCGCGTGCGCCCCCCACGGGAGATGACCGACGATCCTGAAGCCTGGCCCCGCCTGGCCAGTGGCGACACTGCAGCTGAAGCTGTGAGGGTCATCTCCAGCCGCCTCGCCGAGGCCCTTGCCGGCCAAGCGGTGAGCCTTCGCCAGGCTGCTGTCGGCTCCGGGGTCAACCGGCAGGCGATCGCGGACCTGCTGGCCGGCCGGTCCTGGCCGGACGTCGCCACCGTCGCCCGCCTGGAGAACTTCCTGGACGTTCCGCTGTACCCGCACCGCGTTGAGACGCGCATCGCGCATGGTGAACGGCCTTCCCGTCCCCGGTGACTCGGTCCCCGGGAACGACGAAATAGGCCACGCACCCCCCGAGGCCAGTGAGCTTCCTCTACGCTCGGGGGTGCGTGAACCACTTGATAGGGGCCACGTGATGGTTCCGAAGCGGCTACTACCTCGACGGAACCGGTTCCCTCCTCCCTGCCAGGGGAGGAGGGAACACCTTCAGATAACGGCGCGTCGTTAAGCGGCTCCCTCTGCCTGCGGCTTCTCGCTGCGGGCGATCGCGAACACGCCGACCGGGCCCTCGACGGCCTTGCCCTGCTGCGCGAGCCGCTTGCACGTCGAGCGGGTCGTCTCCTGCGGAGCCCGGCCCTCTCTGCCGGACGCAGGGCGCCCGATGGCCTCGGTGATCTCCCGCACCCGCATGGGCCGACCCGCGGTGACCAGAACCCTGAGGACCGCTTGCATGACCTCACCGGACTGAGCACCCCGGCGTCCCGCGGCACGACGTGGCGGGGACGGTTCGGAGGGCGGCACCGGCGAGGACTCCTCGACGGTGCCGGGGCCAAGCCCTGCCGCGGCCGTCGGCCCTGGCTCCGCCGGAGCCGCCTGCGGCTGGTCGACCGCGAGCTCGGCCAGGACATCGGCCAGCTGGTCCCGGGTCCCGCTGATACGGGCCAACTCCGCCTTCAGCGTCGTGAGTTCGTGTTCCAGCGCCGCCTGCCGCAGCCGAAGCTCCTCGGCCTTCGCCGCGTAGAAGTCCACGGCGATCCGCAGTCCCGGAGCCGCAACAGCCTCATCCGCGCCCACGGCTTCCACGCGCCCTCCCCAGGCATCCAACACTCGCCAACCGCAGACATCGTAGGGAATGCCAGGCGTGCCAGACAGCCAAACGGCCAACCACGTCTGGCAGTTGGGGCCAAGACCGGCAGATGGCTGCCTTGGCGAGGCTGAGGACAGCTTGGGAAGCTGAGGGGAGAGGTATCTGCCGGCCCTGCGGCAGCCGTAGACGGCCTTGGTCGCGCTCGGGCGAGTTCTACCGGAAGTTCCATTCCTGGCTGGGCAGTGAGTGCCAGAGGTCGAGCCAGCTATACAGCAGGAAGAGCGGTCGGGTCAGGTTGACGTCGCCCGCTTGCTGGGAGCGGATCGCGAGGCCGAGGTCGGGGAAGACCGGGTCGGCAGCGGGGCTGTACATCAGGCGCCCGTGCGCTGTGCGGTGAGCGAGCCAGTTCTCCACCCGGGACGGTGCACAGCCGGTCAGCGGAACGCCGTCCAGCCGCACCTGGGGGCCGGTGAGCGCATCCACGGCCACGCACTCCAGACGGTTCCTCCGGAAGAGAGCCCTGACCCCGGCAGTGCGGAAGTCGGCGTAGTGGGAGGACGAGACAGACGCCTTTTCGCCGAGGGCGGCGGTGATCTCCTCCAGGGCCATCCCGAAGTGCAGCGGTCCCACCCCGACGTACGGCGTGTACGTCCACTCATGGCGCTCCTCGTCTCCCGCGATCCGCCACGGGCCCCGGTACCCCGGCGCGCTTCCCTGGGCCGCCGTTGGCGGTTCGGGCGACGGCTCGTGAGGGGCCGCTCGCCCCGGTGCCGCCCAGTCCGGGTGCCAACGGCCCGGGGGTTCCAGGGCAGCGGTGTCCTCCGGTTGCTCGGCCAGCCATCGGATCGCCTGCTCCTGGCCCTCGTCGAACGGGTCGTCCGCCAGCTCGTGCGCCTGGGCCGTGGCGGCGCGGTGTTCCTCCTCCGCGGTGATGAGGTCTGCGATGTCCTCACCCCAGGTCTCCAGTCGTTCCCGCGCGATCCACCGGTAGTAGGAGTCAGTACTTCGGGCCAGCACATCGCGGACGGCGGGCGCGTAGTGCGGGATCGACGCGGCGAGGGCGGGATCTGCCAGCAGAAGGGCGGTGGCCGCGACGGCGGCCTCCCTCACCTGTGGATCGTCGTCCTCGCAGAAGACTGCGACGTAGGTGTGGAGCGTCGGCCGTGCGGCGCGGGCGGCGGCAAGATCCTGCGGTGCGCCGACACTATTCTCGGCATCCAGGCGAGTGACATCGGCGAACGAGGCTAGCCAGTTCAGCAGCTCTGCGCGCAGCGACCGTGTGCCGGCTCTCCGCTCCCACTGGCCCTCGGCGAGCATGCGCGGATCGTCGAGAAGGGCGCCGATGACCAGAGCCGCCGGGGCGGTCGCCGGGAACACCCGTTCCTGGTTGAGGAGCAGCCGGTACAGGTTCCAGACCTCTTGAGCCCGGCGGGTGTGATCGCCGTCGAGCAGTCCGATGAGGATGTCCGGCGTGTCGGGCACGTTGTGCAGGTCGGTGCAGAAATGCGGCAGCTCACTCCACGCGGTGCCGGTGAGCATGGCCAATGCGGGAGGCGGCAGGGACACCTCGGGAGCGGTGGACGGGCCGCCGGCTGTTTTGTCGATCATGGTCGCAGTGTTCCAGTCGACTCCGACACTCGCGGTGCGTCGGCGCAGGTGAGAGATGGCCCACGGCGGAGCAGTTCGGGAAACGATCTTCAATGAATTGGGAAGCGATCTTCGTGAGGTAATAATCAGCCCTGGTCAGCGCCACTTGTGAACAGCCCACCCGCGGCGCCGGGCCGGAAGGCCAGGAGTGGCAGGTAGGGGTGCAACTGCCAAGTCGGCAGGCGCACCCCTACCCGTCTGTCGGCTCAGAGTCCAGGTGCCCGAAGGGGCGGTTCGGTTACGTGGTCGTACTCGCCAGCAACCACAACGGCGATGAAGCGGATGAACGCCTGCTGGGTGAAGGTGAGCACCGGGCCATCCGGATTTTTCGAGTCTCGGACATATCGCTGATAGCCGCGTGTAGCGACCTCAACGCAGTTTCCTCCGCCGCCGCTGTGGCTGGACTTCGTCCAGGTCAGACCGCGCAGGTCGAGCAAGGCGCAGGATGGGGACGATGGAGCGGCGAAGGTCACTTGCGGTCCTTGATCAACTGAGCGAGGTGGTCTTGTGTGGCGGAGGGGCTGAGAGCGTGTGAGGCGGTCACGGAGAAGGCAGCCTGGTAGCGCTCGACTGCCGCATCGGGGAGGCGGATGCTTCGGTCCATGAGCTCGACCCAGGCGGAGGTGCGGCCTACGGGCGGCACCATGAGGACGAATGGCGCGGCAAGTGCAGGATTGTAGGAAAGGCCCGCCGGAAGCACGCGTATGCGCATGCCAGGCTGTTGCGATCCTTCGAGTAGCCGTTCGAGCTGCAGGATCGCGGAACCGGCCGAGAGCCCGGGAAGGTCGAGGACTGTTGATCCGAGCAGGATTTCCTGGTCGGCTTCGAGAGTCTCGGCCTGACGGCGCATCCGGAGATCGACCAGTCCTGTGACCGCCTCGGCAGACAGGTCCGGGCGGAGGCCGGCGATGACGGCAGCGGCAACTTCCTCGGTCTGCAAGCGGCCAGGAGGCAGGTGGGGTTCCACAGAGCGGATCAGCCGGGCTTCCTGTTCCTCGGCGAGGTACTGGCCGAAGTCCTCAGGCACGGTGAAGCCCCGTCGCCACCACGAGGGCTTGGCCTCGGTCTTCGCGTCTGCCTCCCAGAAGGCGACAGCAGCCCGGTGTCCGGATTCGTCAGCGCCGTACAGGTCGAGCAGCGTCTTGACGATCAGCAGCTCGACCTTGCGACGCCCGTTCTCGTACCGACTGAGGGTGCCTGGGTCGATTCCTGTGGCCTCGGCAACCTGGACCCCGGTCATGCCCCGCCGGATGCGCAGGCGGCGCAGCAGCTCGCCGAGTTCCTTACGGGCAGCCGAGGTTGTGGTCTGTCTGGTGGGCATGGCATCAGTCTTCCCGGGCTTGCCCTACATGGACAAGCGGCCTGGGGGCAATTTGCGCCATCAATTTGGTGAAACGCATTGCTGCGCGCCGATCTGACGGACATTCTGGTGTCCGACGAGGCGTGCCCGTGCGGTTGCCGCGTGCTCGATCAACGTGGGTCACGTTGGGTTCTCCGGGCGTTCTCGATGGCCCGCCAGCATCTAGGAGAAGGTCATGGGTGAACTGATCCCCAGATTCCGGCTTCTCGTCAAGGAGCGGGGGCTGGAGCCCTTCGAGAAGTTCGACGCCCACTTCGCCAGGGCTGCCGGCCTTGCGGCCGAGAGAGAGGGGCGGCCATCGTTGGCCACGGCCACGGCCAGTCGCAAGACTTTCGACCGATGGATGCAGGCTGGGGTTCGCAGTGCCCCGACCATCGCACTCGGTCTGGTCCTCAAGCACCTGTTCAACATGTCCGTCGACAAGATCTTCGAGATGGTCGCCCCGGACTCCCTCGGGCTCCCCCTTGCCGGCTCCGGCGAAACTCTGCCTGATGTCGGCCTGCCTGTCCTCGAGTTCGACGATCCTCAGCATGTTCGGGAGCAGACCCGGCTCCTGACAGCCTCCAACACGGACCCCGCCATCCTCGCGATGGCCGCAGGCGCGATCACGGGGATCGTGGAGCGTTACGAGCGTCTGGGGCCGCACCAGCTGGTCGGTGAGGCCAAACTGCTGCGCAGCATGCTCCATACCCTGTTGGCCGGGCACCAGCCTCCCCGGGTCAAAACCGAGCTGTTTCGCCTCGCCGGCCGGGTTTCCGGCCTCCTCGGCTATATGGCGACCAACGCCGACCGGCCGACGGAGGCCCAGGCATACAGCACCGAGGCGCTGGAGCTCGCCGACCAGATCGGTGACCGCGACCTGCAGATGTGGGCCTTCGGCACGCGGTCCCTCGGGTACTACTACCAGGGGGAGTACGGCCTGGCCGACGAAGCGGCGGTCGCCGGGGTCGCGATCGCTCCAGGCAGCCCCCAGGCGATCCGCCTGCTGATCAACGGCCGGGCCCGGGCCCTCGCCCGGGCCGGACGCCACCAGCTGGCGCTCGAAGCCATCGACCAGGGCCTGGACCTCCTGGACCGCCACAACGTCCCTCCCGGGCTGACTCCGTGCATCGCGTTCGAGCCGTACTCAGCCGCCCGGGCGCTGGCCAACGTGGTGACCGCCCAGTTGGCGATCGGGGATACCGAACAGGTTCTCAACCGGGGCCGGGACCTCGAGCCGATGCTGGCCAGTTCGGACTCCGGTTGGAGCCGCGCGCTGGTGGGCCTGGACATCGCCACGGCCCTGCTCCAGCAGCCGAAGCCGGACCTCGAGATGGCGATGTACCGCGGAGAGCAGGCGCTGGGCTCGGGCACCACGCCCCCGATCCGCTCCGTGTGGCTGCGCGGCTTCGAGCTCTACGAACGCACCGAACGCTGGAGGGATGAACCCGTCGTCGGCGACTACGCGGAGCGTCTTCGAGCCTGGCGCGCCAGCCCGTCCGCCGGTACGGTCGCCGGGAGCACCCGGGCCCCGGGCGCCGCCTGAGTCGCCGAAGGAAGCGATCATGGCCCTGCTGCCTGACTCCGCGGCGTTCCCCTGCGCGCCGCCGACGGACCTCGCCGATGCGAACGCCATCGTGCGCACCGACTGGGATGCCTACGCTGGGCTCGACCGTCTCGTGAACCACTGGGAGCGGCCGGGCTGGGACGACGGCACCCGTCGCCTGTACTGGATGCTGACCTTCGGCGACAACCGCGATCTGGCCGAGCGGGCGGTGCAGTGCCAGCAAGCTCTTGAGCACCTGGCCCTCGACCTCACGCCGGCCGAGGGCCTGCACCTCACCGTTCTGCGTATCGGCAACACCGCCGACGTGCCGACAGGTACCGTCGACGCGCTGGCGCGCCAGGTGGAGTGCCTGGAGCTGCCTCGCCTGGCCTTGGCCGCACATCCGCTCAGTGGCTCACGCGGAGCGGTCCGATTCTCGGTCTCCCCCTGGACCGGCCTGGTCCACCTGCACCAGCAGCTTACCTCCGCAGGGCGCAGCCTCGGGGTGCCCGGGGGAACGGAGACCGGTCGGTTCCGGCCACACCTCGGAATCGGGTACAACCCTGTAGCCCGACCTGCCCGGCCGCTCATCGACGCCGTCGAACCACTGCGCGTACTCGCGCCCGTGGCGCTGGACGTCGGTGCTCTCGACCTCGTCGAACTGCGCCGTCACGGTCGGCAGTACCACTGGCGAACTCTCAGGCGTGTTGCCCTGGTCTGATGGGTGGGATGCGTCAGCCCACCGGCCGTTCCGCATGCCGGCGTTCCGGCAGGGCGGGCTACCCAGCGGCCGTGGACTGCCGTACGACCTCGGGTCGCGTCAACTGGAGCTCTTCGCGCAGCGTGGCATATGCGGCCTCGACAGCCGCCTCGTCCTCAGGCGACAAGTCCAGGCCGAGGCAACCGTAGTTCAGCATGACGTGATCGGCACGCCCGAACCCGGCCACCACGGCCGTGCCCCGCCCGCGGGACAGGCAGTACCGCAGCGCGGCCTGACCGAGAACCGCCGGGTGGCCCCCGAGACGTTCACGCAGCGGGGCGAGCACGCGAGCGATTACGTTCCTCGTCTCGTTCCTCGGCGCCGGCAAACGGTTTCTGCAGGAAACGGCCCCCGCAAGGAGCCCGCCGGCCAGCGGTGAGGTGAGAAGCACCCCGGTGTCACTGTCGGCGAGACGGGAGATCAGCTCGCCCTTTCCACCCCCTGGTAGGAGCGCGAGCGGCGTCAGCGCGTTGAAGGGAAGCATGACGACGTCAGGCTGGATCAGGGCGAACAGCTCATCGAAGCGCGCGTGGCCGCCTGCGCTAGGCGTGGCGGCAGGGCCCGACGATGGTCCGACCAGGCCGATTGCCCCGATCGTCCCGAAGTCCTTCATAGCTCGCAGGACCTCGACGGCCGGGCCCAGGTAGCGGTCGCCCGGCCCGAAGTCATGGGAGGGCAGAGCGAACAAGTCGAGTTGCTCGACGTTCAGGTTCTCCAAGCTCTGTTCGAGCTGATGCCTCAGGTGAGGTCCTGCGTAGGGATGGGGCGCCGTCCCTCGGTGCCCAACCTTGCTGCTGATCTTGAGCGTGACTCCCTGCCTCCCGTACTCCCCGACCACTTGACCGAGCAGGCGCTCCGCGCGTCCGTCCCCGTACGTGTCGGCGACGTCGAAGAGGTTGGCGCCGTGCTCGACGGCGCTCCGCATGCCGTCGAGCCACTCGCTGTCGGGAACCGCGTGAGGTGTCATATCTGAGCCGATGGACCGGCAGCCCAGGCCGAGGGGGTGGACGGCAAGGCCAGGTGCAAGACGTCGCGGCGCCAGATCCAGGCAGACCGGCTGGGCGAGCGCATCAAGCGGGGGGCCGCCGTCCTGGAAGTGCCGGTCGGGCGCGGACGCCCGCGTCACCGGGTGAAGCAGGCGCTCAGGATAGCCAGATCGCGGACCCTCGCCGTCCACCGAGATCTCCTCCATCGATTCCTTGATCCGCTGGCAGCCGCCTACTTGGGCCAGTTGCCGTGGCAAGGGCCCCGCGCCCGCAGCAAGCGATCCGATGGCACCCAGGGTCCTACGGTGCCTGCTGCCAGCTGGGCACCACCAGGCCGTTGGGTGGCCATCTGGTGGACATCTCCGCCTGCAGCCAGCCATGTACAGAATCCTAAACTGGGACAAATAACTCTCATTGATGACGATCTCTGGCGTTCGCAGCCCGAAGATGGCCGTCAGATGGCCGCCCAACAGCCTGGTGATGTCCGCCCAGCTGGGGCCACGGTTGGTTCGTTCTCCGAAGCCGCCAGCAGCGGGCCTCGACGGCCGACCCCCGGGGGTGAGTCCCACATGTCCCTACCGCCCGCACGAGGCGGGGACGGCCGGCACCCCCTTGGGCAACACGCGTTGGCGAAACCTGTGCTGCCCAAGGGACTTGGGTGCGGCCGCCGCACCGGCTGGACCCTCAAGGACCTCCGACTTGACTGCCACCAACGCTCCCTCCATCCCCACTTCAGAAGGCGTGCACCAGTGACCGCTCCTGCCCTTCCCGCCCAAGCCCAGTTCACCTCGGGCGGTGCCGACCAGCTCAGCCCCACCGGCTCCCGGACGGCGCCGGACGCCTTCGGTCTACAGCCCAGCTGGGTACCGACGGCGGGCACCGCCTCATGGCGTGTCGACGTCGGCCGCTATTTCGAGGCGGTGCGGTGCGGAGCCGAGGCCGGCACGCTGATCACCGCTCGACTCGGCAGGACCTGCGGTCCGGTGATCGCCAGTCCCGCCGCCAACTTCTACGACTTCCTGCTGGCCCAGGGCACGCGGGTTGACAGCGACATTCCGAAGGCGTGGCAGCTGCCGACGGGTACGCCGATCAGGGTTCCGCCGCTGACCGACGCCTCGGGCCGGTTCCTGCACTGGGTCGTACCGCCCGGGGGCACCACCACGGCCGAGGGCCTGTACGCGGCGGCGGTCGCCGCCTTCGGCCGACCGGAGCGCCCCACCTGGCAGGAGCCCGTCCGGCGGCGTCGCCGCTCTCACCACCACGGTTGACCAGCCCACCTGTCCCATCTCGCCTCGTCCATCAATCCGAAGGAGTCCCGCCGTGTACCCCCACGTCCCGGTCGTTCCCCGCGAAGGTACGGCCTCCGCCACCTCCTCCAAGCAGGACGCCGAGATCGCGTTCGCCGCGCTCGAACAGGGCTGGGCGCTGCACGCAAGCGGCCCCTTGACCTTCCACGAGGTTCACCGCCTCCCGGCCCGCCTCACCGTGGCAGGGCGTGCCGCATGATCACCACGGCCCATGAGATGGCGCAGCCGGACGCCGTGGAGGAGTTCGACGGGATCGAGCTGAATCTCCATCGGCCGCAGTCCGCGCGGGTCGAGGACTACCTGCTGGGCGGGATCGGTAATTTTCCAGCGGATCGGGAGGAGGTCGGCCTGCTGTGGGGTTGGGAGCCCGGGGCTCGGCGGGCCGCGCTGCAGCGTAAAGCCTTCCGGAAGGCGGTGCTGGCCTGGATCGGGAGCTGTGGTCCGATGCAGATCCTCGATCTCGGGTGTGGGTTGCCGTTGCCGCACTGGTGGGACAGGGCAATGCCGGGATCGGTCCATCACCGACTGCTTGGCGAGGTCCACGAGCTGGCAGCACCTGGTTCGAGGGTGGTCTACGTCGATCGGGACCCGATCGTGATGTCGCACGCCCGTGCCCTGCTGAGGGGGAATGGCACGTCGGAGGTCCGGCATGTGCGTGCCGATCTCGCCGAGGTGGGGGCGGTGCTGGGCAGTGGGCTGATTTCGTCGGGTGAGCCGGTCGCGCTGACGCTGTTCGACGTGCTGCACGAGGTCGAGGACGCGCGCCGGGTGGTGACCGCGTACACGGAGGTCGCGGCGCCGGGGAGCCTGCTGGCGATCAGTCACCGGAGTCTGGACCACGTCAGGGACAGCCGGCGCGTTCTGGGACGTACCGCGATGCAGCTGCCGTTCTTCGCGCGGTCCCGGGAGGAGTTCACTGCGCTGTTCGACGGCTGGGAGCTGCTGGGGCCCGGTGTCGTCCCCGTTCAGCGGTGGTCCGCCTCGCGGGCGCCGGGCAACCTGCGGCTGGCTCGGGCGGCGGGTGCCTACGGCGCGGTCGCGCGGAAGCGGTAGGCGCCTCATGCAACGAGCGAGTGCGGTTGTGTCGCTTTCGGCCCGGCCGGTGTGGCTGCCGGCGCACGTCGTCGGTCTCCTGTGCGGACGGGTGTTCGAGGTCCTGCGGATCGACGACGGGCCCGCCGCAGCGGTGCTGGCGGCAATCAGCCCGGACTGCGGGCCGGTGATCGCGACCAGGCTCGGCTACCACGACCTCCTGCTGCCGCCCGGCGAGTTCCTCCGCCAGCGTGTGCCCCGGGCACCCGGCGTCCGCCCGATGCCCCCGGAGGCACGCGTCCACATTCCGCCGCTGACGGCCTCGCCGCACGAGGGCATCCACTGGCTGGTGCCGCCGGGAGCCGGGACCACCGACCCGGCCGCCGTGGCAAACGCGCTGGCCGAGCACTTCGCGTATGGCGTCCCGGGCCGGCGGCGCCCACCGCGGCAGCCACAGCGTCGCTGACCGCCCCTTCAGCACGTCGAGAGAGAGGAGAAACTGGTGACCGTCCCGAACTGCCAGCACGAGCCGAACTGCCCTACGCCGGAAGCACCCGACGCTGCCGCTGCCCAGATCGTGGTGTCCCATCCCAAGCAGGGCTGGATGGCCCTGTGCAACGGGACCCTGCTGTTCGAGGACGGAGGCGCCCTCTCCGTGTTCGGCGAGGTCGCCCAGCCCCGCTGCCAGAGGGGCACGGCGTGACTGACACCCTCGTACCGCCGGCCGCGATGCCGGATCCGGTGCAGCGCACCGCCGACGCGCAGGGCCTTCCCGTCGCGGTGCTGGTCTCGGCCACCACCGTGCGCACGCACACCGGTCTCACCGCCGCGAGCGACGCCTCGTACTCCAGCTGTCGCGCCGGCCACACCGATCTCGCCCGTCAGGTCGCCGCCGCCTACCCCCAGCGGCCCCGCCCGTGTGCGTCCGTCTCCCGCTGACTACTCCCCTGGAGCTCCACCGTGCCGTGCGACCTGGTCACCTCGACCGCCCCGCCGTACACCGGATCCCCCACCGATCCGGTGCGGATGCCCGCGCCGCTGCCCGCCGCGGACCCGGGCACCGTCACCGGACGGCAGAGTGTCGAGGCGACGCTCGATGCGTGACATTGCCGGCCTTCCGGGCCCGGAGCCCCTGGGCCGCGGGGGCCGCGCGGCGGGCGCCGTCCTGCTCGGGCTGTGCCTGCGAACCGCCCGCGCCGACCGGATGCTGCGCCACGGCGCGACCACGGCCGGCTGCTCAGCTGACTACCTTCGGCGCGTCGAGACCGGCCTGGCTGTCCCCAGCCCGAGCCAGACCGCTGGACTGCTCGCGGCCTACGCAACCCCGGAGACGAGCGACCACTGGCCGGGCCTGATCGCTATCGCCGCGCAGCTGACGGCGTATCCGGAAAACTGCGCGGCCTTCGCGGACTGCCAACCCGGATGGGCAGGGCGCCTGATGCTGGTCGCCGGCACAGCCGAGCGGGTGCGGGCGAGTGCCGCCCTGGTCGTCCCGATCGGGCTGCGCACCCGCACCTACGGCGCCGCCGTCATCCAGTTCATGGACGAGGTAAGCCCTGCGGATCGCACCGCCCTGACCACACCGCTGTCGCGCACCGCTCTCACGGACGGTCCGCCGTGGACGGTGGTCCTCGGCGAAGCCGTCCTGCGCCAGGGCGCCAGTCCCGGCCTGGCAAGGCAGATCCGGCACCTGGTCCATCTCGCCGAGAGCACCGAGGTGCGGGTCCAGGTCGCGACAGCCGCCAGCGGCGGCCATCCCACCACCGAACTGGTCGAACTCCTCCTTCCCGGCCCGGCCGGCTCCGTGCTGGTCGTCGAGGTCAAGCACCACGGAGCGCACTACCGCATCGGCGGATCGGACTCAGCCGAAGAACTCCGCCGTCTCGTCGACCGCTGCGCGACCCGGGCACTGGACCCGCAACCGAGCCTGAGCATGCTGCGGCGTACGGCCTCCGAGCTCACCGCCGCGGCGAGCATCCGCCCCGCGTGGTGACCACGGCAATCCCCGTCCATCCCCGGTAGCCGTCGCCCACGTCGGCGCCCGGCCACCACCGACCCTCACCAGGACACCGCCCATGAACCGCATCCCACCCACCCCGGTCGCCGGCGCACGACCGGTCACCGACGGACAGGTCGCCCGAGCACCCCGGGGCGTCATGGCCGAGCGGGACCGGGCAGGTGCGCGATGAGCACTGCCATGGCCCGCCCGGCCGGTGTGCCCGCTCCGCTCGACGACGCCGCGTCGCAGGCCTGGGCACGGCGCATGGCGGGACCACTGACCGCCGAGGAGATCGCCGAACAGCTCGGCTGCAACGTCGTGGAGGTGACGGGCGCTGTGACCCGCCTGCGCAGGGCGGCCGACGTCCGGTCCCGGACCGCACTGGTCGCCGCCCACACCCTGGCGGGCCACCTGACGGCGCACAACCTCGGCGCACCAGGCCTCGACACCATCGGGGACCTCGGTCCCGAGCAACTGTTGCTGCTGCGCCTGTCTGCGGGCCACAGCACCGGCGACATCGCGGCCGAGCTAGGCAACTCCCGAGCCACTGTCAGCAACTACCGCGCCAACCTGCTGGTCAGCACCGGTCTCGCCAGCATCCACCAGGCCGTCGGCCTGGGTTGTCTGGCCGGGATCGTGCGCCCGGCCGACGTGTACCCCGACCGCGAGTACAACACCACCGCGCCGCTGCCCGCGCACCTGGCGACCGTTGTCGACCGTGCCCGGCGCGCGCTGGCGGACACGGGCCGGGCGCTGGTGGTGGCACCGCGCGCCGAACAGGCCGGGCTCGCCCGCGCCGTCACCGACCGCGAAGCCGACGCCGGCACGCGGGTCCTGGCCGTCACCCCGTACGGCGAGCACTGGACCAGCGACGTGGCGACGCTGGCCGCGACGCGCCGCGAGGCGGGGCACGTCGCCGTCATCCTGACACGCTCTGAAGCCGAGCGGCCGGGCCGCCCGCCCACGCCGCCGGGAGTTCCCGTCGCCACCAGCCTGCGGGGAATGCGCCGTCTGGTGGGCACGACCCTGCCCGCCACCGTCATCACGACACCCGCGGGCCTGGAGATCCTGGCCGCCGCCCACACGCACCACCCCTTCGATCTCTCGATCGCGCTCGACGATCACCTGCCACAGGTAGGGGAGCGGGTCGGCCGCCACCCGAGTTGCCCACCGGTGCGCGCCGTGCTCCGGCTGACGTCCACACCGCGCCTCACAGCCACCGGCCGCACGCGCCACGAAGGCTGCGATCCGTACACCACGGGCCCCATCACCGCGAACCTGATGCCATGTCAGGCCGTCGAGGCGGGGCGGATGCGTCCCTACCGGCTCGCGGCCGCGGCGGCACCGGGCCTGCGGGGCGAGGGCCTAGGCGACTTGGTCCTCGCCCTGGCGAGTGCCCACCACCTGGCGCGGGTGGTCGTCCACGGCGCGACCGATCGGGACGCCGCACGGCTCGCCAAGGCGATCACCGACGGCGACGGCGGGGTCCAGATCGACGTCCTACCCGCCGGCCATGACCCGGAACACAACACGGTGGTGTCGCGCTTTCGGCACGGTCCACACCAGCTGCGGGTGCTGGTGACCGGCGGCCGGCTGCCCGCAGGCCTGGACGCGGACGCCCTCATCCACACCACCGGTGAGCTGCCCGCAGCCCGGACCGCCGCCGCCATCGAGGCCGCGCTCACCCCCGCCGACCCGGGCAGGCAGCGCCCGCTGCTGCTCATCGCCGCCGACAGCACCGCACACGGCCGCTGGGGGACCCTGTCCACGCTCACCGCCGCCCTCGCCGCCCTCGACCCGGACCTGAAGAAGGACCTGCGTCGCGCCCGCGCCACCGGCGGCGGCTGGCCTGGCCTGGAGCTAGCGCTGCCGCTGCCTGCCGGCGCCAATGAGCAGCGTGCCCGGGCGGTCTGCGCGTGGGCGGACACCACAGTGGCCGAGGAGATGCGCGACACCGCCGAGCGTGCCCGTGCCACCGACACCCTCCACCCTGACCTTCTGTCTCCCACGGGCCTGCGGCTCAGTGCCTGGCAGGCCGTGCGGCGGCACGGTCTGCCGTCCGCACCGGCCGCAGGCCCGCCAGCCCGCCAGCGCCCGACCCGGCCCTCGCCCTCCACCTCACGGGACACCGCATGAACCACACCGTCATCCCCGACGCTTCCCTGCCATCAGGCTCCGCCGGGCGGAGCAGGAAGGACGCCGCCGCGATCACTGCCGCGTTCGCGCGCACGCTGAGCGGCGACACGGACTCCCTGGCCTGGGCGGCCCTGCTGTGCGGGCCCGGCACGGTGGAGCAGATCGCCGCCGGCCAGCGCCTGCCCGTCGAGCTGGTTCGGCGAGCCGCCGAAGGACTGATGCAGCGCAACGCCCTGCTCACACGTCCTCAGCTCGCCGCCGCCTACACGGCCGCGCAACTGGTCCCCTGCCGCGTGCTGTCCCTCCACGGGGAGGACCCGGCCGACCTCGGCAGGCCCGCCCAGGCGCTGTTGAGGCTCCTCGCCCGCCGCACCCCCCGGGAGGCCGCCGCCGAACTGGGGCTGACGGCCGCCACGGTGAGCGCACGCATCCGGCGCCTGCTCGACGACCTGCAGGTCGCCACCCTCCAGCAGGCCACCGCTCTCGCCGCCCACCTCGGGACCATCCGCCCGTGGGACATCCGCCCCGGCATCCACCTGCCCCTTCCCGCCCCGGCGCTCCCGGAGGCGCTGCGCCCGGCCGTCGAAGCCGTCGCCGCCGTACTGGCCGACGCCCCGCACCGGGCTGCCGCGCAGATCCCCCGCTCCGAGCAGCAACAGGCGGCGGCGGCGGTCGCACACGCCCGCTTCGGCACGACCGGGCGGATCCTGGTCGTCGCCCCGTCCGGGCCCGCGTGGGAGCTCGCCATGCAGGAGTGGGGCACCGCCCGGCAGCACTCCGGCGCTCTAGCAGGCCTCCAGCTGTCCGACCGGCTCCGGGCCGGACGCAAGGCCCTGGCCGAAGGGCTGCCGGCCGTGTCCTCGGTACGGGCCCTGCTCGACCTCGCCGGTACGACGCAGCCGGCCACCGTCGTCGCCACGCCCGAGGCGCTGCCCCTCGTCACCGCCCTGCACCGCATGCCCGGCGCCGCACGATGGGACCTGATCGTCGTCGCCGACGCCGACCGCACCGGCCGACGGGGCGCGCCGGGATGGCAGGTGTGCGCCGACGAGGTCGTGCCCGCCGCCGCGCGCCTGTTCCTGACCTCCACCGCGCCGCACCGGCTGCCCGAGGGCGCCGGCACGGTGACGGTCGCACGCTCCGCCGCCGGGGCCGCCGCGACCGGGCGGGTGCGCGGCCACCGGCTGCTGGCCGCCGCTACGCCGTCCGGTACCGCAGCGCCAGCGCTCGCCGACGTGGCGGGCCTCGTCCTGGAAACAGCGCCCCGCCACGGGTTGCGCCGCGTCCAGGTCGTGTGCGCGACGCCGGAGCAGTGCCGAAAGCTGGCCACTACGTTCGACGCCGTGGTCGCCGGTCTGACCGAGTGGCAGCGCCCAGCCTCCCTGTGGACGGGGGTGATCACCCCCGGCACAGGAGCCGAGGAGCGCCACGGCGCGGTGCGGCACTTCGCCGAGGGCGGCGCGAGCCTCCTCGTGCTGATCACGTGCGAGCCGGTGCCCGCCGCCGGAGCCGACGCTCTGCTCGTCCTGGAGTCCGCCGACGAACAGACTGCGGCCGAGGTCATCGAGTGGGCGCTCCTCGCGCGCGACAGCGCAGACGCCGCCCGTCCCCTGGTGGTCGTCCTCCCCCTGCCCGGCGACCACGTCGCGAGCGGCGGGCAGGACGGCGCCGCGCAGCGGGCCGCCGGCCTGGTGCGCGCCTGCGCGCTGTTGGACCCGGCCCTGGCCGAGCGGGCCAGGCAGCACCCGGTCGGCTCCGCCTCGCCCTGGATCCAGTCCGGTCCCGGCGTGCCCCGGCGTCACCTCATGCTGCTCGAGGACGCCGCCCGCAACCTCGCCGGGAAGGGGGCGTGAGTACTGTGTCGATCACTCCTGGCACCCAGCCGGGCACCATTCACTCCCACCTGCTGCCGGGCCCGGCCGTGGTCAACGGGCGTCTGGCCCACCTGTTCGCCGCCTGCGGCCTCACCTGGCCCCAACTGGCCGCACGCAGTGGTCTGACCCTGGACCAGCTGGCGCCCTTCCGGGACGGGACGGCCCGGCCGTCCCGCAAGCAGCTCGCCACAGCGCTGGCCGCGATGGGAGCCGAGGCGGAGCTCAAGACGCTGCAGGCCCTGGCCCGGATGGACGCCCACACCGTCACCGACCGGATGCCCGGCTGGGCCGCCCGTCTGGCGAGTGTGCTGAACGGTGCCCCGGGCTGGCGAGCCGGCGGCGGCAGCGTGATCCCGCTGGGACTGCACACCACCGACTACTACGCCTTATGGATCAGCACGGTGCTGCCCACCGTGCCGGATGCCGAACGCGTGGCCCTCGCCGCCCTCGCGACCACGGTGCCGACGTCGGCCGGGCGCCGGACCGCATACCTGGACCAGGCGATCCTTCATCAGCCCACGGGTGGCCCCTCAACTGCCGCTGCCCAGCTCAGCCATCTCGTCGAACTCGCACGTTCCAAGCAGGTGGACCTGCGCCTCGTCGAGGGCCCGCACACGGGTACTCCTCTCATCGAGATCACCACCACTGCCAGGAGCCTGCTGGTGGTCGACATCGCCGCCGACGGCGTCCGCTACCGCACCGGCGCCGCCGCAGCGGATGCCGGGCTCGCCCTGGACACCCTCGCCCACCGCGCAGCCTCCGCCCAGACGAGCATCAGCCAAGTACGCATCGCGGCGCAGTGGATGCACGTCCGCACCACCCCCCGCCGCGTGAGGTCCCAGCGGCCGGGAGGAACCCGGTGACCGCGGTACAGACCGCATCCGCGTACCCGGCCCACCACCGGGCCGAGGTACCGCAGACGCCGGCCAGGACCGGGAGGGCCGCGCGGCTGCTGATGACCGGGCCGCGCACCGCGCTCACCGTCCAGGCCCGGCACGCCGTCGGCGCCGCCGCCCGTGCACTGGTGATCCTGCAAGGTGGCGACATCGCCCACGCGCTCTCCCATTGGCAACCCTCCGCGGCGCCCGGTGCCCGGCTGGTCGGGGTCCACGGGTTCGGCGAGCGCGTCGCAGTCGGTCGTGCCCCGGCCGGCAGCACGCTGCACGGCGACCCCATCGCCGTGGCGCGCGAACTCCGGGACCCGGGGCCAGTGTTGGCCGTGGCCACGCTCGCGGGCGCCGAGGTCGTCGCCGACGCTCACCGCGCGCACCGGCTCGGGCCCTGGCAGCTGCTGCTGGTCGAAGACGTCCTGGCACTCCAGGCGGCCGGCACCGCAGCCGGTGACCTGCTGTCGGATGCCGCGGTCCCGGCCGCACGACGCCTGCTGCAGACCACCGCCACCGCGATGGTCGACCAGGCCGGCCAGCTGTGGACCGCCCGCCCCGGCCCCCGGTACGGCCGGCTGCACGAGCTGGGCCCGGCCACCGCCCGCGGCTGGCGCCTGGAGCTGCCGCTCGACGCCCCGGCACGGCCCACCGGCGGAACCGCGCGCCTGGACGCCGCCGCCCGCCTGGCCCTCGACGTCGCGGCCCGGCCCGGGATCGGCCGTGTCGTGGTGGTGTGTCCCGACGGCACCACCGCGCGCAGGTTCACCGCCCGGGCCCACGCCCTGCCCGATGCGCCACGCCGACGCGGACCCCGCCCGGTCGTGTGCCTGACCGCTGCCCAGCCCCCGTACGAGCGCGCGCAGATCCTCGCGCGCCTGGCCCGCGACAGCCATGCCGTCGTCGCCACCTGCTCGCCCCTGCCGACACCGGTGGACGCGGTGATGCTGCTGGCACCCGGCCGGATGCCGTGGACCGTACTCGCCGCGCTCGAACGCGGCCTCGCACACCCGGGACCCGACCTGCTCGTACTGACCGGCCCCCTCGAACTCGCCGCCGCCGGCCGCCGCGACCCCCACACCGACCTCGCCGACGCCGCCGCCGTACTCGGCGTCCTCGCCGCCCTCGACCCCTCGTTGCGCCGGGCCCTGGCCCACTCCCCTGGTGCGCGCACCGGCGATCCGTGGACGGCGGGCGGCGCCTTGGACCGGGTCGTCCTGCCCGACGGACTGTCCCCCGGCCTGCGCCGCACGGCCGCCCGCGTGCTGCTCGAAGCGGACACCCCCCGCACCGCCCCCACCTGCCGCACCACCTGACCACCCACCACGGCCAGGACCCCCGGCCGCCCCGCTCCCACCCACGTAAGGACGCCCGTGCACGCCCACGCCCACGCCCACGCCTACCCGACCGCACGCCGGATCGAAGACCACGCCCTGATCGGCAACACGCAGACCGCCGCCCTCGTCCACCGGGACGGAACCGTCGACTGGATGTGCGCCCCCCGCTTCGACTCGCCGGCCGTGTTCGCCGGCCTGCTCGGCACCGACGAACACGGCTCCTGGCACCTGGCCCCCGCCACCGACCGCCCGCGCCCGGCCGACCGCCGCCGCTACCGGGGCGACTCGCTGATCCTGGAACAGGAGTGGGACACCCCCGGCGGGACCGTCCGGGTGACCGACTTCATGCCCGCCGCCGCCCGTGTCGGCGCCGACCCGGTGCCCCGCATCGTCCGCATCGTCGAGGGCGTGTCCGGCACCGTGCGGGTGCGCTCCACCCTGCGGCCCCGCTTCGGCTACGGCCGCACCCGGCCCGCCCTCGACCGCCCGAACACCGAACCCGGCAGCGCGCACCGCCTGGCCGCGGTCGCCGGTCCCGACGCGATATGGCTGGACAGCGCCCACTACCACGCCGACACGGACGCCACCCTCACCGCCGAGTTCACCGTCACCGCCGGCGAATGGACCGCGTTCGTCCTCACCTACCGCGAGTCCCACCGCGGCGCCCCACCCATCGTCGGCCCCGACCACGAACTCGCCCGCACCACCGACTTCTGGCGCGACTGGGCCGCCCAGTGCACCTACCAGGGCCCCTACCGCGAGGCCGTGATCCGCTCCCTGATCACCCTCAAGGGCCTCACCTACGCCCCCACCGGCGG